>DBQN01000085.1:0-5814 GCA_002305255.1 Firmicutes bacterium UBA1393 | reverse complement strand
AGACGGGGACGTGCTTCGCGGCCGCGAGTGCCTGCTTGGCCTGCAAGTGAGGCGCTTGCCGATTCCGCTCGGCCGGCACCCGCCCGACAACAGCACAAGGGGGGAACACATGTGTCGAGGAGTTCGATGTTCAGACGTGTGGTCTATGCTGCCGTAGCGGTGCTGCTGCTGGCCGCGGCGTCGGCTGGCGCAGCTCCGGCAGTGCCATCTTCACCGCCCTCTGCTGCACGTTCACGACTGGCGGCTGGTGCGGAGGAGATAATCCCGGTCAACAGGGGGCCTGGGGAAGCGCAGTACGTCGAAGGAGAGTTGCTGGTAAGCATCAAACCTCAGTTCATGGTCGAGGGCACTATGAGCCGCGATGCGTCGTTGGGCTTCGCGGCGCTGAACGCCGCCACGGGAGCTCAGGTGGCGGAGTCGTTGACGATGAGCTCAGGCGTGGAGGTGTTCAGGCTCACTCTTCCCGCGGGAGTCGTCGTCGAGGATGCTGCTGCGACCTACGGGGCGAGCAGGTTCGTGCAGCATGCTGAGCCCAACTATCTCTGGTTTCCTGAGGAGGTGCCGAACGATCCCTGGTTCGACTGGCAATGGGGATACCACAACACAGGCAGCCTGTTCCACCCTTCAGGAGCGTTCAATGAACTGGGCCTGCCCGGTGCCGACATCGACGCTGTTCGTGCCTGGGACGTGCGCACCGATGCGTCCGACGTGCTGGTGGCAGTGATCGACTCAGGCATAATGGTGACCCATCCTGACCTCAAGGCCAACATCTGGGTCAACCCGGGTGAGATCGCCGGAAACGGAATCGATGATGACGGGAACGGCTTCATCGACGACATCAACGGGTGGGACTTCGCCAATGATGATGCGTCGGTCTACGATGATCCCGACGCCGACATGCACGGAACGCATGTAGCCGGCACCATAGGGGCAGTCGGCAACAACAGTGCTAGTGGAACCGGCGTTGCCTGGACGGCCAGGATCATGTCGGCGAAGTTCATCCACGGCCGCAGCGGGTCGACGATGAACGCCCTCAAGGCCGTCGATTACGTTGCGCAGATGGGCGCGAAAGTCTGCAACTGCTCCTGGGGCGGAGGTGGCTACAGCGGGCTGCTGGAACAGGCGATGGCCAACTCAGGCATACTGTTCGTCACATCCGCGGGCAATGAAGGACTCGACAACGATCTCTACCCTCACTACCCTTCGTCGTACGATCTGCCCAACGTGATTTCAGTGGCAGCGTCCGACTGGAATGACAACCTCGTCAACTTCTCGTGCTTCGGTGCGGAGTCGGTCGACATTGCCGCACCAGGCTATTGGGTGCTGTCCATCACCCCAACGGGTGGAGCCTGGATGGCCGGTACATCCATGGCCACTCCTCACGTAACCGGGGCGGCGGCGCTTGTGGCGGCTGAGCATCCGGCGATACCGCTATATGGCGACGGGCTGACCATAAAGGACATAATCCTGAGATCGGCTGATCGCAATCCTGCCTTCACAGGCAAGATGACCACCGGCGGCAGGCTGAACCTGGCCAACGCCATAAATCTGCAGTTCCCTGTAGAGGTGTCGGTCACAGCCGATACGACTTTCGGCTCGGCTCCGCTGGCCGTGAACTTCACGGCTTACGTAGACCGCCCGCAGGACGTGGCGTCGGCCGAGTGGTACTTCGATGAGGAGGAAGCCGAGTCCGGGGATGGCGCCTCACTGTCGGGGCCTTGGGCCGTTGGCTTCACTGCGAACCACGTGTTCGAGGAGGAAGGCGCATACCTGGTGCGGTTGGTGGTCCGTGCGAAAGACGGTTCCACTGCTGAATGGCCGGTGCAGGTCGTGGTGGCCAATCCCGGCACCATCGTGTACGTGGACGACGATGGCGGCTACGAGTGGCAGGACTACTTCCTGAATGCCGCTGACGCCGCCGGGCTGAAGGCAGTGGTGGTGGACTCCAGGTTCCCGCTGGGCCTGCCGGATCACTTCCACGACAGGATGCTGGTGTGGGATACTGGCCTTTCATGGAGTGACACCATTCTCCCGGATCAGGCGGATTTCCTCGGGCGATTCCTCGATGACGGCGGAAGACTGCTGGTGCTGTCACCTGACTACTTCTACGACTACGGAGCCGTGACGCCTTTTGCCGGAGAGTATCTGCATGTGAGCGACTTCTGGTCCGACGCCGCCTATTACCTGGGCATTGGCAACTGGGTGGGCGTCGACAACGACCCCATAACGGACGGGATGGACTTTGACACCGTGTACGGCCTCGGCCTCGAAGACTGGATCCACCTCGACCTTAACGCCCGACCCATCCTTATCGATTACTACGACGAGGAGGTGACGCCGGCACTCAGGTACGCCAGCGAGTACTATCGCATCGTGTTCAGCACGGTGCCATGGCTCGAACTGCCGGATGTGGGCGATGACCCGAACAACGCCGTCTACTTCCTGAAGAAGATACATGACTACCTCATGGGAGACATCAACGTGCCTCCCACCATCACGCGCGCGTGGTCTACTCTGCGTGTTGCGTTTGTAGGCGAGGAGATCGGCTTCAGGGCGACGGCGCACGATATCGACTCTGAAGAGGAAGTCTCCTTTGAGTGGCGGTTCAGCGACAGCACGACGCTCACTGGAGCCTCAGTCGACAAAGCCTTCGATTCGCCGGGCGTGCATAATGCCCTGTTGACGGTGGAGGATGTCGACGGTGAATACACACAGGTGGAGCTGAGTGTAGTCGTGGTTGAACCCGGCGACGTGGTATACGTGTTCGATGAGGACCCCGACGGCGATGCAGGTTATCAGCTGAGCGAGGCCCTCGACGTTCTCGAGCAGGGCTATGTGCAGATCGATTCAGGTCTGCTGGTCGATGACTCCACCGGGCTCGAGCGCTTCAGGGTGGTATGGAACTGCGGCGAGATCGGCGGGCTCAGCGATGAGGAGTGCCAGGTCATAGCGCGCTACCTAACGAATCGCGGAGGGCTGCTCTTGATTGGTCAGGAGGTCATGTACAGCCTTGAGTCGTCGGTGTCAAACGGATTGCAGTTCGCCGCCGACTACCTGCATGTAGTCGATGTGGAGCACGACGTGGGCACTGCCTACGTCACGGGTGTCGAAGACAGCCTGATCAGCGGCGCGGGCGGCACGTATCTGGTGTTCCCTGCCGACTACGATGACTGGACCGACAGCCTGACCCTCGACGCCATGGCGAAGCCGGTGCTCATGAACGATAGTGACAAGCCATGTGCCCTCAGCTTCAGCGGCGACGGTCACAGGTTGGTGTTCATGGCCGTGGCGTTCGAAGCCCTTCCAACGGTTGTGGTCGTTGAAGGCGTGGCAAGGGGTGATGCTCCTGAGCCCGTTCCCGTTATCCACCGTGTGGTGCTGCTAGACAACGCGCTGAAGTGGCTCTCCAAGCCGGAGGTGACAGTCACGTCGCCGCTCGAAGGCGAGCTCTACGTAGGCACGGCACCGGTGTTGTGGGAGGCAGTCGATGCTCTAGACGAACCTCTGCTGATAGACCTTACCTACTCGAATGACGGTGGCCTGAGCTGGAAACATATCACTGTGAATGAGCCCAATGACGGGGCGTACACCTGGAACCTCACGTCGCTGCCCACCAGCGGTGCATACTTCGTGAGAGTGATCGCATCGAAGGAAGGCTATGCCGGCTACGGTGACAGCGAGGAGTTCTACGTGTCGGTAGTGGGCCCGAACTCTCTCGCACTCGGCCCCAATCCGGCCAGTCACTGGGTGAACTTCTTCGTGAACTCCACCGGAGGGGCTACCATCTACGTATACGATATCGCAGGTAGACAGGTGTTCTCACAAGCCCTCGCTGCCGGTGAGTCGTACTTCCTGTGGACCCTCATCGACAAGGGCGGCCGGGCGCTTCCAAACGGGCTATACCTGTGCTACTCAGTCACCGAGGACGGTGTGAGATCTGACATTCAGCGGCTCGTGATCAGCCGCTAATCAGGGGGGTGCACAATGAGAACAACACGCAATCGTTGGAGTGCGCTGGCGGTGCTGCCTGCGCTGGCCGCGGTACTCGCCATGCTACTGTGCTTGTCAGCAGCGGCGGCGGCGGCATCAGGAAACCCTGAGTCTGCAGGCGCAGGAGCCCTGTTCAGTGTGGGCATGGGCGCCAGGGCACTGGGAATGGGCGGCGCGTTCGTGGGAGTCGCCGATGACGGCAATGCGATATACTACAACCCCGCAGGCCTGGCGTTCGTGGAAGGCAACAACATCACGTCACTTTACTCCAACGCCTTCGGTGCAGGCAACTACATGGGAGTTGGCTACGCCCGGCCGAACATAGGGGCCGCGCTGTTCGGACTGGTATCGACGGTGCAGGGCACTGACGGGTGGGGCAATCCCACAGGGTCCTTCGGGTATCAGGAAGGTGCCATCGCAGCTGGCGGCGCCTACGCCTTCGGCCCGGCGGCTATCGGCGGCGCGCTCAAGGTATACGGGCAGAACGTGCCTGACAACTCCGGTTACGGCGTAACCGGCGATATCGGGGCAATGGTAAGCCTGCCGGGCGCACTGGACTTCAAGTTCGGGGCAGTCGCCCGCAACGTGGCGGGCTCAGTCAAGTTCGAGAGTGGGCACAAAGACCCCTTCGAAAGGGTGTTCGCCGTCGGCGCCTCGGTGAAACCCATCCCCGGACTGCTGGTGGCGGCTGACTTCGACATCACCAACCTCACCGGCAGGCTGGGCGCAGAGTACCAGGTCATACCCATGGTGGCCCTGAGAGCCGGAGCGAACATCAACGCCGACAAGGCATTCGGCTTCAGCGCCGGCGCAGGCTTCGCCATCCATGGAGTCAGGATAGACTACGCGTATCAGTTCCATCCCGGCGAGTTGCCCGATTCACACTGGATCTCGTTGGGCTTCTCATTCTAGGGAGACTGGCCGCCGGAAACATCGCTCGCAAGGCCGGGCGGTGAGACGGGCGGCCGGGCGAAATCGAGACCGGGCGGTTCCGCGCCTGCGAAGGCGCGGAACCGTTCTTTTGCCACACGCCCTCTACCATACCCCTGGTATCAGGCGATACCTCACCTTGCGCGCATAGGCGACGTAGCCGGGGAGCTGCGCCCGCAATGTGCGGTCTTCCAAGGCAGTGCGGACCACGATGGCGACTACAGTGAGCGCAGCCGGCACTTCCGCCCACGGAGACCCCAGCATCATGGGCGCCCCTAGGCAGCTCAGCACGGAGCCTGCGTAGCCCGGGTGACGCACGATGGCGTAGGGGCCGCTCGTCACCACGGAGTGCCCCCGTTCGCGCTGGATGCGCATGACGCCTGAGAAGAACCTGTTCGTCGCCATAGCCCACAGCACGAACACGTAGCTGACCAGCAAAAGAGCAATGCCGAGCCACTGCGTCCAATGGAGCTGGCCGGAGGCGACGCCGCCGGCCGCCGTCGCCGCCGAGCCCAGCATCGTGGACGGAGCGAGGCGCAGGTTGAGCCCGGCCGTGACGGCGATGGCCGCAGGCCCCAGCCTTGCCATGACCAGCGCTAGCAGCACGTCGCCGGCGGTCGCGCCTTCCCCAACACCGGACCTCTCTGCCAGCAGATCAGGACCGATCACGAGGCAACTCGCGGCCACGCCTGCGATTGACAGGCCCGCGTACGCCCAGCCCATAGCCCAGTCCAGGCGGCCGGCCGACACGAACAGCAGCAGACTTGACACAACGGTGAATGACACAGTCTTGATGACACTGCTCAGAGCCCTACAGTCAGTCACATATCATCACGCTCCCATGTCTACCCGGTGGAGTTTGCAGTCAATGCCCATATTCCGCACCCTCAGGGG
>DBQN01000015.1:14749-16359 GCA_002305255.1 Firmicutes bacterium UBA1393 | reverse complement strand
GGTAAGGTCCGGGGCGGAGCGCAGCAGGCTCAGAAAGGGCGACGTGCTCGGCGCGGCATGTCGGCGCCCCTTGGCCCTAGCTGCGGCGGTCGCAATCGTCGAGGATGGCGATGAGGCAAGCTGCGCCGGCGATCACACCGCTTGAGTGCTCGATGATTCCACGGTATTATTCGTCATGTAGTCTCGTAGCAGATACTTCGGTCAGGCGTTGACTGCCGTATGGCTTTCTGAAAGGAGACAAGAATGAACTCAAGGCTGGTTCGCTTGCTCAGTCTCTCAGGTGTTGTTGCAGCTGTCTTCTACTCTCTCCACGTATACCTCGGTATTCAGAATTATCCCGGCTACAGTAGTCTGAGCCAGGCAGTAAGCGATCTCACTGCCATAGATGCTCCTTCCTACATCATCGCTTCAAGGTTCTCAGCCCTCTACTCCATGTTCTCTGTCCTCGGGTGCATATTCGTCTACCTGATAGTCTCGAGCCACGCAAACAAGACCTTCAGGCTCGGCGTCGGTCTCTATGCGATCATGATCTCAGTCTCAGCCGTCGGATATACCCTGTTCCCGTTGAGCGGTCAAGGGTTTCAGGGCACCTTTCAAGACATAATGCACTTCTACGTGGTGACTATTGCGGTCGTACTCCTCTCGATCGCTTCCCTGATATCCATATCCATTGGCGGATGGCGAAACAGAGAGACCAAGGCGATGGCGGTTCTGGCCCTCATAGCGTTGGTTTCGATGTTTGTGGGCTCCATTGGCATCGGGCTCGCTCCCAAAGAGTATTTCGGCGTGCTCGAGCGCTTCAGTGTATACAGCGTCGTGGTCTACACAGCGTTGCTGGGCCTGTTCGGTTTCATGTATGGAGAGCGAGGTCTAAACGACTGAGGCCCGGTGGCCACCTGGTCGAAAGGTAGGATCGATATGGGGTTTCGGCTATTGAGTGACGCCTTCAAGAACAGTGAGGCGATTCCGGATCTGTACAGCGGCACTCGCCTGGGCAGAAACCTCTCTCCGCCTCTGAGGTGGGAAGACCCTCCAGCCGACACTCGGTGCTTTGCTATCACATGTGACGATCCGGATGTGCCTCTGCCTCTAGTGTTCACCCACTGGGTTCTCTACAACATCCCTCCCGACAAGAGAGAGCTCGAGGCAGGCATTCCTCCGCAAGCCCTCTTCGCCGACGGGATGGTTCAGGGCAGGAACTCCTTCTGGCGAACCGCATACATCGGTCCCAGCCCGCCATTTGGCACGCATCGCTACTACTTCCGCATCTATGCCCTTGACCAGATGCTAGAAGTGGACACGCGGATGACCCGAAAGCGCCTGCTGAAGGCGATCGAGGGGTATGTTCTGGCCCGTGCCGAGCTCATGGGCATATACACGCGAAAGCCATAACAAGCTGGGGGTCTGCGTTTGAAACGCCATCAGTCCATCTCGCTCATCAGTGCTCTGGTGCTCATCGTGGCCGCACTTGCCGCCACTCCCGCCAACGCCCAAACCGGACCACGCCCTTCGCGGCTGCTCGTGATCGCCCCACATCCCGACGATGAGATACTGGCAGCCGGCGGTCTCATCCATTCACTGGTTCAGCAAGGGGCAGATGTGAAGATCGT
>DBQN01000015.1:14605-14733 GCA_002305255.1 Firmicutes bacterium UBA1393 | reverse complement strand
ATAGCTCTCGGACTGCATCGTATGAGGGAGTCCACTGCCGCGCTGGCGAGACTGGGTGTTGGCAGCGAGAGCATCGTTCACCTGGGCTATCCCGACGGCGGGATCCTCGCCATTCTTGATGGCGGCCA
>DBQN01000015.1:4246-14517 GCA_002305255.1 Firmicutes bacterium UBA1393 | reverse complement strand
GCGAGTTCGCGCCTGATCTGGTGCTGATTCCACACCCGTCCGATACCCACACCGACCACTCGGCGACGTACGCCTTCGCGATCTACGCCCTTGAGCAGCTGGAGTCTGTCGCATCGGGTGACTGCCCAGTGATGTGCTACGTTGTTCACTCAGGGCTACGGTGGCCTGAAACGTGGGCATACAGGCCCGATCACTCCTTGACGCCGCCGCCCGGAAGATCTCAGCCCGCCACAGTGTGGATAAGTGTGCCGCTGTCGCCTGATGATCAGGAGGCGAAGTATGGGGCTCTTGAGCAGCACGCCAGCCAGTTGGACCTCGGTGGGTGGTTCTTGAAGAGCTTCGTGAGGACGAACGAGCTCTTCGCCACGGTACCTGGCTTCCATCTGGCGGATCCGGCCGAGTCATCGCTGCTGATTCCGTTAGATGGTTCCCTAGTCGACAGCCCTGTCAACGACGTCGCGAGGCTGCTCGTGCCTGGCGGCGAGATACGGGCTACTGTCGTCAGCCGCGTGCTCGATGGTGTTCTCGTCACTGTTGATCTCGCCGGACGACGGCGCGATTCCCTTGACTACCTGCTGAAAGTTGCACCCACGCTGCCCTTTGCTGCGCGCGAACCGGCAGTGTCGGCGGCCTCGATCATCAATCCTCTGGTGTATACGCCTTCTGACGCATGCGGCCGGCCTGATCAGGTTGAGTTCCGACTATCTGAGGAGGATCTCGATAGCATCGGCCGGCGGGCGTTGTTCGAGGTGGTTACTGTGAGAAACGGTCGAATCCTCGATCGTTCCGGATGGTTTCGAGTCAGCCTGTAGGCAGGAAGAAACGCGCTCTTGCTGGAATACTGCACTGCATGGGGCTCTGATCGGCGCACTTCCGAGCGCCATCCGCCCGGCGGCGTAGGGGGAGATGAGAAGGTTGACACCTTACGAGATCCTGTTGAGTATCGCGGTGCCCAGGCCGAACGGTTCGGAGGCGTGTGAGCGCACGGCTGCCTTCATTGCTGATCGAATGGTGGAGCTCACGCCCGGTGTTACCGTTCAGGAGTTTTTCTTGAGGCCATATATGCCTGCGATGGTCGGGCTATTTATGCTGGTGGCGGCGGTCGCGTGCGTGCTGCTGGTGCTCAGGCGCCGCCCTTGGATCGCGTTGTTGATCGCCCTGCTCATCCCCGCCGTGTACCTGCTCGAGTTTGAAGTGAACGTGCCCGTGGTGAGCCGGATTGCCGGCCGCACCGGAACCAATATCATCGCCGACTTTCTCCCTAGTGGCCCCATTGAGGAGTACATCACCTTCTCGGCCCACTATGACTCGAAGACTGAGCTCCTCGACCATCAGCAGCGCAAGCCTGTCCACAACTTTGCGCCTGTGGCGATGGTGTGCCTGATTGTAGCGTCGGTGCTGGGGATCGTCGCCGGCGCGCGTGAACGCCGCAGCTTCCGCGGTCGGCACCCGCGCTTGTCGGCGTCACGCTCCTCCCGCTCGCGACTCTACTCGCCACGCGCGCGTCACAGCGGCGCCGATGCCCGCGCCGTGATCCGCGCCAGGCGCATAGCCGTGCTGCTCGGAATAGTGGGAGTAGCAGGACTTTTCATGCTCACGTTCGTGTTCGCCGGAGGGCTTTTCATGCCCATTGAAAAGCAGAGCCCCGGTGCCCGCGACGACGGATCCGCCGTTGCGCTTCTCCTTTCCATGGCTGACAAACTCGCTCGCGGCTCTGCCGCCTCCGGGGGGCCTGCCCTCGAACACACCGCCGTCAGGCTGGTGTTCTTCGGAGGCGAAGAGGTGAACATGCAGGGTTCCACTGCCTACGCCTCTTCCGAGATCGCCAAGGCGGGCGGTTTCAACAAGGGCATAGTGGTCAACTGCGAGCTCCTCGGCGGCGATGAACCGTACGCCTACTGGGAGAGCTCAGGCACTTTCCTCTCCAAGTTCCCGTCGTCTGAAAAGGCCATTGAGCTCTATCAGAGTGCCCTCTCATCCCTGGGCCTCGCGCCCGCCGTCGCGGCAGGCTCCATCTTTGACGACTCCGGCCCGATGCTCGCAGCCGGCTTTCAGGCCGTCACCGTCGGAAACTCCGATCCGGAGCGTCCCGACTCCTACCACAACGCTGGCGATGGCGTCGGTAACGTCCGTCCTGAACGCCTGAACGAGTTTGAACGGGTGCTTTTCGCGATGGCTTCAGCCCTTGACGGTCGGGGCCGGTAGTGCGCTGGTCGAACATCGGTGACGCGCCCGTCGCTCTGCGGTATTGCGTCGGCGTCGGCTACCGCGGATGTGCAGCAGATGCATGTGTCAGTCTACCATCAGATGTGTCGTGAGATAGAGCGCTGGTCGGCTCGGCGGGCCGCTGCCGGGAGTGATGCCGTTGGCGACGTATGAGGATTTCGTCAATATCGATATGCGCGTGGGCACGGTGCTGGAGGCGGCGCCGTTCCCGGAGGCGCGCGTGCCTGCCATCAAGCTCATCATCGATTTCGGACCCGAGATCGGCATCAAGCGCTCAAGCGCGCAGATAACGGCGCGCTATAGCCCTGTAACGCTGGTGGGCAGGAAGGTGGTGGCGGTGGTGAACATGCCGCCACGCCGGATCGCGGGGTTCTCGTCTGAAGTGCTCGTGCTCGGGGCCATGCCCGGGCCGGGCGATGTCGTGCTGCTGGCGCCTGACTGTGCCGTCGCCGATGGCACCAGGATAGGATAACAGTCAGCAGGCATTCCCAAGCATCGCTCTTAACGGAAGGATTCCTTCCTGCTGCGGCGAATGTGTCGCATCAGATTGGCACGTACTGCGGGGTGTAGTTGTGACGTCATACTGTCTGCCGCTGATAAGGGGCAAGCTGCCATCGCTGCGCATGTCGGAGCGGAAGGTCGCCGAGTTCATAATGGACCATCCTGACGAAGTCGTGAACATGTCCTCCCTGCAGCTCGGCGCGGCGGCGGGGGTCAGCGAGTCGACGGTGGTCAAGTGCAGCCAGAGCCTGGGCTTCGACGGTTTCGTCCAGCTCAAGCTGGCTCTTGCGCGCGACCTGGCCGGATCGACGGCGACGGCCTTCGGCCATGTGGAACCTGACGACGGGCCTGAAGTGGTGATGCAGAAGGTGTTCAACACCAGCGCGGCGGCGTTGTCAGACACCATGAAGGTTCTCGATCCCGTCAGGCTCAGTGCGGCCGCGGCCCTGATAGAAAATGCAGGGGCGGTGTCGTTCTTCGGCATGGGCGCTTCCGGCATCGTGGCCTTAGATGCCAAGCAGAAGCTGATGCGGATAGGCATCGCGGCCGAGTGCGAGCTAGACCCGCATCTCGAGCTCACCCGGGTGTCGCTGATGAAGCCTGATGACGTTGTGGTGGCTCTCTCGCATTCGGGGGAGACTTCTGACGTAATCGATGTGTTGCGGTTGGCGGGGGACGTGGGTGTGCACACTGTGTGCATCACGAACTATCCCGACTCATCGGCGGCGCGCCTTGCTGAGATTGTGCTGCTCACGTCGGCGGCCGAGAGTAGCCTGCGCGGAGGTGCGCTCGCGTCTCGCATAGCACAGCTTTCCATTGTGGATTGCTTGTTTGTCATCATCGCTATGGCAAGATACGACGACGCGATGACCTGTCTCGTAAAGTCAAGGCAGGCTGTATCGGCTAGAAAGGGATGGCGCCGATGACTGTAGATATTGGAGCTCTGGTAGACAGCTTGACTGTGGAGGAGAAGGTCGGCCAGATCGTGATGGTGGGCATGGAAGAGACGTGGCTATCGCCTGCCCTCGCGGAGCGGCTTGAACGGCTCTCCATAGGAAACGTGATCTTCCTGGGCCGCAACTACGTCGGCCCCGACCAGATGCGCGGCTTCACCGATGCCTTGCGGGGGCTGGCGACCGCGCGGCGCGTGCCGATAGGATTCCTCACAGCCATTGACCAGGAGGGCGGCATCGTGGCGCGCCTGCTGAACGGGGCCACGGTGTTCCCGGGCAACATGGCGCTGGGGGCCACGCGAAGCACGCAGCTGTCGATGTTGTGCTCGAGGATCATGGCCCAGGAGATGCTCCAGATGGGGCTGAACATGAACCTCGCGCCGGTGCTGGACGTGAACAACAATCCCGATAACCCGGGCATCGGGGTGCGCAGCTATGGTGAAAGCCCTGAGCTCGTGGCTGAGCTGGGCGTTGCGGCCATCGAGGGCAGCCAGCGCGTAGGGGTGATGGCCACGGCGAAGCACTTCCCCGGCAAGGGCGATGTCACCATCGACTCGCACCTCGACCTGCCCACTGTGGCGCACGACATGGAGAGGCTGGAGAAGGTGGAGTTACTGCCCTTCAAGGCGGCCATCGAGGCCGGTATCGGGGCGATCATGACGGCGCACGTTTTCTTCCCGGCTGTTGAGCCTGAACCGCTGCTGCCGGCTACGCTGTCGGAGAAGGTGCTGACCGGTCTGCTTCGAGAGAAGCTGGGCTTCGAGGGCATCGTCATCACCGACGACCTCTACATGGGCGCCATCTCCAAAGCCTTCGGAGTGGGCGAGGCGGCGATAAGGGCCATCATCGCCGGTGCCGACATCGCGCTTATGTGCCACCATCCTGAGCAGCAGGAGCAGGCCATCGGGGAGATACTGGCTGCGGTGCGGTCGGGGCGGATCTCCGAGGCAAGGCTGAACTCGGCTGTCAGACGCGTGCTCACCTCGAAGGTCAGGTTCGGGCTGCTGGAACCCCGCACGACTGGTGCAAGCTATGAGGGCAGCCCTGCTGAGTGCTGCGGGTCAGCGGCCGGTCGGGAACTGGCGCTGGACATCGCGAGGCGCGCTGTGACGTTGGTGCGTAATGACGAGGGCTTGATTCCGTTCAAGCTCGCCGGGGGCGCGGGAGGCGCAGGGGACGACGCGGAGGGCGCCGAGGGCGCGGCGGGCGAGGGCGTCGATGAAGACGCGGGCGAGAGCGGCGAGGCGGAAGCTGGTGGCGACGGTGGCGCGGAGGCGGCAGGCGGCGCTGACGCGGGCGGCGACGGTGGTGCGGGGGCCNNGTTGAGGACATGGAGAGCCACAGGTCGGCGCTGGCAAAGGCGGTGCGCAGGATCGTGCCTACGGCGGAGGACGTGGTAGTCTCCCAGTCTCCCAATGAAGAGCAGATCCAGGCTGCTGCGGAGAGTGCTCGCGGGCGCGACCTGGTGATTGTGGGAACGAACAACGGCCACCTCTATCCTGCCCAGGCGGAGCTGGTGAGGCGTGTTGCCGCGACGGGCAGCCGGGTGGTTGTGATCGCGATGAGGAACCCCTACGATGTCTCGACATTCCCCGAAATTGGCACATACATAGCTGCATACGGATATCGAGACTGTAACTTGCGGGCCGCGGCGGAGCTTGTGTTCGGCAGGGTCGCTCCGGTCGGTGCGCTTCCCGTGACGATTCCGGGCCTCTGATCTTGCTGAGAAGCTGAGAAGGATGTGAGCTGGCGTGGTCATTACCGAGAGCCGAAACCCGAAGTCAGCAGAGCTGGACACGATGTCGGCTGTCGAAATAGTCCGACTAATGAATGAAGAAGACAAAGGCGTCGCGCACGCTGTTGAACTGGTGCTAGACGACGTTGCCCGCGCTGTCGAACTCGTGGTGAAAGGGATCAGTGCAGGTGGGCGCCTGATATACGCCGGCGCAGGCACGAGTGGACGGCTGGCCGTGCTCGACGCGGCTGAGTGCATGCCGACATTCGGCACGCCGCCGGAGATGGTGCAGGTGCTGATGGCCGGTGGTCAGGCCGCGCTCACCCGTTCTCAGGAGGGCGTGGAAGACGACTACGACGGCGGCTTCGCCGAGGCGCGTGCGCTGGGACTTACACCGAATGACGTGGTCGTGGGCTTGTCGGCCAGCGGGTCGGCGAACTACGTGCGGGGTGTCATCGACTGCGCCAGGGCAGCGGGGGCGGCCACGGTGGCCGTCGCGTGCAATCCCAAGTCGGTGCTGGGCGATATTGCGGACGTCTACATCGCGCCCATCGTCGGGCCGGAAGTGGTGATGGGCTCAAGCCGCCTCAAGGCCGGTACCGCGCAGAAGATGATCCTGAACATGATCAGCACGGCATCCATGGTCAAGCTGGGCCGGGTCTACAAAGACCTCATGATAGAGCTCAAGCCGTCGAACAAGAAGCTCACCGGGCGGATGAAGCGCATCGTGGCGGTGGGCGCCGAGGTCGACATCGACGAGGCCACGCGCCTCCTGGAGCTGGCTGACGGCAATATAAGACTGGCCGTCGTCATGGGCGAGACCGGCCTGGGCCCCGAGGCTGCGGCGCAGCGACTGGCGGCCGTAGGCAATGATGTCAGAAAGGCCATTGAGACCAAGTGCTAGCAGTAGGTCTCATGTCAGGCACGTCGGCTGACGGCATCGACGCTGCCCTCGTCGAGATCGTCGAGGTGGGCGCGGGCGGCGGCACGCTGCGCGTTCGCACGCTGGCGCACTGCTGCGTTGACTACAACCCGACCTTCCGGCAAGAGATCTTCAGCCTGTTCACGCCGCCCGAATCCACTGTCGACAAGATATGCTGCATGAACGTGCAGCTCGGCGAGGAGTTCGCGCGGGCGGCTCTCAAGGTCATCGCCCTGGCCGGGCTCCGGCCGGGCGATGTACACGTCATCGGCTCCCACGGGCAGACCATCCATCACATGCCTCAATGCCACGCCACGCTGCAGATCGGTGAGGCAGCCGTCATCGCCGAGCGCACCGGCATCACCACGGTGTCGAACTTCCGGGCTCGAGACCTTGCTGCCGGCGGCGAAGGAGCCCCGCTTGTGCCCTACTTCGACTGGGTCGTGTTTAGCCATCCAAGCCTCACCCGGGTGATGCAGAACATCGGCGGGATCGCCAACATGACGGTGCTGCCGGCAGGCTGCGACATCGACGGTGTGACCGCCTTCGACAACGGCCCGGGTAACATGATCATTGACGGCTTCGTAACCGAGCTTAGCGGCGGCGCGATGACCTACGACCGCGACGGCGAAATGGCAGCGCGCGGGCACGTGGTGCTGGAGCTCCTGGAGGAGCTCATGGGAGACGAGTTCGTCAGGCGCGATCCCCCGAAGACCGCGGGGCGGGAGCAGTACGGCAGGCAGTATGTGCAGGCGCTGATCCGAGACTGGCGGGCCCGAGGAATCGCCGCCGACGATATGGTCGCCACCGCAACGGCCTTCACGGCCGAGGCTATACTCCTGCATCTGCGCGAGCGAGTGATCCCAGCTTGCGGCCTCGATGAACTGATCGTGAGCGGCGGCGGCGCCAGAAATCCCGTGATCATGCAGGCACTGGCGCGCGGGCTTGAGCCTGCTCGTTGCGGCTGCACTGCGAGTCGACCCGTCGTGGTGACTTCTGATGACCGCGGAGTGCCGAGCGACGCCAAAGAGGCAGTGGCCTTCGCCGTGCTCGCCTACCAGACCATCATGGGCCGCCCAGGCAACGTGCCCGGAGCCACCGGTGCGTCACGCCCCGTGGTGCTGGGGTGCGTGACCCCGGCGTAGGCATCGTGAGCGTCAGAAAGTCCCCTTCTAGCTGCAGATACGGCCGAGCCGAACGCTGCGATCGTCGCGCGTCCGGCTGGACAATCGGGCTGGTCGCGGGAGCCGGAGGCGATCACCTCCACCTAGAGGCGTAAACTGCCCGATTGCCTCTGGCGGGAGGAGTTCGGGCCCGGTTCGCCTCTGACTGGAGGCTAGACTCGACTAGAAGAGGGCTACCGGAGATGCCGAGGCAGAAAGGAAAGGCATGTCCCGCGGGACATGCCCACCGAAACTCTTCTAGCTGCAGATATGGTCGAGTCGCTTAGAGCCTTCAGGACGCACCTGGCCGGACGAACGGGCCGGTTGCGGGAGCCGGAGGCGATTGCCTCCATCCGGAGGCGCAAACGGCCCGATCACCTCTGCCTGGACGAGTTCGGGTTAGTTGCGCCTCCAGCCGGAGGCTGCATCCCGGTTCCTCGGCCGGATCAAGGATCTCGGGACGATGTCAGGGCTCAAAGTGAGGGCCTGCCCCGCGGGGCAGGCCCTCCGATCCTCACCGCTCACCGCATCGTCGCCTTGACGGCCTCGATGGAGTCGGTCAGCAGCTTGACTGTATAGTTGTAGTTGTGTACGCCCCAGCTCCTGTCGTTGCCGATGAGCTTGTAGTTGGTGTAGGCGTTCTCCAGCACCAACTCGGGGTCGTCATTGAACGGCAGCGTGCCGCCTCTGTGGCACGTGGCGCACTTGTCGCCCGGCCGATACCCAGGCAGCGCCCCACCATTCGCCTCGCGCAACAAGTCGCCCAGCTCTGTGTAGAGCGCGAATACGAGCGACTGGGCGCCTCCGATGTCGAAGCTCTCCGCTCCCGGATGACACGCCTGGCACGGCTCGATGTTGAGCACGTCGTCGGTCGATGCCATCCGCGGCACGCTTGGATCGACATACGACGGCCCGAACCCGCCCAGCAGGCCGTCGGGGCCTGCGTCTCGCATCCGCAGCGTGTGCCCGGCGATGCGGCCGGCCACCGCCGCGTCCAGGCTCCCGGTCTCGCCGTTCATATGACACAACACGCAGCTCTGGCCGGTGCTGTGGGGGTTGCCTCTGGGGTAGGTCTCACCAGGGTATTCATATGCGGATCCGACCTGAGCTGCTGTCTCCCTCAATAGAACGTTCTGCCACTTCTCCTCGTGGCAGGTGCCGCACAACTCTGCCGTGTCGACGCGCAGGTTGGTGCTGCCGTGGGGGTCGTGGCAGGAGAGGCAGGCTATGCCGTCGCCGCCTTCGGGCGGCAGTTTGCTGTAGTCGAAGAACAGCGGCCCGCCAGGGAAGATAGGGCGCTTGAACTGCACTTCTCCGAAGCTGATGCCCTTCTGCTCCGCCTGGGCCACTGCCTCGGTGAAACCTTCGGGGTAGTGGCACTTCGCGCAGTTGAGCCTGAGCGGGCGCGCCACCTCGAGGTCGCCGAATGCGTAACCGTCTGAATGGCGCGAAAGTTGCCACTGCTCGTGCTCAACGTGGCACGATGCGCACACCGCCACATCATACGACACGCTGATGGTGGACCGCTTGTCGGCGTCGCGCTTCGTCGCCACATGGTCCGCCGCCGGCCCGTGACACGACTGGCAGCTCATGGCCGACGCCATCTTCGACGCGGCCTCGCGTTCGTGGCACTTGGCACACTGTGTTTCGTCTGTAACGTAAGCAGCGCCCACCGGCATCACCTTCACCGACACGCTGGCACTGCCCGTCGAGGGCCGGCCGTAGGGGTCGTTGTCGTTCACAGTGAGCGTCGCCACATAAGTGCCTGGCAGCGACGGTATGAACCACGGCCGCTGCGACGCCGAGGCCCCCGCAGCGTTCACCGTGCCCGCCATGAGCAGCTGGTCTGTCACGTTCGACCGATAACCTGCCGCATCGACGTGCTCCAGCTTCCACTCCCAGCTGAACTGGGATTGTGCCCAGTCGTTGTTCTTGCCGTATGTGTCGGGCGCGTTGCCGCCGGGGTTGTAGAGCTCGGGCGAGGGCATGTTCTCATCTACACCCCAGCCCTCGAGGAAGACGGCATCACCCTGCTCAACCCTGTCAGGGCCCGACGTGCGCGCCACAGCCCGCGGCGGCGTGTTGACGCACTCGAACTCCACCGACGCACGGCTTTCGCTCTGAGAGACTGAGTTAGTCAGAATCATGGTCACCTCATAGGTACCTGGCGCGGGCGGTGTGAAGCTGAACCTGAGGGGCGACGAACCGGGTATGGGAGACTGGGTGAGCGCCACCGGTTCGCCTGTGTACTCATTCATCACGAGACTGCCGGCCTGGTCACGGACTTCCCACCGAATACCTGCGTGTGACACATTCTTCGAGCCGGCGGCCGAGAAGTCCACGCCCGCGCCGTAGGG
Source organism: Firmicutes bacterium UBA1393 (assembly GCA_002305255.1). Taxonomy (GTDB): domain Bacteria; phylum Bacillota; class DTU025; order DTU025; family DTU025; genus UBA1393. The sequence continues at coordinate 4,660 of DBQN01000015.1, read as the reverse complement.
CACGGGGCCCTCCTTCGCAGAGGGGCCCTTAAGCCGCGCCTCTGGGGCGCCCTTCGGCTCGGGGAAGAGAGCCGCGTACAAGAGCGTCTGTGCCTGCTCCATTACCACGACACGCTGCGAATACGGCTCGCGCCCGCGCGCTGAGAAGGTCACGTCATAGACGCCAGGCAGCAGATCCATCGTGTAGGCACCGGTGCGCGCGGTGGTCGTGGTGAAACCTCCCGGCTCGGCGGTGACCTTGACTCCGCCCAGACCGGGCATGGCGNNGATGGGCCCGGATGAGGTAGTGACCCGGCCGGCCAGGTTGCCCTCGGTGGGTGTGTCCACCATCGTGATGCTTATGAAGTAGTAGCCGGCGGCCAACAGGGCCGCCAGAAATGCCAGCCCGCCAAGGGCTGCTATCAGTATCCGCCG
>DBQN01000015.1:0-4216 GCA_002305255.1 Firmicutes bacterium UBA1393 | reverse complement strand
TTCGAGAAAGACCTCCGTGCTTCACTGATACTGAAGATGCCGAGCTTGTACCCTGTTTGTACTTCTTCACGCCGACCATCGCTCCTGCCGGCGCATATTGTCACACTTTTATCAGGAGAATTCGCGCCATCCCAGTAATAAGGTGAAGGGAAGACATGCCGTCTGGGAGAAGTATTTCGGCACCACGTGCATTCGGAGGTAGTTCGGTTCCATGCAGTCTCATCACGGTGAAAACAAGGCTCTGTACGTGATCTGCGAGTCGCTCGACGCGCTAGCGAATATCGACTTCCATGCAAGAGGCATGGTAAGCCGCCTTTATGAGGCTGCAAGGCGCAGGCAGGGGTGTCCGCTGACACTGGCCGCTGCCGACTACATCATGCACGCGTGTGCCGGGCCGGTCGGCGCCGGCGCCAGGCGTCCGCGCGCGGTGATCGCCACGGGGTTCATGATCCGCTCGGCGGGAGCTCCGGAGACCGACGGTCTCACAGGGGCAGCGCTGCTCGCACGAGGTGTGGTGGCCCTGTCTCGCACGCTGCCTGTGCTGTTGTGCGAGCCCGATGCCACGAAAGCAGTGGCGGGCGCATGCAGGGGAGCCGGTCTAGCAGTTGTAGAAGCGTCATCATCCCAGGTAGCTGATGTCAGGGCATCGCTGGCCGCGGCGGAGGTCATAGCGCGCGACCACGAAAGGCCAGCTGTGGTGGTGCCGGCGCCCATGACGTGGGAGGACGCCGAGGCCGTGGCCAGGCCTTTCCTCGAGGAGGTCGATCCCGGACTGTTCCTGACCATCGAGCGTCCAGGCAGGAACTCCAAGGGAGTGCACCACAACTCGTGGGGACGGCCGATGAGCGACATCACTGCCAAGATCGACACGATCTACGCCGAGGCCAGGAGGCAAGGCATACCCACCGTGGCCATAGGCGATCTCGGGAACGAGCTTGGGCTAGGGGATCTTGCGGCTGTTGTGGCAGAGTGCACTCCTTTCGGCCGTCAGTGCAGCTGCGGTTGCGGAGGGGGAGTCACCGTCGCCGACGGCGCCGATGTTACCATGGTGGGCTCGGTGTCAGATGACGCCGCCTATGCGGTGCTGGCGGCGCTCCAGGCGATGAACCCAGATGTAGCGGGGATCGTCGCCGATGCCGATATCGTAGAGGCCGTGCTCACGAGCGCGGTGGGAGCCGGAGCCGTGGATGGCATAACGGGCAAGCCGGAGCCGTCCATCGACATGCTGCCCATGGAGGTGCATGTGAGCCTGGCCCGACTGATGCAGGCAGCAGTCAACACCGGCATCAGCCATTCGATTTCGCGGCCTGAATACCTTAACCACCTGGCGGGCAACCTCGCGAAGGAGTAGCCGGCCGAGCCGGCAGTGGGCCGCCCGCGCGCCTGGCCGCCCGCGCGCCTACGCTACCACACCAGGCGCAGCACCTGGTATGTCGCGACTGACAGGCCCCACGCGACGACCATCTGGTAGACCACCGCAAACACTGTCCAGCCACGCGACCCGGTCTCGCGCCTGATGGCCGCCATCGTGGCCACGCAGGGCACGTATGCCATCGACATCACGAGGAACGCGTAGCCCGCGGCGGGAGTGAAGTGCGCCGACAGAGCGGCGGCAAGGCCAGTCTCACCAGCGCCGTATAGAACCCCGAGGGATCCGGCTATCATCTCTTTTGCGAACACGCCGAACACCAGGGCTGACGAAGCCTGCCAGGTGCCGAAACCCGCCGGCCGAAACACCGGTGCGATGACGCTTCCGATCATGCCCATCAGGGAGCCGGGCCCGCCGTCTGAGCCGGGCGGCAGATTGGTCAACACCCACATTGCGACCACACCCATTGCGATGACGCTGCCTGCCTTACTCAGGAAGTCCTGCCCCCGCCGCCACGTGTTCTTCAGCACGGTCACGCCCGATGGCTTGCGGTAGGGGGGCAACTCCATGACGAACGCCGACGCCGAGTCGGCCTCCGACGACACGCCCGCCCGCCGCTCGCGCGCGAGCAGCCACAGGCTGAGCGCCTTCGCCGCCGCCGCCGCTATGGCCACGCCCAACACGTAGAGGGAGAACACCACCAGCCAGCGATGCTTGGGGAAGAGGGCCGTGGCGAACAGCACGTACACAGGCAGTCGGGCCGAGCACGAGATGAACGGGTTGATGAGGATCGACACGAGCCGTTCGCGCCGGTTGTCGAGGGTTCGGGTTGCCAGAATGCCGCTTACATTGCAGCCGAAGCCGAGGATCATGGGGATCATCGCCCGTCCGCTCAGACCCAGCGCAGTCATGATGCGGTCAGAAATCAGCGCCGCCCTGGCCATGTAGCCCGTGTCTTCCAGCAGCGATATGCTGAGGAACAGCGCGAACACCGGAGGCGCAAACTCCAGCACAGCCCCGACGCCTGCGAGCACGCCGTCAAGGACGAAGGCTCTGATCAGCTCGGGAGTGCGGGCCGCTTCAAGACCGGCCTCGATCACGCCGTGAAGCACGCCCATGGCCCGCGCGGCGAGGTCGGAGAGGGGTCCGCCTATTGTGAATGTGAGACCGAACATCGCCGCTATCACAGCCAGGAACAGGGGGAAGGCCAGCACCGGGCTGAGCGCGATGGCATCTATCCGCTGCGACAGCGTGCGAGACAGGGGACCGTCGCCGTTGTCGGGGCCGGCGGCGTCGGCGTTGCGGTCGTTCGCGCCGGCGGCTACGCCAGTGGCGGCGTGCCTACGGCGGACGACTGATGATACGATGCTAGCCGCGGCATCGTACAGGCGGGCCGCGACTTCACCCGATGGGTCAGCCTCGTCCCAGGAGGGGGGCGGTGCTGCCGCCGGCTGCCGGGTTGCCGCCACTGACATCGTCTGGCGTGCATCAACTGCCGCGTTGAGCAGGGCATCGAGGCCCTTGCCCGTCACTCCCACAGTGGGCACCACGGGAACGCCCAGCGCCTTTGAGAGCCCCTCGACATCGATGTCGAGGCCGCTGTCGGCCGCCTCGTCCATCATGTTCAGCGCGACCACCATGGGCACCCTGGTCTGGATGAGCTGAAGCGTGAGGTAGAGGTTTCGCTCGAGGTTCGTCGCGTCGACCACGTTGATGATCGCTTCGGCCCGGCTATCGAGGATGAACTGCCGGGTGACGGTCTCGTCCGGCGGGCCCGGGGCGAGGGAGTATGTGCCGGGAAGGTCTACCACGGTAACGTCTATAGAATCTACACGCGCCCTCGCGCTGACGTGTTCCACCGTCACCCCGGGCCAGTTGCCCACAGGCTGACGCGCGCCGGTGAGGGCGTTGAATATCACGCTCTTGCCGCAATTCGGGTTGCCCACCAAAGCTATGACCATAGTGTCTCGTGCTTACCTCCCGTGTTAGCCGCGACTAACTTTGCGCCAAACAAAGACCAGTCTGCGGCTTACCCTCTGCGCCTCAGACGGCGCCGGCTCCGTTGCCCGCAGCATAGTTCCGAAGGTATGCAAGGTACGCACCTGGCCTCGCATCGCCTTATGCCCATGCGACAGCCTCTGGCGCATATGATCAGCGGATCGCCAAGGGGCGCATGCCCCTCCATCTTCACCTCAACCCCCGGCGTCAGACCCAGATCAAGCAGGCGCCTGCCCAGGCGGTTACTGCCGTCTACATGAGTCACCGTGCCCGATTGCCCGGGCTCAAGGTCGGCAAGGCTAGCCGCTCCGATATCATGCTCAGCCATCCGAATTCCTCCTGCCCTCTACGAACTCTACCAGAGCATCCATAGTCTCCTGGCTCAGCACATGCTCGATCTTGCAGGCATCGGCCTCGGCAGTGCTCTCACTTACGCCAAGCGTGAAGATGAGAAAGCGCCGGATGGTTGAATGCCTGTTGCGCACGGTCTTCGCGTAGCGGAGCCCAGGCTCAGTCAACATCACAGGGCCGTAACGTTCCTGCTGTATCAGCCCACGCTCAGCCAGGGAGGCCATGGCCTGATTGACACTGGCCTTCGACACCCCAAGTCGCGACGCGATGTCGGTGGTGCGTACGCCGCCGAAGTCGCCCGACTTCAGATCCAAGACTGCCTCAAGGTAGTCCTCTAGGGAGGGAGACATATCCCCGCGCAGCAGCATACAGCCACCTCCATCCGCATGAAGTAAGGCTCACCTAACTTCCCGACCCAAGTGTACTTCTATCGAGACCGGGTGTCAAGGAGTTCCGGCGGGGCGCTCTGTCGGAGCGTTCCGGTAGGGCGGCGGCCTC
>DBQN01000060.1:2958-4114 GCA_002305255.1 Firmicutes bacterium UBA1393 | reverse complement strand
GTACACCCACACCTTGACGCCGATCTTTCCGTAGGTCGTTTTCGCCTCGGTGAACCCGTAGTCGATATCGGCCCTGAGGGTGTGGAGGGGCAGCTTACCGCTGCTGTAGCCTTCGGTTCTTGCGATCTCAGCGCCGCCGAGGCGACCGCTGGTCTTCATGCGGATGCCCTGAGCTCCCAGGCGCTCGGCCCTCATCATGGCCTGCTTCATCGCGCGCCTGAACGAAATCCTCCGTTCGAGCTGGCTGGCGATGTTCTCGGCTATGAGCTGCGCATCGGTTTCCGCGTGCTTGACCTCGAGAATGTTCACCGACACCTGCTTGCCGGTCATCTTCTCAAGATCCTTACGGAGTGCGTCGGCCTCTGCGCCGCCGCGCCCGATTACCATGCCGGGCCTGGCGGTATGGATCGTTATCCTGATCCTGTTGGCAGCGCGCTCGATCTGTATCCGGGATACGCTGGCCGCAAAGAGGCGGTTCTTCACGTACTTGCGGAGCTTCAGATCCTCGTGCAGCAGCTCAGCGTATTTCTTGTCAGCGTACCAAGTAGAATCCCAGGTTCGGTTGATTCCAAGCCTAAGGCCTATCGGATTGACCTTCTGCCCCACGCTCTAACCCTCCCTTTCTCTGACGACCACCGTGATGTGGCTCGTGCGCTTGATGATCCGGTCGGCCATACCCCGTTGACGGGGCAGTACCCTCTTGAGGGTGGGGCCGGCATCCACAAACGCCGCTGCCACGTAGAGATCGTCTCTGGTGAGGTTGAGGTTGTTCTCGGCGTTAGCCGCTGCCGATGCCACTACCTTGCTGACGGGCTCGGCTGCAACCTGCGGAGCGTACTTCAGAATGGTCAGGGCCTCGTCGACGCTCTTGCCACGCACCATGTCGATGACCCGGCGAACCTTCCGGGGCGACATGCGCACGTAACGCGCGATTGCTTTCGCTTCCACTCTGCCCGACCCCCTTACTTCTTCACCTTCGTCGTCTTGTCACTCTGTCGATGCCCCCTGAATGTGCGGGTGGGGGCGAACTCGCCGAGCCTATGGCCTACCATGTCTTCAACGACGTAGACCGGAACATGCCGTCTTCCGTCGTGCACCGCTATGGTGTGCCCCAGCATCTCAGGAGTTACCATAGAGGCCCTGGCCCAAGTCTTTA
>DBQN01000060.1:2797-2951 GCA_002305255.1 Firmicutes bacterium UBA1393 | reverse complement strand
GGTCCCTTCTTCAGCGACCTGCCCATCCTTCGGCGCGCCTCCTTTCAGAACCTCGTGTTACTTGCCGCCCCGACGACGGACGATCAGCCGATCCGACGCCTTAGGCTTGCGTGTTCTGTAACCAAGCGTGGGAACACCCCAGGGGGTGACCGGG
>DBQN01000060.1:0-2727 GCA_002305255.1 Firmicutes bacterium UBA1393 | reverse complement strand
TGTTCTCATGCTCGACGTTGCCGATCTGCCCCACTGTGGCCCTGCACTCCGCGGGAACCATCCTCATCTCAGAAGACGGCAGCCTCAGAGTGACGTATCCGCCCTCGCGCGCCATGATCTGCGCGCCTGCACCGGCTGACCTCACGAGCTGAGCTCCCTTGCCCGGGAACAGCTCGATGCCATGGACAACGGTGCCGAGGGGGATGTTGGCCAGAGGAAGCGCGTTTCCGGGCTTGATGTCGGCTTCAGGCCCCGACACGATGCTATCGCCTACGCGAATACCCAGCGGAGCCAGAATGTAGCGCTTCTCACCATCGGCATACGATACAAGTGCGATCCTCGCTGACCTGTTCGGATCGTATTCTATTGACACGATCTTGCCGGGAACCTGATCCTTATCTCTCTTGAAGTCGATGATCCGGTAGGCCCTCTTATGGCCTCCTCCACGGAACCTCGACGTTACCCTTCCCTCTGCGTTGCGCCCTCCGGTGCCGCGCAGCGGAGCGAGGAGGGATTTCTCCGGCCGGGCCGTTGTGATCTCCTCGAAAGCTGACACGGTCATCTGCCTGCGCCCCGGCGAAGTGGGCTTAAAGGCTTTGATTGCCATCCCGCATACCTCCCTTGCTGCGATTCATTAGGCGCCTTCGAACAGTGGGATGCGGTCCCCATCCTTCAAAGTCACGATCGCCTTTTTCCATGCGGGGGTGCGTCCCTCAGAGCGCCCCTGCCTCTTGAGTTTGCCGGGCACATTCATCGTGTTGACATCCATCACCGTAACCTTGAAGAGAGCCTCAACTGCCTTCGCGATCTCGATCTTGTTCGCATCGCGCTTCACCTCGAACACATAGGTGCTCTCAGTGGTGAGCTTGTTAGACTTCTCTGTGATGATGGGCCTTATGATAATGTCGTGAGGACTTGCCATCACACCAAGGCCTCCTCTGCTGCGGCGATCGCGTCACGCGTCAATACTAGGGCGGTGTGCTTCACCACGTCGTACACATTGAGCCCGCTGACGCTCACAACCAGCGCATTGGGGATATTGCGGGTGGACTTCTCCACCATCTCGTCGACCGTCCCGGTTACCACCAGGGGCTTCTCGACTCCGATAGTGCGGAACAGCTCTGCCATGCTCTTCGTGCTGGGCTCAGCCAGGTTCAGTGAGTCTATCACGTAAACCGCGTTACCCTGAGCCCTCGACGACAGCGCCGAAAGCAGGGCGAGCCTGCGCACCTTCTTGGGAATCCTGTAACCATAGTCTCTGGGGGTGGGTCCAAACACGATGCCGCCTCCACGCCACTGGGTGGACCTGCGAGAACCCTGTCGCGCACGACCGGTACCCTTCTGGCGCCACGGCTTACGGNNGTTCCCGATCTCCTGCTTGCCAGCTGAAGCGTTACGGCTTCGTGAACCGCGTACTCGTGGGGCTCTATTCCGAAGACGGCGTCAGGAAGCTCCACCTCTCCAAGCCTCTTGCCTTTCATGTCGAACAGCGGTGCTACGGGCATTTCCTACGCCTCCTTACCTCTTCCTAGCCTTCACAGACTCGCGCACGGTCACGAGTCCGCCGTTGGCCCCGGGCACGGAGCCGCGAACCATGATCAGGTTGCGCTCGGCATCCACCTTCACGACCTTGACGGCGAGGGTGGTCACCCTCTCGTGGCCGAGCCTGCCTGGCATCTTGCGACCCTTGAACACCCTTGCGGGATCAGTCGCGCCCAGCGAGCCTACTCTTCTGTGATACATCGAGCCATGGCTCATGGGGCCGCGGTTGAAGTTCCACTTCTTGATGGTACCGGCAAAACCGCGTCCGCGAGAGATACCGGTTACGTCTATCAGGTCGCCCGCAGAGAACAGGTCAGCCCTGATCTCCTGGCCGAGCTTGTAGTCGTCGGCGGATTCCACTCGGAACTCTCTGAGATAGCGCTTCGGCTTGACCTTGGCCGCTGCAAAATGCCCGGCCATGGGCTTGTTGGCCTTGCGCTCCTTGATATCGACGAATCCTACCTGGATCGCCTCATAGCCGTCGGTCGCGGTGTGCTTCTTCTGGACAACCACACAGGGACCGGCCTCTATAATCGTAACAGGATGGACAACGCCGTTCGCCTCGAACAGCTGAGTCATCCCAATCTTTCTGCCGAGAATAGCTCTACCCATGCGTAACACCTCCCTCTCGCCTAGAGCTTGATCTCAATGTCGACTCCTGCGGGCAGGTCGAGCCGCATGAGTGCGTCGATGGTCTTGGGCGTGGGCTCCAGTATATCGATGAGCCTCTTGTGCGTCCTCATCTCGAACTGTTCTCTGGAGTCCTTGTCGATGTGCACCGAACGGAGCACTGTGTATACGTTCTTCTCAGTGGGCAGGGGCACTGGCCCTGACACCTGCGATCCCATGCGCTTCGCGGTATCAACGATCCTCTCAGCTGACNNGGTCAAGGATCTTGTGGTCGAAAGCCCTGAGCCTGATGCGTATCCGGTTTGCCACGGTAGCTCCCTCCTAATCGCCCGATTGCTTTTGCGGACATACTCCACATGAGTTACTCCTGTCATCGGGGCTGACAGGACAATCTCACGCTTCATCGCGGACTTCGGGGGGCGGGAATGCCCGCCCCCACGGCGCCCCGGCCGCCGCCGGCCGGGATTACAGCTTACTTGCGAGACTAATACTACTCGGTGATCGCAGTGACTACGCCGGACCCGACGGTGTGGCCGCCCTCGCGAATGGCGAAGC
>DBQN01000098.1:17811-24030 GCA_002305255.1 Firmicutes bacterium UBA1393 | reverse complement strand
TGGGAGGAACCCGGCTCCATCGTCGTCGAGATCACCGGCTCGGGCCAGGCGAAACCTTCCGTGTTCAAATTGAGGCAGCCAGACCGTATCGCTCTTGACTTTCCCGGGGTGTGGGCGGCCGCACCGTGGGCTGTGACGTCCAAAACCGGCCCGGGCGGCGTTGGACTCAGGTTTGCGCAGTTCAACACCGACACCGCCAGGGCCGTCATTGACCTGCCGGTCGAGATGGCCTATACGGTGGAGAATCCCGATCCGCACACCGTGCGCGTTAGGCTTGTGACATCGCCGCTCCTGGGCAAGAAGATCGTGCTCGATCCCGGGCACGGAGGATCTGACCCGGGTGCCGTCCGCGATAAGGTGTATGAGAAAGACATCAACCTGGACGTGGCTCAGAGGCTCAACACCCTGCTGCTTGCTGCAGGCGCCTCGGTGGTGATGACGAGAGCCGGCGATCAAACCGTCGACCTGCAGTCGAGGACTGACCTGGCGAACCGGTCAGGAGCCGAGGCTTTCGTATCGATTCACTGCAACTCGTCGTTCGACGTGTTCCCGGGCGGCACAGAGTCGTTCTACTTCAACCTGGCTCCCTACAGTCAGGAACTGGCCGTGCTCGTTCACACCTACTTGGTGAGGGCCATAGGGCTGCTCGACAGAAAGGTACGTTCCCGTGACCTGTTCGTCATCAGGAACACGACTATACCGGCAGTGTTGGTAGAAGTGGCTTTTCTGTCTAACGACTATGAGTTCCGTAAGCTCGGGGAGGCCGACTTCCGCCAGAAGGCGGCGGAAGGCATCTTCAAGGGCCTGGAAGCCTACTTCCGTTCCGACGTATACAAGCGGTGGCCGCCTGTGGCGGCAACCGCCGCTCCCACCGTGACTCAGCCGCAGGGTTCGCCCCCGGCCCACGAAACGCCGTCCGCGGCCCCGACGGTTGAGGCGCCGGATGCAGCGGCGGCTGCAGAACCGCCGTCGGCCGAACAGCCTGCCACCGAACAGCCTGTGATCCAGCTGCCGGCGACACACGAGCCTGAGCCTTCAGCCGCCGACGAACCCGCTCCCGTTGATGCGCCGTCGGAGGGCAGCGGTGACGAGCACGCCACGCCGGAGCCTCCAGCACCTCCGGCGCCTCCGACTGACGAGCTACCGGCGCCCGCCGAGGCGGAATTTGAAGCCCCTATGGGGGAGGATGGAAACCCGGTCTCGGACAGCTAGGGTGCGGGACGACATCCGCGTCAAGCACGTCTACAAATGCCGCCTGTCTCAAGGTATACTAGTGGCATGAACTCAACAGCCAAGAGCATAGGAGTGTTCGATTCGGGCGTCGGTGGGCTTACGGTGTTGCGCGCGATACGTGAAGCTCTGCCGGCGCATCACACAGTCTACTACGCTGATACTGCGCACCTGCCATACGGCAACCGAGAACCCGGGGAGATACTGACGTTTGCCTCCTACATCACCGAGTATCTTCTATCGCGCGGTGCGGCGGTTATCGCAGTTGCGTGCAATACATCATCCGCGCTGGCGTTGTCGAGGATTCGTGAGCGCTATTCGGTACCGATCGTGGGCATGATAGACTGCGGTGCCTCCGCTGCTGCCAGGGCCTCGGCTTCTGGAAGGATAGGTGTGATCGCCACTTTGAACACGGTGCGGAGCATGGCGTACGCGTCCGCAATCACATCGCGCCGGCGGGAGGCCGTCGTGGTGCAGCAGGCGTGCCCGGATCTGGTCCCGCTGGTAGAGGCGGGTGAGCTGCACGGCGCGCAAGTGGCCTCGGCACTCAAGGGGTATCTCGGCCCGCTCTTGGGAGCAGGAGTCGATACAGTTCTGTACGGCTGCACTCACTATCCATTCTTGCACGGTGAAGTGCGCGCGGTGGTAGGAACGCGCGTGGCCCTGGTGGATCCGGCCCGTCAAGTTGCCGCCGAGGTAGCCTCGACAGTCGCTGCCGAAGGCATCGCCGGCGAGCGCCCTGATGCGCCCGACGTGCGTGATCGGGGCGTAGACTTTGTGACAAGCGGAGACCCTGATCAGTTCCGGCGCATCGCCTCGACGCTGCTCGGACACGACATAGGCGAGGTGGCGACCGACAGGGGCGCGTCTGGCGGGCGCGGCTGACCGTGGGTGACGGAGATCGCGGGCGCGTGATGTAACGGGCCACGAGAGGAGGCTTTGACATGTCAGACGGGATAAGCCTTACCATTCTGGGCAATCAAGGGCCGTATCCCGGGCGCGACGGGGCATGCTCCGGCTACCTGGTAAGGAGCGGTCGCGGCGCGGTATGTGTGGAGCTCGGACCGGGTAGCCTTGCGCACCTGCAGCGCCACACTGCCGTGACTCGTCTGGATGCGCTCATCATCTCGCACTACCACGCCGACCATCTCTCCGACATACTGACCCTGAGATACGCGCTCAGAATGGCCCAGCAACGCGGCACTCTCGCCGGTGCGCTGCGGCTGGTGCTGCCGGCGGCCGGCATGGACGAGTTTCTTGCCTCGTATATCGGCGCCGCCTACCGTGAACTGTTCGACGCGGTGCCGGTAGAGGACGGTTCCGTCGTGAACATTGAAGATCTTGTGTTCACGTTTCACCGTATGAAGCACGGCGTGGAGTCCTTCGGGATGGCGCTTCAGCGGCGGGCAGAGTCAGGCAGCGCCGGCGACTCCGCCAGCATCGGCGTGGCCGACCGCCGCGTTCTTGCCCCGAAGCCCGCGCCCGCGCTGTCGCCGGCAACCAGTCGCGCGACGCTGGGCTACACCTCCGACACCGGTCCGTGCGAAGCCCTGGAAGCGCTGGCGGCGACCAGCAGAGTGTTGCTTGCTGAGTGCGGGTTCAGCGAGGCCCCCGTCGATGTCGGCGGCGCAGGGCATCTGTGGCCTGACTACATCGGGTCACTTGCCCGTGGTACCGGGCTGAACAGGCTGATCCTCACACACTTCGCTCCCGATGCTGATCAGCCGGCTCTTGTACGCGCCGCTTCTGAGGCCCACGGGGCGATGGTGTGGGGTGCGGCCATCGGCGAAACGTACGAGCTATAGACAGCACATATACCTACAGGCCCCACCGCGGGGCCAGGGGAGGAAACGATGAGACTAGACGGCAGAGCCTTTGACGAGCTCAGGCCCGTCAAGATAACCAGGCATTACATAAAGCACGCTCCCGGCTCTGTGCTGGTTGAGATGGGCGACACACGGGTGCTGTGCGCGGCCACACTCGATGAGCGTCCGCCGCTTCACACCAGGGGAACAGGTAGGGGATGGGTCAGCGCCGAGTACGCCATGCTGCCAAGGGCAACGATCGAGAGGACGCCACGCGATCGTGGCGGCAAGATCGGAGGGCGCACGCAGGAGATCCAGCGCCTCATCGGTCGCTCTCTGAGGGCTGTCGTGAACATGAGTTATCTGGGCGAGTGCACAGTGTGGCTCGATTGCGACGTCATCCAGGCCGACGGCGGCACGCGCACGGCGTCCATCACCGGTGCCTTCGTAGCCCTTGTCGATCTGCTTGCCTCGATGGACCGCTACGACGGCAAGCCGTTTCCCGTCATTGACTACCTGTCAGCGGTGAGCGTCGGCATAGTCGGCGGCCAGGCCATGCTCGATCTGTGCTATGAGGAGGATTCCAGAGCCGAGGTCGATATGAACGTTGTGATGACAGGGGCCGGCGGGCTCGTGGAGGTTCAAGGTACGGCCGAAGGCGCACCTTTCACCCGCGGCCAACTCAACGGTCTGCTGGATCTGGCGTCTGCCGGCATCGGGAAGCTGTCGATCATCCAACATGAGGTGTTGGGCGATGTGGCGTCGAGGATCATCGTGCCCGAGTCTGGGCTATGATGAGGAGACTGGTCGTCGCAACCCGCAATCGGGGCAAGCTAGTTGAGATAGAAGCCATCATGAGAATTGATGGTCTCTGCCTCTCTGCACTGGGAGACTGGCCGGCTGCGCCGACTACACAAGAGACCGGGAGCACGTTCCTCGAGAACGCCGTGCTGAAGGCGATGGATGCCGCGCGTTTCACCGGGCTGCCCGCTATTGCCGACGACTCGGGCCTCTGCGTCGACGCCCTCGACGGTGCGCCCGGGGTGCTGTCAGCCAGGTTCGGTGGGCCGGGCCTCGACGATGTGGGCCGCTACGAGCTGCTGCTCAACACGATGCGCGACGTTCCGGAACCTCAACGCGGCGCCAGGTTCGTGTGCGCCGTCGCCCTTGCCATGCCCGACGGCAAGGTGCACACCGCCATGGGCGAACTGAGGGGCTCCATAGCCATCAGCCCTAGCGGCACCGGCGGGTTTGGCTACGATCCGGTGTTCTTCCTGCCCGACAGGGGCTGCACCGTGGCGGAGCTGCCCGAGGAGGTCAAGAACGCCGTTTCACATAGGGCGACAGCTCTCAGGGCCATTGCGCCCTACGTGCGCGCGCTGGTCAACTCAGACTAGGGTGCCACCGGCCTCCGTGTCACATTGACTGTGAGGTTCGGCCCGTGGTAGACTCTTTATGTGCCGGGGCGTGGCTCAGCTTGGTAGAGCGCATGGTTTGGGACCATGATGTCGCAGGTTCGAATCCTGTCGCCCCGACCATCAGTCTTGTTCAGCTGAATACTGCCTTCTACGTGCCGACGAGATAGGCCGAAAGGCTGAGATGTGTGGTTCCAGAGAGTCCATGACTTGCGTCCCATGCGCACGTTGTGGGCTTTTCCGTTATCGAAGGGGATGTGACGCTGTTGGCGAAAGCCTCGGTGCTTCGCGTGCGCCTCGACGAACTTGTCATGGCACGGGGCCACTGCTCCACGCTGAAGGAAGCACAGGCCCTCATCATGGCCGGGCAGGTTCTGGTCAACGAGGAGCGGCTCGATAAGCCGGGCATGCGTGTACGCCACGATAGCGTCATACGTATTAAGGGCTCCAACATCCCTTACGTAGGACGGGGAGGGCTGAAGCTCCAGGCTGCTCTCGACCGTTGGGTAATCGACGTGGAAGGCAGGGTGGCGATAGATGCCGGGGCCAGCACAGGCGGGTTCACGCACTGCCTGCTCACCAGGGGTTGCGCGTTGGTGTACTCGGTGGACGTTGGCTTCGGACAGCTCGCAGGCAGGCTCAGGCAGGACCCTAGGGTCCGCAACATGGAGAGAACCAACATCAGCGACGTGCGCCCTGAGGCGCTTGATCCGCGACCCAGTCTCGGCGTGATGGACCTTTCCTACTTGTCGCTGTCGGTGGCGGTGCCGGTGGTGGCCAGTCTCCTAGACGGCGATGATCAGGGCAGAGAGATTGTCTCCCTGGTAAAGCCGTTGTTCGAGGTGCCGGCGTCGGGGCCGGGCCTGTCGCGTGAGCAGTACCGGGCGGCGCTTGAGCGCGTGTGCGGTGCGGGGAAAGGCACGGGAATGGGCCCGGTGCGCCTGATGGCATCGCCGGTGCTGGGTTCGTCAGGAACCCTGGAGTTTCTGGCGCTGTTCAGGCCGTCGCCCACGGCATCGGGGCCGGGGCCTGAGAACGACGGCATGATCGCAGCAGCCCTCGACGAAGGGCAAGCAGTGCTCGAGCGCGAGCACATTCGGAGGAGTGACCGTACGTGACACAAACACTTGACGCTCTACTTGAAGCTGCGCTACGGGCGGCGTCGGAGGCGGAGTCTACAGAGGCCCTTGAGGACGTGCGCATACGTGTTCTCGGGCGCAAGGGCGAGCTCACCGCGATGCTCAGGCAGATGGGGCAACTCCCAGCTGAACAGCGCCCGGCCTTTGGCGAGGCAATGAACCGTGCGCGCGAGCGGATACAAACGGCCATCGACGAGAGGGCTGCCGTGCTGCTGGCCAGAGAGAAGCAGGAGAAGCTCGAGCGCGAAACCATCGATATCACAATGCCGGGGCGCGTGCCTCAGATCGGATCGGCTCATCCGCTGACCATCGGCCTTCGGCAGGTGCTGGAGATCTTTGTCAACATGGGATTCAGCGTGATAGAAGGGCCAGAGGTCGAAACCGAGTTCTACAACTTCACCGCGCTGAACACGCCTGATTACCATCCCGCCCGTGATGTGCAAGACACGTTCTACATAAACGACTCTGTGCTGCTGCGAACGCAGACCTCTCCCATGCAGGTGAGGGAGATGGAGCGCCATGCGCCGCCCGTGAGGGTGGTGGTGCCGGGCAAAGTGTACCGCCGCGATCAGATCGATGCCACGCATTCTCCGGTGTTCCATCAGATCGAAGGCCTGCTGGTCGACGAGG
>DBQN01000098.1:16643-17765 GCA_002305255.1 Firmicutes bacterium UBA1393 | reverse complement strand
GGCTGCAGGGTGTGCAAGGGCGAGGGCTGGATCGAGATCCTGGGCTCCGGAATGGTCCATCCCAACGTGCTCAGAGCCGTGGGCTACGATCCGGACGCCGTGTCAGGATTCGCCTTTGGTATGGGTGTCGACCGCATTGTGATGCTCAAATACGGAATAGACGATCTCAGGCTGCTCTTCGAGAACGACCTGAGGTTCCTCGCACAGTTCAGGTAGGGGGCGCTGGTGAATGCGAGTACCGATCTCATGGCTTAGAGACTACGTCGACATACATATGGACGCTGCGTCCCTTGCCGACAGGCTCACGATGACCGGCACTAAGGTTGAGGGCCTAGTCAGCGTGGGCGAGCAGCTCAAAGATATCGTGGCGTGTAAGGTGGTGGAGCTCAACGCGCACCCCACCTCAGGCAACCTACAGGTGGCGAAGGTGTGCGTCGGAAAGGATCGCCCACTGGTTCAAGTGGTCACTGCGGCCAAGAACGTGGCGGTAGGTGACATGCTGCCCCTAGTGCTGCCGGGCGGCCGTCTGGCCGACGGGCAGGCCATAGCCGAGATGGAGTTCTCGGGAGTGCCTTCCCAGGGCATGCTCTGCTCAGCGAGGGAATTGGGCATCGCGGCTCAGGCCGACGGCATTCTCCATCTTGACGGCGACATCGAACCGGGCCAGGATGTGTGCGCACATTACCACCTTGCGGATACCGTGCTCGAGCTGGAGATAACCCCTAACCGCCCCGACTGCCTATGCATGGTGGGCGTCGCCCGCGAAGTTGCGGCCGTCACCGGTGCCGCACTGCGCATGCCTGACGCTCATTTCACAGAGCTCGGTGAGGCGGCGGCCGACTACGTCTCGGTCAGCATCGATAGCCCTGAGCTCTGCGGGCGCTACGGCGCGAGGCTATTCAGGCTGGCTGGAGTGGGGCCGTCTCCGATAATCATGCAAGCCAGGCTGGCTGCAGCTGGCGTCAGGCCCATCAACAGTGTGGTGGACATCACCAACTACGTGATGCTCGAGCTGAACCAGCCGTTGCATGCCTTCGACTATGAGCGCGTGGCAGGCGGCAAGATCGTGGTCAGGCGTGCGCGCCCCGGCGAGCGCCTGGTGACCCTCGACGGCGTCGATCG
>DBQN01000098.1:0-16621 GCA_002305255.1 Firmicutes bacterium UBA1393 | reverse complement strand
CTGCTCGAGGCCGCGACCTTCGCCAGGCAGAGCGTATGGCGCACGTCGCGCGACCTCAAGCTGAGAACCGAAGCGTCGTCGCGGTTTGAGAAGGGCCTCGATATCGAGAGCGTCACCATGGCCCTTGAGCGCTCGGCGGCGCTGTTCGAGGCCGCCGGCACAGGACGGGCCTTTGCCGGTGCCGTAGACTGCCGCCCTGCAGGCAGAGAGCGCTTGCAGATAGTGACCACGGCAGCTCGCATCGACAGGATCATCGGCGCCGGCATCGATGCCGCCGAGGTCACGAACTGCCTCGTGCCGCTGGGGTTCGGTGTGACGACGTCGCCCTCGGGCGAGATAACTGTCGACGTGCCCAGCTTCAGAGGCGACGTAACGGCCGAGATCGACCTCGTCGAAGAGGTCGTGCGCATGTGGGGCTACAACAGCGTAAAGCCTACGCTGCCCGCCGGTGCGCAGGCAGGCGGCTATAGCCAGGAATACCAGTTTGCTGAGAGACTGAGGCGCGTGCTGATCGCCTGCGGCGGATACGAGGCGCTCACCTTCCCATTCATCTCTGATACGGATTTCGCCAGGCTGAGACTGGCTGCCGATGACAGACGTAGGCAGGCCATTCGCGTCATGAACCCCATGGTCGAGGAGCAGGCGTTGATGCGCACCACCATGGCACCGGCCATGCTCACAAGCGTGAGGGTGAACATGCGGCGCGGCGCCGCCGGGGCGTTCTTGTTCGAGCTCGGCAGGTGCTATAGGGCCGGGCGTGAGCTGGCGGCGGGGGCTACAGTGCCGCGTGGCAGCACGCCGGCGGAAGAGACTCGCGTGCTGGCAGGCGCGATGGCCGGGGCAAGGGAACTGCAGGAGTGGTATCAGAGGGGCCGCGATTACGACTTCTACGACGCCAAGGGCGCCCTTCAGGCCATCATGGACGAGCTTGGCCTCGACGATGTCGCATGGGTGCCTGCGGCGTGCGC
The DNA here is from genome assembly GCA_002305255.1 of Firmicutes bacterium UBA1393. GTDB lineage: Bacteria > Bacillota > DTU025 > DTU025 > DTU025 > UBA1393. The sequence goes on along the minus strand of DBQN01000098.1, from coordinate 15,653 downwards.
GCCGTATCATCCGGGCAGAGCGGCTCAGGTGATGGTGCGCGGCGAGTGTGTGGGCTACGTAGGTCAGCTCCATCCCGACGTGGCCGAGGCCTACGACGTGCCGGAGGGAACAGTCCTTTTCGAGGTCGACTTCGACCGGCTGATGGCCCTGGTCAAGGCTGACCTCGCTTACAGCCAGCTGCCGAGGTTCCCCGGCGTGCAGCGCGACGTGGCGATCGTCGTCGATGCGCGCGTGCCTGCGGAGGAGGTCAAGCATCTCATCGAGTCTACCGGCGGCGAGCTGATTGAACACGTGAGGTTGTTCGACGTTTACGCAGGCGCACAGGTAGGAGAGGGCAAGAAGAGCCTGGCGTACTCCGTGGTGTACAGGTCTATGCAGCGCACCCTCACGGACGATGAGGTCAACGAGGTCCACACCAGAGTGAGAAGCGCACTAGTCGATAGGTTCGGTGCCGCGCTCAGGTAGCGCTGCCCGTGCGTGGCGCTTTGCGCGCCACAGATGACACTCGAAGCAATCTATGAAGGAACGAAGGCGCGCCGCGGCGTATGGTACACGATGGGTACACCCGCCGGACGCGCCTTTGCGCACCGTGCAGCAGGATGCATAAGGAGTGGTCGCTATGGCTGACGTCGCTGCGAGAGTCACGGCTAAGATAATGGGTGAAGACTACGTGATCCGCGCCCGTGCATCGGTCGAGCACGTGATGGAGGTTGCAGCCAAGGTCGATGAGTCGATGAGACGGATCGCCGCTTCCGATCCGCGGCTGTCGCTTAGGGATGTCGCGGTTCTGGCGGCGCTCAACCTCGCCGAAGAGCTGCACCAAGCAGGCGCGCGCCAGCGCCAGCTCGTGTCGATAATCGAGACCATGTGACCATGTGAGATCAGAGGAGGCTGGTGCGCTTGTGGGGCATCGACTGGTTGAGCGGCGTCATTCTGCTGTTGCTCGCCATCGACTTCATCGTCGGCTTCAGGCGCGGGCTCATCAGGCAAGTATTCGATCTTCTCGGCATCGTTCTGGCACTTCTGGCGGCGATCAAGCTCGGCCCCTCAGTGGCGGATAGCTTTGTGGCTCCGCTGATCCCGGCAGCCAGCGATCAGGCACTGTCAGTGCTGGGGTTCGTCGTGGTTTTCCTGGCCGTACTTGCAGTCATGGAGGTCGCCAGCCACGGAATAGGGCTAATTGCCAAGGTGCCCGGCCTTTCGGTAATCAACGGCCTGGGCGGCGCGTTGTTCAGAGTCGCAAGGGGAGCCATTCTCATCAGCATTGTGCTGAGCCTGATCGTGGCTCTGGAGATTCCCGCTGCCGATGAGCTCGTACGCGACTCCGCGATCGCCCAGACGCTTCAGCCGGTGGCCGGTATCTTCTGGTCGGAGCTGAAGGACTACATCCCCGGAGGCCTGGGCATACCTGATACAGGAGGCGGTCAGCGTGTCGAACCCCAGCCGGCTCAACCGGGCGGTGGCAGAAGCATTTAGCGAGATCGCCGACTTGCTCGAACTCGTCGGAGACAACCCCTTCAAGATAAGGGCGTACCGACGCGGGGCAGATGCGGTTCTGGCGCTCGACGTGCCGGTCGATGAAGCACTGGCCGACGATGGTGGCGTGCCCGGACTGGGAGAGGCGTTGAGGGCTAAAGCACTCGAATACGCCAGCACCGGAAAGCTCGATTACCTCGAGCGCCTGCGCGAACAGGTCCCGCCTGCCATCGTGGCGCTGACGGCGGTACCAGGCATCGGGGCGAAGACCGCCTGGAAGCTCTACGAGTCGCTGGGCGTCGACGACACGGCCAGCCTTCTCGCGGCTGCGCGATCCGGCCTCGTGCGCGCCGTGCCGGGGTTCGGCGAGCGAACGGAGGAGAACATCATCAGGGCATTATCGATGCACAGCCCGGTGCAGGGCAGGCGCCCTCTCTATGCGATTCTGCCCGTGGCTGAGCGCATCATACAGGTGCTGAAGGACATGCCCGGAGTGACGGCGATATCGCTCGGCGGAAGCATCAGGCGGCGCCGCGACACCGTCGGCGACATCGACATCGTGGCTGCGTCATCAGATGCCTCGGCGCTCCTGGATGTGTTTGTCGGCTGTGATGAGTTCGGCGAGATCCTGTCACGGGGATCGGTGAGGGCGAGTGCGGTGACCCACGCCGGCGTGCAGTGCGACCTGTGGGTAGTGGAGCCGCAGCAATATGCGACGGCGCTGCATCATGTGACGGGATCGAAGGAGCACCACGTCGTGCTCAGAGGTATCGCCGGCAGGCTGGGGCTGAAGATCAGTGAATACGGGGTTACCCGTGACGCCGATGGCGGCCTGGAGCAAGTGGGGTCGGAGGCTGACCTCTACGCATTACTGGGCATGGACTACATCCCTCCCGAGCTTCGCGAGAACCGGGGCGAGATCGAAGCGGCCCTGGCCAGGTCGTTGCCGCGCCTGGTGGAGCCTGGTGACATCAGGGGCGATCTCCACGCCCACACAACCTGGAGTGATGGCACGGCCGGCATCATTGAGATGGCCGAAGCCGCCAAGAAGAAGGGCTATGAGTACCTGGCCATCACCGACCACTCCAGATCACTCGCGATAGCCAGGGGCTTGTCGGAAGAGCGCTTCCTTCAGCAGCTAGACGAAGTGAGACGGGCAAAACAGCATGTCAAGGGCATTCGGATCCTGGCTGGATCGGAAGTGGATATACTGCGAGACGGCAGTCTCGACTTCGACGATGCTCTCCTCGAGAAGGCCGATATCGTGGTGGCCTCAGTCCACAGCGGGTTCAAGCTCGACAAGCAAACCAACACGGCGAGAATTGTCTCGGCGATGAGAAATCCCAATGTGGACATAATCGCCCATCCCACCGGCAGGTTGCTGGGCAAACGCCCAGGATACGCCGTCGACATCGAGGAAGTCATCCGAGAGGCAAGGAACACCTCAACTGCGCTGGAGATCAACTCCTACCCGGCGAGGCTGGACCTTTCCGACGAACATGCCAGGGCCGCGCGGGATGCTGGGGTACTCGTGTGCATTGACACGGATTCGCACGGCATTGATGAGCTCACGAACATGGATTACGGAGTATGGAACGCCCGCAGGGCATGGCTTGAGCCTGAGAACGTTCTCAACACACGCCCATTGAAGGATCTGCTTGCATGGCTTAACAGGGTTTAGCAGGCAGGACGAGTCAAGAGCTATCCGGGAGTGTTTCGCGCGGGGGCATACTAGAGGGTGCCCCTGCGCGATTACTTTGTCAGGAGAAGATCATGCTTCACGTAGTCGTAAGAGCGTTGATCGTGTATGGCTTTGTTCTGCTCAGCATGCGCCTGATGGGCAAGCGTGAGATAGGCAACCTCTCGCCCTTTGACCTTGTCGTGGCTATCACCATAGCAGAACTGGGCGCCTTGCCCCTGCAGAACCCCGACGTCCCCCTTCACCATGGTATCGCTCCCATCATCGTGCTGACCCTGTTGCACGTCGGCATGGCAGCCGCGTGCCTCAAGTTCCAGGGCATCCGACGGGTCATCATCGGAGAGCCGACAGTCATTATCGAGGACGGCAAGGTCATAAGCTCGAATATGCAGCGGCTGAGGTACAACCTTAACGACCTTGTCACTCAGCTGAGGGGGCAGGGCTTCTTCGACGTGGCTGACGTGGAGTTCGCCGTGCTGGAGCCATCAGGTAGCCTGAGCGTGTTGCCCAAGAGCCAGAAGCGACCGGTGACGCCGAAGGACCTGGGGCTAAACACCGACTACGAAGGGCCGGCCTTCCCGCTGATCGCCGACGGAATAGTGCAGTACCGCTACCTGAAGATGCTCGACCTGACGGTTAAGGATCTGGCCGACATGCTCGAGGCCAAGGGTATTGACGATGTCGGGCAGGTGTTCTTCGCGAGCCTCAGCTCAGGTGGGGAGCTGTACGTGGCCATGAAGAACGAGATAAGCCTCGACGAGCTTAGCCGCAATGAGTGATACGGAGGGGTGGGCCACATGGAGCTGACCAGGGAGTTCAAGGAGAAGTTCGTTCGAAGCCTCAGTGGACGCGAGTTCATCCTCTACGGCGGCGTGTTGCAGCTAGCCAAGGGCCGGGGCCTGAAGCGGATCACCACGAGGATAGTACAGGTACCCGATGCCGACAACGGCCATCTTGCCGTCTGCGAGGCCGAGGTCGAGACCACGGACGGTGTGTTCAGTGACGTGGGTGACGCTTCTCCTTCCAGCGTGTCGCGGACGATTCAGCCGCATCTTCTGCGCATGGCTGCCACGAGAGCGAAAGCCAGAGCCATGAGGGACGCGGTAGGCATCGAGATGGTCGCCCTCGAGGAGCTCGGTGGCGACAGCACTGAAGACTTCGAGGATGTAGATGCTGTGCCCGAGGAGTTCGCCCGTGGCCCTGAGTCGCCGGCGGCGGTGGGGTCGACGCCGACGCCCGCGGCCTCAAGGACAGCCGGCACGTCACCTAGCATCAGGTTCGGCAAGTACGCCGGAAGAAGCCTCGACGAGATCTGGCAGGTCGATCCCGGCTACGTGGAGTGGCTGGCGCGGAACGCCCACGAAGAATCGGTGAGAGCCGCGGCGGCAGCATACAGCCGCAATCTGGTATAATCGGCTTAGCCCCTGCTTGCGGATGCGAGCCGGGCGTTAGATGCTCTTGCGTGCATGACCAGGCTGCGCGGGGCGACTTCAGTTTGTACGCGGCAGTACCTAGTTCGATTCTGAGGGCGCAGGGGCGGCGAGTATCGCCGTCTCTGCAGCAACCCCGTCCATATGGGTGATACCTTATCTCGCTTCCTGCTGTAATCTTGAGTCAGCAGCGGCTCGCGCCGTCAAGCAGCGAGTGGGGCACGATTGGGGACCGGAGGGAGGAGCTGAGCACAGTGCTTGTGGCACAGGTGTCGACGCGTGAAGAGGCCCTGGCAGCTCTCGGCGCCGGAGCCGACGGAGTAGTGCTGATGGGAGCGGCCGTCACCGCCGCTGCAGCTGCTGCCGCCACCGCCGCCGCCGGCGACGATGGGCAGGCAAGCGCCATCAGGCTGGTTGATGACCTTCACCTGTTGGGTGCCAGAGTGTGGGTTCAGGCAGGCGCCCCCGGATCCGCAGATGGCGCGCCGCCGGTTGCCTTCGCCGCGCAGGGGTATCAGGCTGCTTATGTTCAGGCAATTGCTGACTTTGCCCGTGCCGGCGTCGATGGCGTGATTGTTGATGACTGGAACGCTCTGGCGCTCACGTGGCCCGTTGCCCGCGATGCGGGCATGCCCGTGATCGCAGGAGGCGCGCTGGCCGCACCGAGCAGCGCTCGACGGCTGTTCTATGAGCGCCTGGGGATGGCCGGAACCTTCATCAGCCCTCAACTCAGCCTTGGCCAGGTCACGAGAGCCGCGAAGGGCTCCGGTTTGGAGCTCTGGTCATATATCCACGGTCAGCTCGAGCTTCTGGGGGAAGCGGCTTCTGCGGCAGGGCGCTGGGATCACAGGATGCAGAGAGGCCGGTGGGCGCTGAACGGTCGCGGGGAGCCATCGCATCTCCTGAACCTCAGGACTCTGGCGGCGGTCAAGCCCCTCAGGCAGCTAGCGCTTGCGGGCGTTGTGAAGTTTGTGATAAAGGCGGCAGGCATGGGGCCTGTGTGGACCTCCGGTGTTTGCAGGGTTTACAGGCGCGAACTCGACAGGCTGGCCGGAGTTGCTGACCAGCCTGGCATCGCCGAGCAGTTCGAGGAGTTGAGCACGACCTTCAATACAGGCCTCGGCCCGGGCTTCTACATGGGGCACCAGGCCAGCGAGTATGTAAGTCGCAGCCACGGCGGGGATGAGGGAATGGCCGTGGGCACGGTGGAGTCCGTCCGGCGATCAGACGGTCGGGTGCTTATGCGGTTCTCCCGGCCCTGCTCCGGCCTGGGAAGACTGGAGGCCCGCCCAACGTCGGGCACCGTAGCCCGGGCGGCGAGGCTTAACCCGGTTGATGCGCCGCCGACCGGTGCCTGGCAGCCCGGCCAACGGGCGTGGGCAAACGCCGGCGACAGAGTTCAGCCCGGGTTCGCGGTGTACATGGTGTCGTCGCACCAGGGCTCTGGCGCCGGAGCCGCGAGATCAGGCAGTGGCTGGACCGGCCCGCGCCTGATCGACGTGGAGGCACGCGCCGATGCCAGGCTCGGGGAACCTCTGACGGTGACTTACCGGGGGGCGGGGGAAGAGGCGACGCGACAGGGGGCTCAGCCCAGGCCTTGCGGCGAGGGGCGGTGCCTGTCGCCGCAGTGGCTCGCTGATGAGCTGGCGCGCAACGGGGGACGCCCCATCAATGTGCATGTGGCGGAGTGCAACGTCGAAGAGGGAGTCGTGGTGGCGCCTTCAGAAGTGAACGCCGTGCGCAGAGAGGCCCTCTCTGATCTGATCAGCACCATCCTGGCACCGTACCGGCGCGAGGTCGGGCAGGGATCGCATTTCGCCCTGCCTCAGAGTCATCGGCCGGCTGATGCGAGGTCGCATGCAGTCGCGTCAACGCGGATCATGGCACTCGTCACGTGTGACGTTGACCCGCAGAGTCTCGCTGCGGCGGGGGCGCACGGAGTGTGTGTAGACTGTGACACGCCATACCGCGTGATGGCAGAGTATTTCGCCACAGCGCGTGCCGCCGGTCTCAGATGCGCCTATGATACCGTTACAGAGGTGCTGGATGATGACATGGACTATGCAGTCTCCCAGATGGCCAAGGCGCAAGAGGCCGGGGCGGAGCTGCTGATCGTAGAAGACCTTGCGCTGCTTTCACACGCCCTCGACCTTGCACCCGAGGCCACTCTGGCCGGCCCCGGGTGCGAGATCTGCGGGCCTGAAGCGGTCGAATGGGTGCTCCAGTTGGGGGCCAGGGGATACGTCGTTCCGTTCGCTGGCTCTGAGCCGCCGCCGGCCTGGCCCGCTCGGTTGGCAGAGGGCGCCGGCGACGATGGTGTTGCTTGCGCCATCGTGGCAGGCGGAAGGCCGCACCTGGGTGTCACCAGGTACTGCGTGCTCGGGGCAGAGCTGGGTCTAGCTCGCAGACGAGGAAGCACGGGCGGGTTCCGGAGGGGCGACTGCACGGCGCCCTGCCGAGAGGGCGGGAAGCCGGCCTTTCTTGCGGGTGAAGGCGGAGACAAGTTGTACATGACGTTCGATAGGAGTTGCCGGGCGCATGTGTACGGGCCCGATGTGCTGCCAGCAGCAGGCACCGCCCCGAACGCCATTGAGTGCTACAGCGCCATGGGCTATGATTGGGTGTGGCTAGACTTGAGGGCATACGATGGCGACGAAGCTGTAGGAGCTTGTGCCAGGTTCGCAGCTGTGGAGGCATAGTTAATGGACGATAGGACACTCAGGGTACTGGAGTTCGGCAGAATCAGGGAGATGCTCATGGCCTGCGCCTCAACGGAGCTGGGCAAGGAGCGGTGTGTCCGGATTGTGCCACAGAGGGAACTCGCCCTCATACAGGAACTCCAGGCCGGCACCAGTGAGGCCAGACGCCTGCTGGACTTTGGCAAACAGATCCCGCTGGGCGGGATTCAGAATATAACCGATTCGGTAGACAAGGCTGACCGCGGCGGAATGCTCCATCCGGAGCAACTGCTAGACGTTCTATACACCCTGGAGTCAACGCGCCGGCTGAAGAAGGCTGTATCGGCTCTGGGGCCCGACTACCCAATTCTGATGGATATGGCAGCCGGAATCGAGACCATGCCCCGACTTGAGGATGCCATAGCCAACGCTATCTCTGAAACTGCAGAAGTGCTCGATTCGGCCAGCTCTGAGCTGCGCGCAGCCAGGGTGAAGATTCGCTCCATCAACAACAAGATCCGCGATACCCTCGACTCCATCGTGAGGTCGCCCCAGTGGTCGAAGGTGCTGCAGGATCCAGTGGTTAGCCTGCGAAACGGCAGATTCGTAGTGCCGGTAAAGTCGGAGATGCGAGGGCAGGCAGCCGGAATCGTGCACGATCAGTCATCGTCAGGTGCCACGCTCTTCATCGAGCCCATGGCCGTCGTGGAACTCAACAACCAGCTGCGTCAGGCCGTGGCCGCTGAGGAGGCGGAGATCGAACGCATCCTAACCGAGCTGTCGGCGGCCGTGGCTGAGCAATCCACGAAGATCATCCGTACTCTGCGGGCCGTGACTGAGATAGACTACACGATGGCCAAAGGAAAGCTGTCATATCAGATGGACGCCACTGCTCCTGAGCTCAACACAGAGGGCAGAGTCTCTATGTTCGGTGCGCGACATCCTCTCCTGGGGCCAAAAGTGGTGCCTATCGACCCTCACCTCGGCAAGACGTTCAGCACGCTGGTCATCACGGGTCCGAACACGGGCGGCAAGACCGTCACGCTCAAGACTGTAGGCCTGCTCACGCTGATGGCCCAGGCGGGGCTGCACGTCCCTGCTGAGCCAGGCACCGAGATAGCGGTGTTCGGCAAGGTGTTCGCCGACATCGGCGATGAGCAGAGCATAGAGCAGAGCCTGTCTACGTTCTCGTCGCATCTTACCCATATCATCGACACTCTGCGCGAGGCTGACTCTGACTCCCTCGTGCTCCTTGATGAGCTGGGTGCCGGCACCGACCCACAGGAAGGTGCTGCGTTGGCCATGGCCATCCTTGAGGAACTCCACTCGAGGGGGGCTCGAACCGTGGCGACGACTCACTACAGCGAGCTCAAGGCGTTTGCTCATACCACGCCGGGCCTCGCCAATGCGTCGGTGGAGTTCGACGTTGACACTCTGAGACCGACATATAAGCTGTCCATTGGCATCCCGGGCGCGAGCAACGCGTTCGCCATTTCGCAGCGGCTGGGCCTGCCCGAGGAGGTGCTCGACAGGGCGCGCTCCCTGGTGGGTTCAGGCGGCAAGCGCATGGAGGAGATGATCAGCACCCTCAAGGAGGACCACGAGCGTGCCGCGGCGGCCAGGGCCGACGCCGAGGCTCTTCGCAGGCGCTATCTTGAGCTGATGCGCAAGTACGAGGCACTGGCCAGTGCGGCGCAGGCCGAGAGGGCGACAGCGTTGAAGAGAGCGCGCGAAGAGGCAGAGATCATCCTGCGCCAGGCAACACAGGATGCCGACAAACTCATAGGCAAGCTCCGTGCCGCCGTGGCGCGCGCCCAGGCGGGTGGGGGCAAGCCAGCTCCGGCGGCGCAAGATGACGCGCGAGATGCGCGACGGGGCCTGGATGACTTGAGGAGCGCGGTACGCGAGCTGACGGCAGTTGTCGGCGTTGTTGGGGTAGACGAGCACGACGAGGGGGAGGATCCCCTCAGGGATCAGGCTGACGTTCCGATCCGTGCCGGCGGCGAGGTTGAGGTGATAAGCTTCGGCCAGCGAGGCACCGTGCTTGAGGCATTGTCAGATGACGAGTTCGCCGTGGCCATCGGCTCCATGCGAATGAATGTGAAGAGATCTCAACTCAGGCCGGTCCGGCCGGCGCCGACGGCGCCCACACTGTCATGGACGGCACAGTCGCTTCGTGGGGCGGGAGGCTCGGCAAGTATCGGCGGAGTTGGCGGAGTCGGTGGTATCGGCGGTCGCGCCTCAGGCGCGGTCGGCAGGGGCCCGGGCCTTGAGCTGGAGGTTGCTCGTTCGATCAACTCTGAGCTGGACTTGCGTGGAATGCGAGTAGATGAGGCCCTTGAGGCGGTGGACAAGTACATCGACGACGCGATGCTGAGTTCGCTGCCTGCGGCGCGCATCATCCACGGCAAGGGCACCGGGGCGCTGCGCGAGGCGGTCAGGGCCCAACTCAGCGCTGACCGCCGCGTAGCATCGACACGGCCGGGTGAGGCAGGGGAGGGCGGCGACGGCGTCACTGTCGTGAGCTTCGCCAAGTGACGGCCGCGCGCAGCCTCCTCACGACTTACGGCGTTACAGGTTGAGGCGAAGGATCAGTCGACTCTCCGGCGGTGGGGGGAACAGAGACCGAAGTATCGCCGGCCCCTGAGGCGTTCTGATCCGTCCTTAGCGCATCCAGGGTCCCGTTCAAGAGTGATTCCAGGAAGCCCACGCGTTGGTGGGCAGTGCACTCCTCGGTGGGCTCGGTTCCCTTAATGAAGATTTCGCTCACCACAGTTGACGTGGGGCACCCCGAATGCGGCACCAGCCCGGATGCCTCGCAGATCTTCACTCCTGTCGAGATTCCCGCCGGCATCTGGAAGTCGCGCGGGGGCACCCCGTTGAGGGCCTGCTTCATGTAGGCCGCCCAGATCTGAGCCGCACGGCCGCTGCCGACGACCCCCAGGTTAGGGTAGCTCATCTCTCTCTTGGTATCCTCGCCAATCCATACTGCGGTGACCATGTCAGGCGTATAGCCAACGAACCAGGCATCTGTGTTGCTGTCGGCCGTTCCGGTCTTGCCCGCAGCGGGACGACCGATGTTGGCCGACTTGCCTGTTCCCGCAGGCGCCGAGATTACACCCCTGAGCATGTCGGTGACGATGTAGGCAGTCTTCTCATCCAGGGCTATCTGGCGTCTGGGCGAGTACGACTCCAGTACATTGCCGTCGGCATCGCGGACTTCAGAAATGTAGTACGGAGTCACCCGCACCCCGCCGTTGGCCAGCGGACTGTATGCCTCAACCATCTGCATCGGCGTCACCCCGCGCGTCAGGCCGCCCAGCGCCAGAGCCAACCCTCGGTCGTGCCTGGAGCCTGTCTCCACGAGCGACGTTATCCCCATCTTCTTCGCGGTCGCGATCACAGCCTCAGGCGTGACCTTCTCGGTCAGCTGCACCGCGACGGTGTTGGTCGATCTCTCAAGTGCATGCCTCAGCGTCAGCGGCCCCAGGAACTGCCGGTTGTAGTTCTGAGGGCTCCAGTCAGAGCCGTCACCCTGTTTGTAGTGGAGGGGTTCGTCTACGATGACCGTGGCCGGGGTCATCCCCTTGTCTATCGCGGTGATGTACACGAAGGGCTTGATTGCTGAGCCCGGGGAGCGCTCGGCATTGATAGCCCGGTTGAACTCATCATTGCCCCTGCCGCCTACCAGCGCCCTGATCTGCCCGTTCTGCGCATTGATCGACACCAGCGCCACCTGCGGGTACTCCATTGTGATACCGTCGCGCTCTTCCTTGCGCCCGGTTGGCAGCAGGTCAGCGATGGCCTTCTCGGCGGCGCGCTGGGCGTTGAGATCGATAGTGGTCTTCACTGTGAGGCCGCCGCGGTACACCTTGTCAGAACCGTAGCGCTTGAGCAGGTAGTCTCTGACCATGAAACTCACATACCTGGCGGTATTGCTCTTGGTGCGGTTTAGTCCGACAAGGTTCACCGGTTCCTTCGCAGCAGCGCTGGCAGTCTCCTGATCAAGGTAACCTACATCTACCATGCGCTGGAGCACTATGCGGCGCCGGTTGATGCTGGCTTCCTCATTGACGTAGGGCGAGTAGACTCCGGCTCCCTTCGCCACGCCGGCTATGAGCGTCATTTCGCCTAGAGTCAGCTCTGACAGGGTTTTGCCGAAGTAGATGTCGGCGGCGGCACCGACGCCGTAGGCGCCATGGCCCATCCAGATCCAGTTCAGGTAGAACTCGAGGATCTCGTCTTTGGTATACTTGCGCTCGAGCTGGAAGGCATATAGCACCTCCCAGATCTTGCGGTCTATGCTCTTCTCATGGCTCAGGAACACATTCCTGGCCAGCTGTGTTGTTATCGTGCTGCCTCCCTGGTCAGGTGACATGCTCTTGACATCCTGCCACAGGGCGCTCAGAATGCGTCGGATGCTTATGCCGTTGTGCTCGTAGAACCTGTGATCCTCCACGGCAAGGACAGCCTGGATCAACTGAGACGGCATGTCGCTGAGCTTGACCCAGATCCTGTTCTCCACCATCAGCTTCGTGATCAGCTTGCCGTTCACGTCGTACACCAGTGTCGGAAGCGACCTCCGTGCCGCAACATCTACATCGTCAATGCTGGGGGCGTTCTTGAGGTAGCCCACGGCCACACCCGCCACAACGCCCACGACCACGAGTATGCCGACGAGTGCGATGACACCGAATATATGAACGAATCCTCTGCTGTCGGATCGCATCTGTGCTGCAGGGCCTCCTTGCCAATCAGTATCACTACATTATAGCACGCGATACACCACTGACAACTTTCGAGACAGGCTGAGGCAATCTGAAGGGCTGCTCATCCTGTGGTTCTGTGGCAAAGCCGCATCTCTGACCCGCGTCTCGGTTGCCCGCCGTCGCAAGGCTGTGGTAGACTCTAGGTGCTACAACAAACCTTACAGAGGGGGCACGGCCACATGGATCCACGCGAGCAGCTTGAGCGTATCAAGCTGGGAGCTGCCGAAGTAATATCAGATGAAGACTTGCTTGCCAAGTTCGAGCGTTCCGAGAGAACGGGCAAGCCCCTCAGGATCAAGCTGGGCCTTGACCCATCCGCCCCCGACATCCACATCGGCCACACCGTCGTTCTCCACAAGATGAGGCAGTTTCAAGAACTCGGCCATCAGGCCATCATCGTAATCGGCGACTTCACGGGAAGGATCGGTGATCCTACCGGCCGGTCGGAGACCCGACGCCAGCTAAGTGAGGAAGAGATCCGGGCGAACGCCCTCACATACCAGCAACAAGTGTTCAAAATCATTGATCCCGAACGCACCACGATCGTGTTCAATTCGTCGTGGTTGGCCCCGCTGACTTTTGCCGACATCGTGAACCTCGCATCGAAGGTTACGGTCGCGCGCATGCTTGAGCGTGATGATTTCGAAACCAGGTACCGCGAGGGAAGGCCCATAGGTGTACATGAGTTCTTCTACCCTCTCATGCAGGCATACGACTCGATATCTCTACAGGCCGACGTCGAACTCGGTGGCACCGATCAGAAGTTCAACAACCTCATGGGCAGAAACCTCCAGCGCGACTACGGCCAGGAAGGGCAGTGCGTTGTGCTCACGCCTATCCTCCCGGGGCTCGACGGTGTGCAGAAGATGAGCAAGAGCCTGGGCAACTACATCGGCATCAACGAGGAACCGGGCCAGATCTTCGGCAAGACCATGTCTATCCCCGACGAGCTCATCGTGCCATACTTCAACTCTGCCACCAGGGTGCCCCATGAGGAGAAGCTCGCCATCGAGCAGGGGCTGCGGTCGGGTTCTCTGCATCCGATGGAGGCGAAGAAGCGTCTGGCGAGGCAGTTCGTGGAAGAATACCACGGTGCAGAGCAGGCGGCTTTGGCCCAGGCCGAGTTCGAGCGGGTGTTCAGCCGCGGGCAGGCGCCGGATGAAATGCCCGACCTCAGGGTGCCCGCTGCAGAACTGGCAGACGGCCGCATTGGCATTGTGAAACTGATGATGCTGGGCGGCATGGCGCCCAGCAACAGTGAGGCGCGACGCCTTGTGGACCAGGGCGGCGTGCGCCTTGACGATGTGCGCGTCGAGAGCCCGGGTGACTCGGTGGCTGTGGTGACCGGGATGATCCTGAAAGTGGGGAAGAGGCGCTTCGCTCGGGTTGTCGTAGACTGAGATTATGAGTGCGAACATAGGGAGGTAGGCAGCGATGTCATTAGTATCGATGAAGTACATACTCGACGACGCCAATGCCCGCGGTTACGGCGTAGGTGCGTTCAACGTCAATGACCTCGAGTTCGCCAAGGCTGTAATAGCCGCCGCGTCGGAAGCCGATTCGCCCGTGATCATCCAGGCTTCAGAGGGCGCCATATCCTACGCAGGGCTCCAGCCGCTTGTGGCCATCGTACGTTCCCTCGCCGAGCAGGCGAGTGTGCCGGTGGCTCTCCACCTCGATCACGGCAAGTCATTCGACGTGATCATCGGTTGCATCAGGCATGGTTTCACGTCAGTGATGATTGACGGGTCCCATCTGCCCTTCGCCGAGAACGTGGCAGTTACGCGCAAGATAGTGGAGATTGCCCACGCCGCCGGCGTCACGGTTGAGGCTGAAATCGGTAGACTGGCCGGAATAGAGGACAATGTCGCCGTCGCCGAGAGGGAAGCACTCCTTACCGACCCCATGGAGGCAAAGGCCTTTGTTGAGCAGACTGGGTGCGATGCCCTGGCGGTGGCCATCGGCACATCCCACGGGCCGCGCAAGTTCAAGGGTGAGCCAATTCTAGCCATCGATCTGGTGGCTCGCATCAAGGAGCAGGTGAAACTCCCGCTCGTGCTTCACGGCGCATCGGGCGTGCTGGCAGACCTGGTGCAGAACGGCGAGCGCTACGGCGCACGCTGGGGCGGAGCGAAAGGAATCCCCGACGATGCCGTCGTTGCGGCGATCAAGAACGGTATCAACAAGGTGAATATCGACACCGACATGCGCCTGGCCTTCGTGGCCAGCATCAGAGAGACCCTGGCGAACCGGCCCGAGTTGCTAGATCCGAGGGACCTTCTCAAGCCGGCCATGGCCTCCATCAAGCAGGTGGCAGCCAACAAGATGAAGCTATTCGACAGCGTCGGAAAGGCTTCCGGCATGCCAAGGTAGCGCCGAGACAGCGGGCTAACCCGGGCACTGCATGCCCGACCGTAAATAGGGACCACCCCTTCCACATACGCATGGGAAGGGGTGGTGTGCTTGTGTATACGGTTCCCGATGGGCTGTTCAGCACCTGCGTGGCTCATGAGGCTGTGTGGCCGAACCGCGCGGCGGGGCCGGTTACGGTCGGCGCGAGCCGGTTTGCCGATGCACAGAGTGACCGTCGGCGGCAGCGCGGCGCGCGGTGAGCGAGCCAGGGCAGTCGAGGAGGGGGCCGGCGAGAAGGGGGAGGCGTGCCCGACCACCCCAGAGGAGAGCACGGCGACAGAAACGGACGCAGCCGGTCGTGACGGTGCAGGCGATCGCCAGGAGGGCAGCGGAGGGCCGACGGGCAAGCCATGTCCGGATCAGGGCGTCAGACGCCGCGGTGTGGAGCGCAGCAAGCGCAGGGCCCAGGTTCCCCCCATGCGGGAGTTGCGCGGCTTCGAGAATCGGGCCAGACTCCGCAAGGTGATCCTGCGGGCAGTGCTGATCAGCGTGATCCTTGGAATAGCCGGGTTTACCTTTGTAGAGATCAGGCTAAAGCCGACGTTGAAGGAGCTGGCTGAGGCCAAGGCTACTGAGGTGGGCACCACTGCGGTAAACGATGCGCTGTCGGAGACTTCAGCACTAGACATCAGGTATGAGGATCTCATGGACTGGAAGACAGATGGTTCCGGCAATATCGTCGCCGTGCAGCCGAACACAGGGGAGATCAACCGTATTGCGGCGAGCACCACAAGCCGGGTACAGTCGGTGCTCAGGCAGATCAGGGATGTGAAGATCAGCCTCCCTCTTGGGCAGGTGTTCGGAAGTGCGCTCCTTGCCGGGGTGGGCCCGTGGGTCAAAGTGTCAGTGATCCCCATTGGAGTCGTAAGCACCACCGTGACCGACACGTTCGAAGTGGCCGGGATCAACCAGCTCCGGCACAAGATCTACCTTCAGCTGCGCGCGAACATGAAGATCTTGGTACCTCTTGTAAGCTCCAATGTGACGATCGACACCAGTATGCCTATAGCCGAGGCTATAATCCTCGGAGACGTTCCGAACTTCTACATGAGCACCGCGGGCAACCCCGGCGGCGTGCTTCAGGGCGTGACGGGGATCACTCCGTAGTCGGAGACGACTAAGAAAATGACTGGCAGGGGTGTTGACACGGGTAGATGGCGATGCTAAGATAACACTTGCCGCCCGGGA
>DBQN01000082.1:8235-10156 GCA_002305255.1 Firmicutes bacterium UBA1393 | reverse complement strand
GGGCGGCAAATGGGTTGACGGCCTGCACTCGTCGTGCTATCATAACGAACGTAGTGTTCCTCGATAGCTCAGCGGTAGAGCAACCGGCTGTTAACCGGTGGGTCGCAGGTTCGAATCCTGCTCGGGGAGCCATTTTTCATGCCCTTTTCAAGCCCGAGGCTATGATTCGTGAAGAAGAAGAGGCCGCCGAGTATCGTTCTCGGCGGCCTCTCTGTTTGCCGTTTCCTAAGGCCCTCTCAGGCCCGTTCAGGTTCTAGTAGTCCATTCCGCCTCCGGGAGGATAGGGAGGAGGGGTCTCCTTCTTCGGCACATCGGCGATGATCGCCTCAGTGGTCAGGAGCATGGCAGCGATGGATGCCGCGTTCTGCAGAGCCGACCTGGTGACCTTCACGGGGTCGACGATGCCGGCTTCTATCATGTTTACATACTCGCCGGTGAGGGCGTTCAGACCGAACCCAGGCTTGTTCTCGCTCTTCACGCGCTCCACAACGACTGAGCCCTCCATGCCCGCGTTGTTGGCGATGGTACGGAGAGGCTCCTCAAGGGCGCGCTTGATGATGTTCACGCCGACCTTCTCATCGCCCTGCACGTTGATGGCATCGAGCTTCGGAAGCATTGCGAGCAGCGCTGAGCCGCCGCCTGCGACGATGCCCTCTTCAACGGCTGCTCTGGTGGCTGACAGGGCGTCCTCGATCCTGTGCTTCTTCTCCTTGAGCTCGGTCTCTGTGGCCGCGCCCACTTTAATGATGGCCACGCCGCCTGCCAGCTTAGCCAGGCGCTCCTGGAGCTTCTCGCGATCATAGTCGGAATCGGAATCCTCGATCTGCCTGCGGATCTGGTTGATGCGGCCCTCGATGGCCGACTTGGTTCCGCGGCCCTCGACGATGGTGGTGCGCTCCTTGTTGATCTTAACGGTCTTGGCCTGGCCCAACTGGCTGATATCAACCTTGTCGAGCTTGGAGCCGGTTTCCTCAGATATGACCTGGCCGCCGGTGAGGATCGCGATGTCCTCGAGCATGGCCTTGCGCCTGTCGCCGAAGCCAGGAGCCTTGACGGCAGCGACGTTGAGGATGCCGCGCAGTTTGTTGACGACCAACGTCGCAAGGGCCTCACCCTCGACGTCCTCGGCGATGATGACGAACGGCCTGCCGGCCCGGGCGACCTTCTCGAGAAGCGGGAGCAGATCCTGTACGTTGGAGATCTTCTTGTCGTAGATGAGAATCAGCGGATCCTCGAGCACCGCTTCCATGGTGTCGGTGTTGGTCGTAAAGTAGGCGGAGATGTAGCCCTTGTCGAACTCCATGCCCTCGACCTGCTCAACGGTGGTCTCAATGCCCTTGGACTCCTCGACGGTGATGACGCCGTCTTTGCCGACCATGTCCATGGCCTCAGCGATCCACTTGCCGATGGTGTCGTCGTTGCCGGAGATGGATGCTACGTGGGCAATGTCATTCTTGCCCTCGACGGGAATGGCGATCTTGTGGAGCTCGTCGACGACGAGGGAGACGGCAGTGTCGATGCCGCGCTTGAGGAACATGGGGTTGGCGCCGGCCGTGACGTTGCGCAGCCCTTCATTGACGATGATCTGCGCCAGCACGGTGGCCGTTGTGGTGCCGTCACCGGTGATATCGTTTGTTTTAGCGGCGACTTCGCGGCAGAGCTGGGCGCCCATGTTCTCATAGGCATCCTCGAGCTCGATCTCCTTTGCCACGGTCACGCCGTCCTTGGTTATGACGGGCGATCCGAACTTGCGCTCGAGCACTACGTTACGGCCCTTGGGGCCGAGGGTGACCTTGACTGCAGACGCTACCGCATCAACGCCGCGCTTTAGGGCGGCACGGGCTTCTTCGTTGTATGCCAACTGCTTTGCGGCCATTAGTTGTTGACCTCCCTTATGTAGATGTCAGATCAAGACGTGCGG
>DBQN01000082.1:0-8193 GCA_002305255.1 Firmicutes bacterium UBA1393 | reverse complement strand
TTAACATCCATGGGAATGCGCTCTTTGCCTGATTCATCCCACTTGCCGGGGCCGACGGCCACTACTTCGCCCCACTGCGGGCGTTCCTTGGCGGTGTCGGGGAGGAGAATCCCACCTGCTGTGCGCTCCTCTTCGACATTGGGCTTAACCAGGACCCTGTCGCCACAAGGCTTAAGCATCGTTAGTTGCCTCCTTCATGCCTTCTCCTGATCTATGATTAGCACTCAAGCGAGGTGAGTGCTAACAGAGCCAACGCTATGATACAGCCACCTATTCAGGGTTGTCAAGGGCTGTGATAGAATTCTTTCCGTGGCTGGCTGTTCTATGCCCAGCGGTGTCCAAGTGATGAGGCGTACTTTCGGGGATACTCTCGGCGACGGCATTTGGTCAGTGTTGCGGTGGATGGAGGATGAAGATGCTTTACTTGCTGAAGCTGGCAGCAGTGTCGATTCTGCCTGGCGCGTTGTGGGTGGTGTACTTCCGAAGCAAGGATGTCTACGATCCGGAACCAAGCGGTCTGTTGGTGCGCACCTTCATCGTAGGGGCTCTGGCTACGATCCCTGCGGGCCTCATCGAGGCACCGTTCAGGGGTCTGATAACCAACCCTCCCAGTCTCGCAGTGATGCTTGTGGCGTCGATCTTCGGCATAGGCCTGGTCGAGGAATACTTGAAGTACTGGGCAGTGCGGTGGGCAGTCTACAATCGTGATGAGTTCAACGAGCCCGTCGACGGAGTGATCTACGCCGTCACTGCCGGCCTGGGCTTTGCGGCGCTAGAGAACGTGCTCTATGCTGTGTCATACGGTTTGACGGTGGGGCTTACACGGGGCGTGATCACATCCATAGTGCACGCTTCATTCTCCGGCATAGTTGGTTACGCGCTGGGAATGGCCAAGTTTGTGCCTAAGGGGGCCAAGCCGGTGGTAGTGGGGCGTGCGGTGCTCACGGCGGCGGTGCTGCACGGGGTGTACGACTTCCTGCTCTTCACCGAGCTCATGAGCTTCCCTGTGCTCGCCGGAGTAGTGATCCTGCTCTACCTGGGAATACTCGGCCGCATCGGAAGCGCCCTCAAGCTGTCGCCTTTCGCTCACAGAGGCTCTCCCTGGCCTGGCCGGGTCGGGGTCGACACCGGGGCCGATACCGGGGTTGGGGGCAGAGCTGTGGCCAGGGCTGACGCCGACTCCGGCGGCGGAACCGCGGCGCGCAACGCGGCAGCAGATGGCTCAACGGAGCTATCGGGGGAGCTGTCGTCCCGCTCCAGTCAGGGCCCGAATCCGGGCTCAGATCAAGGCTCTGATCGCGACTCCGATCGGGGCTCCGATGAACACGACGAAAGCCACTAATTGTGCTAGAATAAATGAAGTGATATCCTTTGCGTCGTGAGCATTGAGGGGGTTTTGTGATGTCCGGCCATTCGAAATGGGCTAACATCAAGCATAAGAAAGCCAAGGCTGACGCCCAGCGTGGCGCTGCGTTTACAAAGGTTGCGCGTGAGATTTCCGTAGCGGTGAAGCAGGGCGGTCCGGATCCTGAGAGCAACTTCCGACTGCGCATGGCCGTGCAGGCTGCCCGATCAGTGAACATGCCCAGCGACAGCATTCAGCGGGCCATCAAGAGAGCTGCTGGCGACGGCGAGGCCGAGAACTACGAAGAGGTTGTGTACGAGGGTTACGGTCCGCATGGAGTAGCGCTGATGGTTGAGGCCACCACCGACAACCGCAACCGCACGGCCTCCGACGTGCGCTACCTGTTCTCGCGCCACGGTGGGAACCTTGGTGAAGCAGGCTGCGTGGGCTGGATGTTCCAGCGCAAAGGCGAGATCACTGTGGAGGAGTCCACATTCAAACAGGGCGAAGACGAGATGATGCTTATCGCCATG
Source organism: Firmicutes bacterium UBA1393 (assembly GCA_002305255.1). Lineage (GTDB taxonomy): Bacteria > Bacillota > DTU025 > DTU025 > DTU025 > UBA1393. The sequence continues at coordinate 6,315 of DBQN01000082.1, read as the reverse complement.
GATGCCGGCGCGGAGGATCTCAAGCTCGAGGATGGCAGTTACACCATCACCACATCCATGGAGGAGCTTGACAGTGTGCGCAAGGCACTCGAGGCTGCGGGCGTGGAGGTGGCATCCGCCAACCTGGTGAGGCTGCCGTCTACCGTGGTCACGCTGGGATTGCGCGAGGCGCAATCCATCATGAAGCTTGTGGATGCCCTCGATGACCACGATGATATTCAGCACGTTTTCGGCAATTTCGACATCCCCGATGACGTCTTGGAGCAGCTCGAGGAGGAAGAGTAGCCCGGAGCGTCGACGGGAGCGTTGACTGCCTGTATGCGGCCACGCACGCTTCGGCGCGTGGTCGCTTTTGTGTTAGCCAGGGAGGGAGGGCACACACGTGCTCATTCTGGGCATTGACCCCGGCACCGCCATCACCGGGTTCGGACTGGTGAGCGATGAAGGCGGAGGGCTCAAGTGTGTAGCGATGGGCTGCATCCGCACGCCTGCACACACTCCTCTGCCGGATCGTCTCGTGACCATCTACGAGAAGCTGTCGGCCGTGATCAGCCGCTACCGGCCCGATTCCGTCGCCATTGAGCAGTTGTTCTTCAACACCAATGCCACAAGTGCACTCGCCGTGGGGCACGCCCGAGGTGTGGCTCTGCTGGCCTGCTGTCAGGCGGGTGTCCGCGTGAGCGAGTACACTCCGCTTCAGGTGAAGCTGGCCGTCGCAGGATATGGCAAGGCCGACAAGAAGCAGATGCAGAGCATGGTGAGGCTGCTCTTGGGTCTTGAGGAAGAACCGCGACCTGACGACGTGGCCGACGCCCTGGCCATAGCCATCTGCCACATCAACACGGCTCCATACCACGCGAAACTCTCCCGCAACGAATGACGGTTGGGGTGATGCCGAGTGATCAGTCAACTCAGGGGCAAGCTCGTCGGTTACGACAAGGACGCTATGATCATCGAAGTCGGAGGCGTCGGGTTTCAGGTATGGGCATCTGCCGGAGCGAGATCCCTTGCCAGCGCAGTAGGGGACGAGGTGCGCGTGTTCACCACTCTGATAGTGAGGGAAGACGCGCTGTCGCTCTACGGTTTTGAGTCGGTAGACGAGCGTGATCTCTTCCTGGTGCTGTGCGATGTGAAAGGCATCGGGCCAAAGACCGCGCTCTCAATACTCTCATCCCTGAGCTTCGACACCATTGTGGGAGCTGTGAGCTCCGGCGATGTCGCCACGTTGGCCTCTGCGCCCGGCGTGGGAAAGCGCACGGCCGAGCGCCTGGCAATGGAGTTGCGTGACAAGGTGGGGCGGTTCGGTACGTCGCCGGCCTTCGCCCAGCGGCCGGCGGCATCTGCACCCGGCTCACCTGAGTCGGATGCAGTGAGCGGCCTCGTCGCGTTGGGCTACTCTGCGATCGAGGCAGAGCGCGCCGTGAGAGCTGCTGCGGCAGCGGGCTACGCCGGAAACGCGGCTGTCATCATCAAGGCTGCCCTGGCCAGGCTGGGCCGAGCCGAATGAATGGGGTGCAGTAATGGAACCCATGGAACCCATTGATGCGAGGTTTGTCGACGGTGAGCGTACCGATGAAGACCGCGGCGCGGAGCTTAGCCTCAGGCCTAAGCGTCTTGCCGAGTTCATAGGGCAGGAGAAGGTAAAGGAGAGCCTCGCCATATTCATACAGGCCGCCAAGGGCAGAGGCGAGTGCCTCGACCACGTACTTCTTTACGGTCCGCCCGGCCTCGGGAAGACCACTCTCGCCGGCATCGTCGCCAATGAGATGGGCGTGCGGATAAGGGTCACCTCAGGCCCTGCCATAGAGCGGGCGGGTGACCTTGCGGCGATCCTCACGAACCTGGCAGCAGGCGACGTGCTCTTCATCGACGAGATTCACCGTTTGAGCCGTGTCGTCGAAGAGGTGCTCTACCCGGCGATGGAGGACTACGCCCTCGACATCATTATCGGCAAGGGCCCTTCAGCAAGGTCCATAAGGATCGAGCTGCCCCGATTCACACTGGTGGGTGCCACCACGCGAACGGGACTCATCTCCTCTCCCTTGCGCGACAGGTTCGGCGTCGTGCACCGAATGGAGTTCTACACCACCGATGAGCTCGCCACCATTGTGCGCAAGTCAGCTGAGCGCCTGGGCGTCAACGTCCACCCCGGCGGAGCAATGGAGATCGCCCGCCGCTCCAGGGGCACGCCGCGCGTGGCCAACAGGATGCTCAGACGTGTGCGGGACTACGCCCAAGTCATGGCCGATGGGGCGATCACCGAGGCCGTGGCTGCAGAGGCCCTCAGCATGCTCGATGTGGACCAGCTTGGCCTCGACCGGCTCGACAGGAGGATCCTTGGTGCGATCATCGACAAGTTCGGCGGAGGCCCGGTTGGCGTAGACACCATAGCGGCTTCCGTGAACGAGGAGCGCGACACTATAGAGGATGTGTACGAACCTTACCTCATGCAGCTCGGGTTTATCGATCGCACTCCACGCGGCCGTGTTGCCACTGCGCGCGCTTACGAGCACCTCGGCAGGCAGGTGCCGTCGCGCCGCGACGAGCGCAACGACGGTCAGGGGGTGCTCCTGTGAAGCCCGGCAAGCTGTTGCTCCATTCATGTTGCGCCCCGTGCACGACATATAGCCTGCGCCGACTGCGCGATGACGGCTACGAGGTGAAGGGGCTGTTCTACAACCCCAACATCCACCCCTACACCGAGTACCGTAAGCGCCTGGAGGCCTTCGTTGACTATTGTGCGCGCGTAGGCCACGATGCGCTCATAGTGGACGAGTATGGACTCCGCGATTTCCTTAGCGCTGTGAGACAGGACTTCGATGAGCGGTGTGCAGTCTGTTACGAAATGCGCCTGCGCCGCGCCGCGCGCCAGGCCATTGAGACCGGGTGCGATGCTTTCACGACCAGTCTCACAATCAGCCCCTACCAGAACCACGACTTGATCAAGGCCGTCGGTTCAAGCGTCGCCGAGCAGGAAGGCGTGGAGTTCCGTTACTTCGACTTCCGCCCGGGCTACCGCGAGAGCGTGAGCATATCGCGGGAGATGGGGCTTTATCGGCAAGGCTATTGCGGCTGCATCTTCAGCGAGGAGGACCGCTACGCGCGCCCAGGGCGCAAAGTATAGCTACGTGCGGGGCTGGGAAGCGTAACAACGTGGCCAGGCCCGATATGCAGGAGGGCGTTTCCATGGCCATGGTAGGATGCGAGGGTATTGTTCTCAGGGTGCGCGACTTCAACGAGGCCGACCGGATCCTGACCATACTCAGTGCGGCAGAGGGCAAGTTCGAGGCTGTGGCGCGCGGGGCGCGCCGGCCGCGAAGCAGCATGGCCGGGGCCGCACAGCTGTTCACCAGAGCCAATATGATGCTGTTCCGGGGCAGGAGCCTCGACACCCTCTCCAGCGCCGAAGTGCTCAGCACGCACCAGCGCGTCAGGTCGGATCTTGCATGCATGGCCTACGGATCGTACATCGCAGAGCTCACAGACGCGATGACAGCTGAAAGGGAACCCGCGCCTGACGTGTACTCACTGGTATGTTCCACCCTTGCCGCCCTCGATCGCAAGGAGGCGAGGCCCGCGGTGGTGGCCCTCGGCTTTGAGATGAAGTTCCTCTCGCTGATAGGCTTCAAGCCCGAGCTTCGGCAGTGTGTGTCGTGCGGCGCCAGAGAACCGGAAGCTGATTGGTTCGGCCCAAATGAGGGCGGGTTGCTCTGCGCCAGATGCAGGGCCAACGACCTAACGGCAGTGCCTGTCGGCGATGAGGCGCGTGGCCTGCTCAGGGCGCTGATGGTGAGACCGTATGCCCGGTTGAGTGGAGTGGGCGAGAACGGCAAGGCCTATGTTCAGGCCCGAACGGCTCTTCGGCGTTATGTTGACCTTCGAGTAGAGAGCAGCCTTCGCACACTTGAGTTCATTGATGACGTGAATTCGATGGGCCGGGAGGAAGCGAACGACAGTGAAGGTGGACTTGAACCGGATAGACAGGTTACGTGAGAGGATAGACCTCAGCTATGAGGAGGCGGCATCCTACCTGGAGGCTGCCGGGGGAGACCTAGTCAGGGCCCTCATAATGGCGGAGAAGGACGCAGCGAACACCCGGGCGGCCACGAGAGCTGCAGGGCTGCACGAGACCGGGTACGGTTCACAGGAGGCCGTCGACGGCGAAGTGCCGGGTATGGAGATGGCCCGAGAGGCAGCCGACAGGGTAGCTGACGGGATCGCGGAAGGCCTCGAGGAAGGCGCGTCGTCCCTGGGCAAGCTGGCAGATGGCATCAAGGAGCTGTGGAGCCAGGGTTCAGCGATGCGGGTCGTTGTGGAGCGCGACGGCGACAGGCTAGCCAACCTCCCAATAGCCGCCGGCGTAATCGGAGCCGTGTTTGCGCCGCAACTCGCCGCCCTCAGCGCGGTGGCGGCCCTTGCCACAGGATGCACCGTGAGAGTCCAGCCTAAGTAGGCGGAGCAGCACGAACGCGGAATGTGCAGGAATGTGTGAGTAAAGTTTAGGTGGGGGCAGGAGGGGCCAGCTGGGAGGCCTGCAGGCTTACAGGAAACAGGAGGACGGAATGCGTTCCTCTCGAATTGATGGTCAGAAAGCAAAAGCCCATCAAGGAGGTAGCATTCCGTCGTGTTCAATATAACAGATGAAGGTGCAGTCTCGCTAACGGATATCGAGATGATTTTTCTCCATGTAATGGGAGTGGTGCTCAGCGACCTGATGGCTGAGACACTCGAAGAGTTGGATGCACGGATACTGGGTAGACGTGACAAGACCAGGTATGAGTTGGTGGATATACGTTCCAGGATAATCGAAACGGTGCTGGGACAGCCTGTAACGTTCAAGCGCAGGTACTACAGGGATCGTGAAACGGGCGAGTACGTGTTCCTTCTGGATCAGCAGATTGGCCTTGACCGGATGACCAGGACTAGCCCAGCGCTCCATGACCTGATGATCCGAGCGGGCACGATGGAGGCATCGTACCGAGTAGCTGCCGAGAACCTGGCGCGAATAGTCGGAAGTCGAATCACCACCCACGAGACAATAAGACAGTATGTGCTGAAGGCGGGGAGACTGTCCGATTCCCTCGATGAAGAGCTGATTGAAAAAGCTGATGGCAAGCGCAAGGTAGATATGCTGTTCATCGAAGCTGATGGGATCTGGATGCATCTGCAGCGCGCTAAGAAGCGCAGCATCGAAGAGAAGCTGATGACAGTGTACGAGGGATGGGTTCCGCGCGAAGGTAACCCATCCGAATTCAGCCTCAAGAACTCTTCGATGTGGAGCTCCCACGAACAGGCCGAAGATTGGTGGGACAGGGCGAGCCGGTGGGTGTACGGCAAGTACGACATAGACCCTGACACCACGGTGGTGCTGGGGGGAGATCGTGCAAGTTGGATCAGGCAGGGGACGCGGTATTTTGGCGGTAAGCACGTTCTATACCAGGTAGACAGGTTTCACTTCACCAGGGATATAAGGCGCATCTTTGGCAAGGACAGCGAGGCAGCTGCGAAAGTAATGTCCGCGGTAGATCAGGATCCCACGGGACAACTGCTCATGCGATCCCTGGCGGAGGCTCGTCCGTTTGCCTTGAGTCACAAGCGAAAGGATCTTGATGCGCTAATCTCTGACCTATCGACGATTCCCGATTGCGTGTGCGACTATCGTGTCCGACTTCGCGCAGTCGGCATGGACACATCGGGTCTTCGGGGTCTGGGAATAGCCGAATCTCAGGTCAACAGGGTGAGTAACCGAACGAAGAAGCAGGGTCGCAGTTGGGCGACTCGAGGGCTGAAAGGCATCATGAGCATGCAGTGCGCCAGGTTCAGCGGGAACCTGAACAGGGTGCTTAAGCTGATGCCGAACTCCGCCAAGGTACCGTCGATCAGCAAGGCAGAGGCATCCAAGGTCGCAACCCAAGTGATCCACGCGGTATTCGAGTCATGGCCACGCCGTCAAGGGCTTCACCCGCCGATCATGGATAGCGGTCGAACAGCAAGCGGGGGAATGTCTCATCTGTTTCATCAGCTACTCAATGGTGCCTAGGATTCCAGCCGCGAGCCTGATCGCTACAATCGCTCCTGCGTGGCGTGCCTGACGTCAAGGGCGCCGGAGCGGGCGAAGCCGACCCCTTGACGTCAGGTGCAGCCACGCATACGATGCCGGCGGATCAGGCTCAGAACCAGTCAGTGCTGGTAAAGCAGATCTGGTAAGGAAGCTGCAACCGTACGAACCAGTCTAGACCATCAGTTCACCTTGGGTCAGCAGGTACTCCCCCACTAGAGCTTGACACGGTCCAGGTGCGGGGGTTTTCTTGACAG
>DBQN01000025.1:35580-37950 GCA_002305255.1 Firmicutes bacterium UBA1393 | reverse complement strand
ACCCGCGTCGCCGTGTCCACGGCGGCGCGGACTCACTTGATTGTGGCCGTGCGTGTGATACTATAATCCTGCTGTCTGGCTGGGGCTGGAGGCTGAACGGAGGGCTAGGACATGAAGACGTACAGACCTGTCGTAATGATCGTGCTAGACGGTTGGGGTTGTGCCCCGGCCGGTAAGGGCAATGCCATAGCCACTGCACATACACCAAACTACGATGCTCTCGTAGCACAGTATCCGATGACCACTCTTCCTGCACACGGCACCGCCGTAGGCCTGCCTGAAGGGCAGATGGGCGGATCCGAAGTGGGGCACCTGTGCCTCGGCGCGGGTCGCATTGTGTACCAGGATCTCACCTACCTGAACAAGCTCATAGCCGACGGCGAGTTCCAGCGTAACGAAGTGCTGCTCAACGCCATCAACGCAGCAGCCGCCTCTGGAAAGGCCGTTCATCTCATGGGACTGGTATCGCCGGGCGGCGTGCACTCTCACCAGGAGCACATATATGTTCTGGTTGAGATGGCCAAGAAAGCCGGCGTCAAAGAGGTATATGTACACGCGTTCCTCGATGGCCGCGATGTGCCGCCGGCAAGCGCCCTGCCTTTCATAGACGAACTCGAGCGCAAGCTGGCTGAGATCGGCCTCGGCCGCATCGCCACCGTGGGCGGCAGATACTGGGGCATGGACCGCGACAATCGCTGGGATCGCACCGCCCTACACTGGGATGCGCTGGTTCACGGCCGCGGCGTCACCGCTACCTCGGCGCGCGCCGCCATCGAGGCGTCGTATGCTGCAGGCACTAACGATGAATTCGTCGTGCCCACGGTCATAGTCGATTCGGCCGGACGCCCCACGGGCACCATTTCCGACGGCGATTCAGTGATCTTCTTCAACTTCCGGAGCGACCGCGCACGCCAGCTCACTCAGGCCTTCAACTTCCCAGGCTTCGACAAGTTCGACCGGGGCAAGGCACCCAAGGTGAACTACGTGTGCATGATGAAGTACCTCGATGCCGATATTCCGGTGGCATTCTCGAAACCCGAATCCGGCAACGGCCTGGCTGAGACGTTGTCGGTCGCCGGCCGAACTCAGCTGCACGCGGCCGAGACTGAGAAGTTTGCGCACGTAACCTTCTTCTTCAACGGCGGGCGCGAGGAGCCGTTCCCCGGCGAGACGAGGTCGCTGACTCCGTCGCCGAAGGTTGCCACATACGACCTTAAGCCTGAGATGAGTGCTCAGGGCGTGGCCGACGAGGCCGTTCGCCTGATCGGTTCGGGCAACTTCGACTTCGCGATAGTAAACTTCGCCAATTGTGATATGGTAGGACATACCGGCATGTTCAAGCCCACTGTCACCGCGGTCGAGACCGTCGACAGGTGCCTTGGGCAAGTATGGGAGGCCGTTCGCGCCGCAGGCGGCGCCCTGATCGTCACGGCTGACCATGGCAATGCTGATGAGATGATCGAGCCGTCTACAGGTGGCCCAAACACTGCGCATTCACTCAACCCAGTGCCCTTCATTCTGGCCGGCACTGAAGTGAAGCGCTTGAGGCAGGGTGGCGACTTCGGCGACGTGGCGCCTACCATCCTGCAGCTCATGGAGATTCAGCAGCCCGAAGCCATGGCTGGAACGTCGCTTATCGAAGGGTAAGGGGAATAGTGAAACTGGGCGGCTCTGAAACTGTGCGACAGCGCCCTGACCTGAAGATGCACTCCGACTGATGCGCGGCTAGGTGGCGTGCTCCTATTGAGCGCCTCCACGGCCGGCGGCGAGTCGGAGTAAACTATCACGTTTCGCGCACGTGCCTTGCGCGCCGCCACGAGCCCCTGCAGAGCGGCATTCATGCTGGCGTCGCGATGTGCCGTGGGGCTGCCGGTGTGACCCGGTTCCGCCGCGATGGGCTCAGAGAACTCAGCCAGCACTCTGCCTGACGGGTGCTGCAGGGTAACGAAGGACTTCCAGCCTGCTGCGGAGCATGGCGCTGGGCCCGCTGGAGACCCTACCGGCACGGCTGATGTGTATACTCGAAAGGCGTTCTTCACAGTAGGCGACCTCCGATCTCCCGTTGTTACTGACGCCAATAGAACATGTGTTCTGCCTACCCAAAGATTAACATAGAACATGTGTTCGCGTCAAGTAGTGCGCAGCCTTGTGCCCGAGAGGCTGACTCGTGAACCCGTTAGCGCGGATTCCGCAGATAAGGCCGACCGATATTGACGAAATCGATGTATCGGTGAGCGCTATCTTTCCAAAGCGGCGTAAAGCGCTCCGCACGCACGGGGGAACCACTAAAGAGCGGAAGCCCGCCTGAAGGCGGGCTACAAATCTGCAGCTCTACGCCTTGCTTTCTGAGGGCTGCTTTTCGAGGCCTGG
>DBQN01000025.1:30745-35551 GCA_002305255.1 Firmicutes bacterium UBA1393 | reverse complement strand
CAGTATCGGCAGACGGTTACCTCGATTTCCGCAGAATCCGACGCGCCTATGTTGCAGAATCGACGTGAAGCGTCCCCGGGGGCCGCCGGCCGGCCTCCCGTCAGCCGACCAGCCGGCCGCCGCCCCGAGCCCAAAGCACAGCTCTTTCGCAACCCGGATCCTAACCACGGCATACTACGTCGCAAGCCGCCGCGCCGCACGGCGTTTGTGGGACTGATGCGGCCCTACCCACTAACCGATGTTGTCGGACGAAAAGGAGAAACGATACCCGGTGTCAAAGCATCTTCTGGGTGCAAGCAATGATCCTCTGAACATTCCTCTTGATGAGTTCAGCGCTCCATTGTTTCAGGCACTGTTGGCCTATCAGAGGCTGGCCCCAGTCAGGTTCCACATGCCAGGGCATAAGGGAGGTCCGGGCTATCCGCCCGAGGTCGCGGAGGCCTTCCGTCGAAATGCGTTTGGGATGGACGTTACCGAAACCAGGGGTATGGACAACTTGCACTTGCCCAGCGGTGTGATCAGAGATGCCCAGGACCTTGCCGCACGCACCTTCGGCGCCGACCACACGTTTTTCCTGACTAATGGCACAACCGCCGGCGTTCATGCCATGATAATGACCACCTGCAAGGAAGGGCAGAAGATCATCATCCCCCGCGACGCCCACCTTTCGGTCATCGGCGGCGTGATACTCTGTGGCCTTGTGCCGGTATTCGTGTACCCGAAGATCGATCCCGAGTGGGGAATCAGTCTCGGAATACCGACTGAAGAATATGAGCGCGCGCTCAGGGAGAACCCTGACGTAAAGGCCTGTCTCATAACACGACCGAACTACTACGGAATCGCCTGGGACCTCAGGCCCCTGGCCGAGTTGTGCCACGCGCACGACATCCCGCTCCTGGTAGACGAGGCTCACGGCGCCCACATCCACCTGCATCCGGCGCTGCCGCAGTCGGCAGTCGACATGGGAGCCGACATGGTGGTGCAGAGTACCCACAAGATGCTGGGGTCTTTCACAGGAAGTTCGATGCTGCACACCATAGGAAACAGGATTCCGCCCGACCGCGTGCAGCGCATGCTGGCTATACTGCAGTCCACGAGCCCGTCGTATCTGCTGATGGTCTCGCTAGACATAGCCGCCACCGTCGCGCGCATGCGCGGCCATGTGTTGATGAGCAAGGCCTTGGAGTTGGCGGCTTACGCCCGTGAGAGACTGAGCGGCATTGATGGCCTCAGAGTTCTAGACAGGCCCGGTATGGACTCGCTCAAGCTGACGCTGTCGGCAGTGGGCATTGGCCTTGCAGGCTACGAGCTTAAGGCGAGACTGATGGACGAGTTCAACGTCCGGGTCGAGCTGGCTGACTTCGAAAACGTCATCGCGTTTATCACCTACGCCGACACTAAAGACACCGTGGACGAGCTGGTCGATGCAGTGTTGAACCTCGTTGGTCAGGGCAGCAGGGAGGCCCGCGCCAGGGTGCACGCAGGTGACCAGGCCAAGTTCACGCGGGCGCTGTTCGCGCCGGCAGAGCGTGTGCTGCTGCCGCGCCAGGCCACCCTCGCGGCGCACGAGCTGATCAACTTGTCGCAGGCAGAGGGCAGGGTGTGTGCAGAGGTCGTGGCGCCTTACCCGCCCGGAATCCCATTGCTCTATCCGGGCGAGGTGATCGACCGCGACCACCTCGACGTCATCGACCATGCGTTGCAGCTGGGAGCAGTGTTCCGCGGTCTCACTACAGGATCCGACGGCGGTCTCGTTGTGACTGTCGTGAGGGATGTAAAGAGGTAGACAAGTATGTCATCAGGCCCAGGCGTGTTCATCAGCTTCGAAGGACCGGACGGAGGCGGCAAATCCACGCAGGTCCGTCTGCTGGCTTGCGCGTTGGCGCGCCTGGGCTATGACTGCGTATGCTCATTCGAGCCGGGCGGCACACCCATAGGCCGCCGTATCAGGGAGATAGTCCTCGACACCAAGACATGCGGGATGCACGGCGTGACTGAGTTCCTGCTATATGCGGCCGACAGAGCCCAGGATGTTCACGAGGTCATCATCCCCGCCATCGATGAGGGCAAAGTGGTGCTTGCCGACAGGTTCGTCGACTCAAGCCTGGCGTACCAGGGCCATGGACTGTGCATGGACATCCAGTCTGTGCGCGCCGTCAATGAAATCGCCACCGGCGGGCTGCGTCCGGACCTCACGGTGCTGCTCGACATCGATGCTGCGCTGGGCGTCGCGCGCGCACGAGGCAGGGGTAAGGGTCGGAGCAGCGACAGCGGCGACGGCAACTGCGGCGGTGACCGTATCGAAATACGCATGCTTGAGTTCCACGAGCGCGTGCGCGCTGCCTACCATGAGATGGCCGAACGTGAGCCGGCGAGGTTTCGCCGTATCGACGTGACGGAAAAGAGCATTGAGCAGGTGCATCAGGAGGTCCTGGCCATCGTGTCGCGCTTCCTTGAGAAGCGCGGGTTTGGAAAGGTGAACTCCAATGCCCATAGCTGAGCTCTTCGGGCAGCAGGAGGCCGTAAAGAAGCTCGACGGAGAGCTGCTGTCGGGAACCTTGTCGCACGCCTACATGATATGGGGCCCGGCCGGCAGCGACCGCTGGCGGCTTGCCATGGCGCTGGCGTTGGCGGCCAACTGCACCGGGCGCGAGGGCGCCGATGCGTCGCGGGAGGGCCTGTGGTATTGCGGCGAGTGCTCCAACTGCACCAAACTCCTGGCCGGGGTGCACCCAGACTTCGCCGTGGTGAGGCCTGACGGGAAGGTCATCAAGATAGACCAGATCAGGGAGATGCAGTCGCGCATTGCGCTGCGGCCGGGTGAAGCGCGCCTCAAGACCTGGGTGATCGATGATGCCCACACCATGAATGAGGAGTCGCAGAACTGCCTGCTCAAGGTGTTGGAGGAGCCGCCGGGCCACGCGCTGATCATGTTGCTGCTAGACGAACCGGGAGCGCTGCTGCCCACGATCTCGTCGAGGTGCCACAGCATACGTCTGGGCAGCGTCGACCGTGAATCGCTGGTGGAATGGGGCCGGCGCGAGCTGGGCATGTCGGCTGAGCGCGCGGCGGTGCTGGCGGCGGTGTCGTCGGGGCTCAGGGGCAAGATGGAGCGGCTCGCCCGCGATGCCGATTACTTCAAAGTGAGGAACGCCATAATCTCCAGAGCCCGCAGCGTGATGTGGTGCGGCGACGGCGGTCTGGCGCTGACGACGTCGGAAAAGCTCCTCGACATGCTCAAGCGCTCGTCAGGTGGCGCGCGCGGGGCGGCGCGAGCAGGCATTGCCGACGAGGCGTCAGGAGATGCGATTGATGGCGCGGCAGCCGAGGGCGCGGCTGACGGTGCCGCCGGCGCCCTCGATGGCGACATAGCAGGCTGGCAGTCCGGCGAAGATGACGATGCGTCGGAGACGGCGGCCATCTCGACGCCGGAGGGCGCCTGCGAAGTGCTGGCAGTCTACATGCGCGACGTGCTGGCGAAGTCACTTGGTGGCGGGCCTGATGTGTTGATCAACATAGACCTGGCAGACGAGATCTCTGCCGATGCCGAACGCGGTCGCCCTGAGCAGTTCAGGCGTTGGGCCGAGAAATGCATGAGCACGGCTGAGGCGCTGGCGGCCAATGCCAACGCGCGGCTTGCGCTGGATGACCTCATGCTCGACCTCGCGCTGCTGCTAACCTAGTGAGAGGATGCCTTTGCATGGTTAACATAGTTGGAGTCAGGTTCAAGAAGGCTGGGAAGATATACTACTTCGCACCGGGCGATCTAGAGCTCAAGGTGGGCATGTCGGTGATCGTTGAGACGGCACGCGGCACCGAGTGTGGCGAGGTAGTCGTGGGGCCGAAGCTCGTCGACGAAGACAGCATCGTGCAGCCCCTCAAGCAGGTCGTCAGGGTGGCCACAGAAGCCGACGCACGCCAGGTCGAAGAGAACAAGCGCAAGGCGGAGCGCGCCTTCGATGTCGGCCTTGCGAAGATCGCAGCTCACGGCCTGCCCATGAAGCTGGTAGACGTGGAGTACGCCTTCGATAACAGCAAGATCATCTTCTATTTCACGGCAGACGGGCGTGTCGACTTCCGCGAGCTCGTGCGTGATCTGGCGTCGGTGTTCCGCATCCGCATTGAGCTCAGGCAGATCGGCGTGCGCGACGAGGCTAAGATGCTCGGCGGTCTTGGGCCGTGCGGGCGGCCGCTGTGTTGTGCGACGTTCCTCGGCGACTTCGAGCCGGTGTCAATCAAGATGGCGAAGGAGCAGAATCTGTCTCTCAATCCCACAAAGATATCTGGAATCTGCGGCAGGCTCATGTGTTGTCTCAAGTACGAGTCAACGCCGAAGCGTGCCCAGACGCCCGCCAAGGCCGGTGAGCTGCCCAAGCCCGGTTCGAGGGTGATGACTGAAAACGGCTGCGGCCGGGTGATCTCCGTGGATCCCACCACGATGTCGGTTACTGTGCAGTTCGCCGACGGCACGACCTCCTCACTCAGCGCCGATGATGTCGAGCCGGGGTGCGGGGGGTGCGAGGGCGATGGTCAGTCGTGAGGGTGAGCACGAGGGCGATCTAGTGCGCCCATACGAACGCGTCGACGACTTGCAGCGCTCCGGGCTGGTGATTATCCAGAATCCCGTGCGCTTCAGGTTCTCTGTCGACGCCGTTCTGCTTTCTGAGTTCGTCAGCGCGCGCGAGGGTGACAGGGTGATAGACCTCGGCACCGGCACCGGCGTGATTCCGCTGCTGGTGTGGGCGCGGCGGCGGCCTGCGAAGCTCGTCGGAGTCGAGATCATGGAAGACATGGCCGACATGGCGT
>DBQN01000025.1:7030-30640 GCA_002305255.1 Firmicutes bacterium UBA1393 | reverse complement strand
TGCACCCTCGATGATGTGGTGCGCACGGCTTCGGCGCTGCTCAGGAGCAGAGGCAAGCTCGCCATGGTGCATCGGCCTGCCAGGCTGGTAGACCTCGTGTGCGCCATGCGGGCCGCCGGTCTCGAGCCGCGGCGCGCGCGGTTCGTGCAGTCGCGGGCGAAGTCGTCTCCCGTGATGGTGCTGGTAGAAGCAGTGAAGAACGTCAAGCCCGACCTCACCATACTGCCCACGCTGAACATCTATGGCGACGACGGGCAGTACACCGAAGAGATGATGAGGATCTACACAGAATGAGCGGCAAGCTATACGTCGTGGCCACGCCCATAGGCAACATGGGCGATATCACCCAGCGGGCTATAGACACCCTCTCCACCGTCGACCTCATCGCAGCAGAGGACACACGCCACACCGGTCTGCTCCTGGCCCGCCTTGGCATATCTGCTAGACTGATCTCCTGTCACGAGCATAATGAGACCGGGCGCGTGGGCCGCATCATCGACGAGCTGAGCGCAGGGCATGACGTGGCTTTGGTTTCAGATGCCGGCACGCCCGGTATCTCTGACCCTGGTGCGACCGTCATCGCCGAGGCCATTGCGGCCGGATTCGATGTAGTGCCCGTGCCCGGCGCGACGGCTTTTGTGTCCGCGCTGCTGGTGTCGGGACTGCCGACGGCAACCTTCCTGTTCAGGGGGTTCCTACCCAGAAAGGCGCGTGAACGGCGCGAGGCCCTGGCAGAGCTGGCCGCGGTCAAGGCAACGCTCGTGTTCTACGAGGCCCCGCACCGCCTGCGTGCCATGCTGGCCGACCTTGCGGCAGTGTTCGGGGGCGGCGATGGCGGCGACGACGGGGGTCGCGGGCGGCCGCGGCGTTGCGCCGTGTGCTGGGAACTGACGAAGAAGTTCGAGCGCGTATGGCGCGGCACGGTCGACGAGGCGGTCGAGGCCGCCGGCTCCGACACCAGGGGCGAGATCGTCGTGGTGGTGGAGGGTGCAGGCGGCGATGGCAGTGGCGAGGAGCCCGGCGGCGACGACCGGGCCGGCGGCTCTCCAGATGTCAACAGTCAGCTGGCGGAAGCGGCCGTTGAGGCAGTGTCGAGGGCCGAGGCCGGGAACGCGAGTCTGAAGGATGCAGCCGGTCAGGTGGCGCGCGAGAGGATGCTGCCTGTCAGGCGCGTATACGCCGAGGCGATCAGGGTTAGGGAGAACCAGACTGACTGAGGCGAGCCTAGGCGAGATTCGGCAGCGGCAGACAGCGCTGGAAGAACACTTAAGCGGGAGGCGCACGGCACCTCCCGCTGGAGTGTACTGCCTTTTCAGTAAGCTATCGGACTATCCGACACTCTTCATGAGATCGAAGCACTCTTTGCAGATGTTCTTGTCCTTGAAGATGCGGATACCATCCGCGTTACCACAGAAAATGCAGGCGGGCTCATACTTCTTCAGTATGATCTTTTCTCCATCTACGTAAATCTCCAGCGAGTCCTTTTCCTCAATCTGCAACGTTCTGCGAAGCTCGATAGGAATGACGACGCGTCCAAGCTCGTCCACCTTACGAACGATCCCTGTTGACTTCATTTCTGCAGCCCCCCCTCCAATAGTGATTGTTGTTCTTCTACACAGATAATAGCAAACATGTAAACACGAGTCAACGTCGAAACCGCCAAGCTTTCTGTATGTTTCTTATTTTTCTCAAACAAACTCGATGACAATGGGATTGCATCGCCTGATATCAAGCGCGAGCTGCACTCGATGAGAAGACCACTGTGCGAACTACCTGGTCAAGTGCTTCGCGATGCTCTTCGGGCTTGGGCTGCCGCTCGACCAGGGTGAACATGAGTGCATTGGTCATGTCGGTAAGCATTACCATGCGCGCATCGTTCTTGGGCAGCTGCCGGTCGACATACGCACCACGGAACGTCAGATCCAGCCCTACAGCATTGCCAACAGCGATGTCCCTGGAGTCCAGCACTTCAACGCGCCTACCCGCTGACAAGATGCTCAAGCCAAGAGAGTCGAGGGGTGTGTATGTATCGGTGTCAAGCGCGAAAGCGTCGATCATGATCTCGAATTCCATTCCTGAAGCTCCGTACCTGGCTATGCAGAGGTGCTTGGTACCGCGGGTGTCGGCACGTTCGTATACCATGTATCCGGCGTTTCCGGGTACCATGAACGATACCACTCCGCCCATGTTTATCCTCAGATCGCTGCCTGCCCAGCGCGCCTCTGCCACTGAGAGAGTGCCCACCACAATCGTGCGGGATGAGGTCGTCGGTGGCACCTGCGCCGCCTGCACGGCCTGCTCGCCCGAGGGCCGGCCCTGGCCCTGAAGCTGAAGCTGAGGCTGGGCGTAAGCCTCTGCTCCACCGGTTCCCACAACGAGGAGTGTGACCAACACGGCCGTTAAGGCCATAAATAGGGTAGAGCAGCTGTTTCTGGCCATTGCTTTCACCTCCACATCAAAATACCACGAGTCGCCAGCCCTTTCAACCGTAAGGGATTCCTTGACAGCTTTGCGCAGCTAGCTATACACTCGACTTAGTCTGTAGCAGGTGAAACACTGGGGAGGACTCTGCATGAAACCACAATCGTTTTACATAACCACCCCGATCTACTACGTGAACGACCTGCCTCACCTGGGGCACGCCTATACCACCGTGGCCTGCGATGCCATGGCTAGATACAAACGGATGCGCGGATATGACGTGTACTTCCTCACTGGCACTGATGAGCATGGCCAGAAGATAGAGCGCAAGGCCACCGCAGAGGGCTTCACCCCGCAGGCCTATGTCGACAAAGTCGCTGCCAGCTTCGCCGACCTGTGGAAGTTACTGGACATCTCAAACGACCGCTTCATCCGGACCACCGACGCCGATCACGTCGCTGTTGTCCAGAAGGTGTTCGAGCAGCTCTACGCCAAAGGAGACATATACAAAGGAAGCTATGAAGGGTGGTACTGCACACCCGACGAAGCCTTCTTCCCCGAAACCCAGCTCGTCGATGGCAAGTGCCCTGACTGTGGCCGCGAAGTCGAGTGGACGCAGGAAGAGGCCTACTTTTTCCGCCTCTCCAAGTACGCGCAGCCGCTGCTGGAGCACATCAAGGCCCATCCGGAGTTCATACAGCCGGTGAGCAGGCGTAACGAGATGATCAAGTTCATCGAGGGCGGCTTGGATGACCTGTGTGTATCTCGAACGACCTTCTCTTGGGGTGTGCCAGTGACCTTCGCTCCCGGCCACGTTGCTTACGTCTGGATCGATGCGCTCACCAACTACATCACCGCCGCAGGCTACCTTGACGATCCCGAGAAGTTCGCGCGCTACTGGCCGGCCGACGTCCACGTGATGGGCAAGGAGATAGTGCGCTTCCACTCCGTGATTTGGCCTGCGCTGCTCATGTCGTTGGGCCTGCCCCTTCCCGGCCAGGTGTTTGGGCACGGCTGGTGGACGGTGGAAGGCGAGAAGATGTCCAAGTCTAGAGGCAACGTCATCAAGCCTGAGGAATACGCCGCGGAGTTCGGCGTTGATGCCGTTCGATACTTCATGCTCCGTGAAGTCCCGTTTGGCCAGGACGGCGATTTCTCGCGGATGAACTTCATCTACCGGGTCAATGCCGACCTCGCCAATGACCTTGGGAACCTGTTGAGCAGGGCTACGGCCATGATCAACAAGTTCACCGACGGGCGCGTGCCGACTCCGCAGCCCCTCGACGAGCAGGTTGAGGCCGACAGGCTCCTGCCCACACTGGCCGACGAGGTCATGGACCGCGCCGCCGACGCCTTCGACAAGCTCGCGTTCCAGGACGGCCTTGCCGAGGTATTCCGCCTGGTAGGGGCGGCGAACAAATACATCGACGACGTGGCCCCGTGGAGTCTGGCCAAGACTGACGAAGGCAGAGTGAGGCTGTCGACCGTACTCTACAACATAGCTGAGACTGTCAGGGTGTCGGCAGTGCTCCTAGCCCCTGTGATTACCACCGGATGCCGCGAACTCTGGCGCCAGCTCGGACTGGATATCTCGCCCCTAGAGGCAGGCTGGGAGGCAGCACGTTGGGGCGGCCTAGAGCCCGGAACCGAAGTGCGGCGTGGCGATCCGGTCTATCCGCGTTATGATGCCAAGGCTGAGGCGCAACGTCGCGCCGCCGCGCAGGCCGTGACTGCAGCACCTTCCGCGTCACCGGAGCTCGCTCCGGCTCCCGCTGCTGCCCCCGCTGACGTGGCTCCGCCGTCGGAGGAGCAGATAACCATCGATGACTTCGCCAAGGTCGACTTGCGCGTCGCCACCGTTGTCGAGGCTGAGCCGGTGAAAGGCTCCGAGAAGCTCATGAAGATCCAGGTAGATCTGGGTTGGGAGCGTCGTCAGATCGTAGCGGGGATCGCGAAGCACTACTCCCCGGCCGATCTCGTGGGCAAGCAGATAGTGGTGGTGGCGAACCTCAAGCCCGCTAAGCTGCGCGGCGAGGTATCCAACGGCATGCTGCTGGCTGCATCAACCACCGGCGAGCCGATGGTGCTGGCGACGCTGACGCCCGATAAGCCCATATCCAACGGGAGTAAGGTGAAGTAGGCGTGCTGATCGACGCCCACTGCCACCTCGATGACGACTCCTACGTCGAAGGCGTGGAGGCCGTCATGGCAAAGGCACGCATAGCCGGTGTTGAGGCAGTGATCAATCCCGGTTACGACGTCGCTTCCTCTCGCAGAGCTGTCAACAACGCCCGCGATGTGAGCGGGGTGTACGCGCTTGTCGGCATACATCCGCACGATGCGGCGGGAATCGGCCAGTCGCAGCTGGGCGAGATCGAGAGCCTGCTGAGCGCGGCAGGAGTGGTCGGCATCGGGGAGATCGGCCTTGACTACTATCGCGACCTGAGCCCAAGAGACGAGCAGATGAAGGTGTTCAGGGCGCAGATGGAGATGGCTCGCGAGCACGGTGTGCCGGTGGAGATCCACAATAGAGATGCCCACCGCGACACCATGGACGTTCTGCGTGACTACGTCGGGCGTATTCCCGCCATCGTGTTGCACTGCTATTCGGGCAGCCCGGAAATGGCGGCTGAGCTGCTCAAGATGGGGTGTCACATCTCCATTGCCGGTCCGGTGACCTTCTCGAACGCCCGCAAGCTCGCCGAGGTAGTTCGCCAAGTTCCGCTGGATCGCATGATGGTGGAAACGGACGGTCCTTACTTGACTCCGGTTCCGCACAGAGGAGAGCGCAATGAGCCCGCGTACGTCAGGCATGTAGCTGAGCGGATCGCCGAGATAAAGGGCATCAGCACAGAGCAGGTGGCTGCCGCCACGACGGCCACGGTGAAAAGCGTGTTCGGAATATCACTCTAGCGGGCGAGGCAGAACCGCTCGATAGGGTGACAGGAAGTATATGGCACTTGGGGAATACTCCTCCCATGACGGTGCGCACGTCTCACTTCATTGGGAGGGGTATTTCATGTACAGATCGGCGAGATTTAGCCGAATTCGGGGCATGGTCCTGCTAGTGGTTGCCATGGCCCTTGCGGTCGCGCTCCCTCTCGGTGTTGGCGCCGAGAGCAGCGTCGAGCTGAGAGGTCAGGTCATGAGCACCGTGAGGATAACTGTGAGCAAAGCGCGGATCGACTGGCTTGATCTCGAGCCCGGCTCAAACGACATGCCCGGCGCGTTTACGGTAAACGCTGCTGCGAATGTGGGCTTTCATCTGAGCATCCACGGGAGCAACAGCTGCATGGTGAACGGCTCCAAAACCCTGGCGAACCCGCTGCAATACCGGATCGACGATGGCCTGACCTACAGCGACCTGACCACGAGCCCCGTGAGGATTGGAACTTACTCTAGCGAGGGGGCCATATCCGTAGATCACACTGTACACCTGAAGCAAGTGATCGAGTTCGCGGACGCTCCCATAACGGTGCCCGGCGAGTGCTACACCACGACTATTCTCTTCACAGCCGAACAGATAGTTCCGTAACCAGTATCACGGAGTGCATTTCGACGGCGGAGGGGGGCTCTGCTCTCCTCTGCCCTTTAGGAGGTAGTGCAACATGAGGCGGGCGCTTTCGGTATGCGCGGGCGCAGTCGTGCTCGCAGCGGTGGCACTGGCCGCATGTCCGCCTGCCGCGGCCATGCCGTTTCCTACCACCGCAACTTCGGCTGCTGTTGATGTGAGTGTGAGCCCGTCGTTGATCCAGGCCGAGCTCGGTTCGTTTTTGTGGATAGCCCAAACTGAAGTCGGATCTGTGAAGATACGCAACTCGGGTTCGTCTGCCGTCAGCCTGGAGATGCAGTTCAGCGACGCTATGCACGACATGTGGGGTTCCGTGAGAGCCGCAGGGTCGAGTCGAGCGGCTTCGATTCTCACGGTAGAACCGAGGTATTTGGTTGTGATGCCCGGAGCCTCGGGCGTAGTACGGATCCGCGCCGACAGTTCGGTGGCGCTCAAGAAAACGCTCGGGGCGGCTGCAGTGCTATCCATAACAGCGCGCCCAGTGGTGTCGGCTGCAACTTCGATCGCTGCAGCGTCGACCGCGACTGCAGCCGGCACCACATCCGCCGGCGCGGCGACAGGCGCGCGGGTTGATGTCACAGTGCTGGTGAAGCCATCTGGTGCGCGACGCGCGCAGGGCTCACCACGGTGGTTGTGGGCCGACGGGCTCACCGTTGGGGCCGATGGGGCGTGGATAGACGTGCACAATGATGGGCCGTTCTATACGTGGGCATCTGGCAAGATTGAGGTGAGGCGCGGTGGGTCGCGCGTGTCGGTACCGGTGCCCGACAGCCTGATCCTGCCTGGCTGCATGAGGCGGCTGTCACTCACGGGTCTGGCGGAGATGGGCCTGTCGGAAGGCGGGCACGAGGTCGTGATCAAGCTCAACGGAGAGGAGGCCACGACCTCGGTGCTGAACGTGGTCACACAGGCATCTCCCTCCCGGCCCTGAACGAGTGGAGGGTCTTCTTGGATAGGTCGTGGCTGGTCTGAATGCGTCTCACAGTTCCGGTGCGGGCGCGCATCACGATTGAGTCGGTAGTGGCATGCTCGCCGTTGTATCTGACGCCCTTGAGCATGTCGCCGTCGGTGATGCCGGTGGCACAGAACACGATGCTCTTGCCTTTCGCGAGATCCTCGGAGGTGTATACCTGAGTCGTATCCTCGAATGAGGCGGCCCTGGCCCTTGCCTCGTCTTCTGCGTCGCGCACCCACATCTTAGTCTGGATCTCGCCGCCGAGGCATTTCAGGGCCGCCGCTGCGAGCACGGCTTCTGGCGCCCCGCCGGTGCCCATGAGCATGTCGACACCTGTGTCAGGCACTGATGTTGAGATGGCGCCGGCAACGTCGCCGTCCTGGATGAACTTGATGCGGGCGCCGGCCTCGCGAACTTCTCGCACGAGGTCGGCGTGGCGCGGGCGGTTCAGGATCACTACAGTAAGGTCGCGAACCTTCTTGCCGAGTGCAGCGGCCACCACGCGCAAGTTCTCACGAACCGGCGCGTTTATGTCAATATAATCCCTGGCCCGCTGGCCCACGGCCAGCTTGTGCATGTAGAACGTGGGAACCGGCATGAGCGAGTCGCGGGCGGCTGCCACGATAACTGATAGCGCGTTCGGGAGTCCGTCGGCCACCAGGCGAGTGCCCTCCACAGGGTCAACAGCAATATCCAACTCGTCTTCGACGAGGCCCGTGCCCACACGCTCGCCGTTGTAGAGCATGGGGGCCCGGTCCTTCTCGCCCTCGCCAATAACCACCCTGCCGCTTATGTTGACTAGCGAGAGCATTCCGCGCATTCCATCAACTGCTGCAGCATCAACAAGTTCCTTGTCGCCCATGCCCATGCAGCGACCTGCCAGCAGTGCCGCAGTCTCAGTCACCCTGACAAGCTCCAGCATGATCTCGCGCTCGCGGTCTTCAACAGCACGCAACTGTTCCACTCCCTCTGGGCGGTAGTCTAGTTTGACTGTATGCGCGGCACGGTGTCAGAATCACGGGCGGTCATTGGGGCGGAGTCGAAATCTCCTAAGACGCAGCTGAAGTGTAGTGAAGTTTATCCGTGATCACAGCTGAATAATGGTTTGCAGGAATCCAAAGGCCTGTGGAGAATGTATTTGAAACTCACACCGGCGCAGCGAGGCTGCGACTGGAGACTCTTAAAGGGAGAGGTGACCCTAATGACCAAACGGATCGTCCTGTTGATCGCTGTCCTTGCACTCATGCTGAGCCTGACAAGCACTTCAATGGGGCAAACGGCGTTCAAGATCGGCATCATCACCGGCACAGTGTCGCAGGGTGAGGATGAGTACAGAGGCGCCGAGGCCGCCATTGCTAAGTATCCCGGCCTTCTGGAGCACCGCACTTACCCCGACAACTTCATGCAGGAGCAGGAGACCTTCATAGCCCAGGTACAGGCGCTGGCCGCTGACAGAAACATCAAGGCCATCGTCATCAACCAGGGCGTACCCGGAACCATTGCCGCCATCCGCAAGGCGCGCGAAACCAGGCCTGACCTCATCTTCGTCGTTGGCGAGCCTCACGAGGATCCCGCCATGGTGGAGAGGGTTGCCGATGTGTCCCTGATCCCCAACAATATCCTCAGGGGAACCACCATTGTTGAGCTGGCACACAAGATGGGCGCGAAGAAGTTCCTCCACTACTCCTTCCCTCGTCACATGAGCTATGTCGACCTCGCCGAGAGGCGCGACATCATGGAAGCGACCTGTAAGAGGCTTGGTATGGAGTTCATCTTCGTGAACGCTCCCGACCCGCTCGGCGAGGGCGGTCTGTCGGCTGCTCAGCAGTTCGTGCTGGAGGATGTACCGCGGCAGGTGGCCGCACATGGTAAGGACATCGCCGTGTTCTCCACCAACTGCGGTATGCAGGAGCCTCTGATTACCGCCGTCGTGAAGGCCGGAGCGATCTTCCCTGAGCAGTGCTGCCCGAGCCCGACCCACGGTTATCCGGCGGCTCTTGGCCTCGCCATAACCGATGATATGAAGGGCAACTTCCCCGCGATCGTCAAGGCGATCAACGACGTGCTGGTCTCTAAGGGGCTGGCCGGACGTTTCGCCACATGGCCTGTGGCGAGCTCCTACCTGAACTCCACCGCCTCTGTGGAGATCGCGAAGCTCGCAGTTGAGAAGAAGCTCAACATCCGCGACATGGCAGCCGTTCAGAAGGTGTTCCAGGCCGAGGCCGGCGTGCCCGTGCAGATGGAGCGTCTGAGCAACAACGGCCAGTTCTACCGTTATCTGGTCGGCTCGATCATCTTCGGTAAGGATGTCAAGTAGGATATCGCAGCGTCCGTGATTCACGGTTACCATAACGCATGAGTGCGCTGCGGGCGCCGGGCCTTGCTCGGCGCCCGCACGCAGTACCGTCGCATACAACCGAGAGGGGTTGCGAAATGGGCAACGGTTACGTCCTAGAACTCAACAACATCACCAAGAGCTACTTCGGCACCACAGTGCTCAAGGCGGTCAGCCTCGCCCTGAAGCCGGGTGAGATCCACGCGTTGGTCGGCGAGAACGGCGCGGGGAAGAGCACGCTGATGAACATCCTCTTCGGGATGAGCGTCATCTTCGATACCGGGGGCTTCGAAGGCCAGATCAAGCTGGATGGCCAGGAAGTCACCATCGACTCGCCAAAGAAGGCCATGGAACTGGGAATCGGCATGGTCCATCAAGAGTTCATGCTCATTCCTGGCTTCACTGTGGCAGAGAACGTGAAGCTGAACAGAGAGCCTACACGCCCGAACATCGTGTCAAGGATCTTCGGCCCCAAGCTGAGAACGCTAGACGAGGCCAAGATGGAGAAGGACTCCAGGATCGCCCTTGACAAGCTGGGCCTGTCGATTGACGAGACGGCTCTCATCGCCAGTCTTCCCGTCGGCCACATGCAGTTCGTGGAGATCGCCCGCGAGATAGATAAGAGCAATGTGAAGCTGCTGGTGTTCGATGAGCCCACTGCGGTGCTCACTGAGTCGGAGGCCGCAACTCTCCTCACAGCAATGAAGCGTCTTGCCTCTCACGGCATCGGCATTCTGTTCATCACCCACCGTCTTGACGAGGTGATGGAGGTGGCCGACAATATCACCATTTTGCGTGACGGCGAGGTCGTATCGCGCATGGAGCGCAAGGACGCGCGCCTTGAGCGGATCGCCGAGTTGATGGTGGGCAGGAGCATTAAGCGCGCCGCGCTTGCTCCGAGAGCAAAGGAACCTTCCGATGACGACCCCATACTCGAGATCAGCAATCTCAGAGTAGAGATGCCCGGTGAGCGCGTGCGCGGACTCGACTTGACGGTCAGGCGCGGCGAGATCCTGGGCATAGGCGGGCTTGCAGGCCATGGCAAGGTCGGAATCGCCAACGGCGTGATAGGCCTCTATCCGGCAACGGGCGAGGTTCGTAAGAACGGGCAGCGCATACCGCTGAACGATCCGAAGCACGCATTGCTGTCGGGGATGGCCTTTGTGTCGGAAGACAGGCGGGGAGTCGGGTTGCTCCTTGACGAGTCTGTGGAGATGAACCTGGTCCTCACTGCCATGCAGGTGCAGGGCAAATTCCTGCGACCCGGTCTCATTGAGGGGCTTCGCCTGGAAGACAGAGCGGAGATCCGACGCCACGCGCTGCAGTCTATCAAAGACCTGGATATTCGATGCACCGGGCCTGGTCAGTACGTGCGGCGCCTGTCAGGAGGCAATCAGCAGAAGGTCTGCCTTGGCCGGGCGTTCACAATGGAGCCGGAGCTGTTGTGGGTTTCGGAGCCTACCCGCGGCATCGACGTCGGCGCGAAGCAGATAGTGCTTGACCTCCTCGTGAGGTTCAACCGTGAGCACAACATGACGATAGTCATGACCTCCTCAGAACTGGCTGAACTGCGAAAGGTGTGCGACAGGATCGCCATCATCTACGAGGGTAAGGTAGCAGGCATCCTTTCACCTGACGCGCCTGACACTGATTTCGGTCTCATGATGGCAGGCGTGAGCGCAGCTCGCAGGGAGGTGGTCTGAGAATGGCTGAGAAATCTGAGTCGCGCGTTCTATCCATGGCCAAGCAGTTCTACGCTGATTTCGGACTGCCCAGGCTGATAATCGCGGCGTTCCTCCTCGCCCTATTCGTGCTGGCCGTTATCCTTAGAATGAACATCGGGATGCTGGTCAGCGATTCGCTCGTCAGGATAGGCATGAATGGCATCCTGGTTCTTTCGATGCTGTTCACACTGGCGTGCGGAGTGGGGCTCAACTTCGGTTTGGCCGTCGGGGTAATCGCCGGCCTGATCGGAGCCGTCACCAGCATGAACATGGATATACCCGGCTTTGGCGGGTTCCTTACGGCACTGGCCATCGCAGTGCCCATCGCGGTGGTGTTCGGCTGGCTCTATGCGGAGCTGCTGGAGCGTGTGAGGGGCCAGGAGATGATGGTTGGAACATACGTCGGTTACTCCATTGTGGCCGGCATGTGTATGTTCTGGGTGCTCGCGCCCTACCGGAACCCTGCGATGATATTCCCCCTCGGGGGCATGGGCCTGCGCAACACGATCACCCTCGACCGCACCTTCGCCCACGTGCTCAACGACTTCCTGGCATTCAAGATCGGCGATCTTGCGGTGCCAACGGGACTGTTGTTGTTCTTCGCACTGTTCTGCGTTGGAGCATGGCTGTTCTTCCGGTCGCGGGCAGGGCACGCGATGCGCACTGTCGGGGCTAACCCTGCGTTCGCCGAGTCTTCAGGGGTGAACGTGAAAGCAACCCGACGCCTCGGAGTGATCATCTCGACTGTGCTCGGGGCGATAGGGATCGTGGTGTACGCACAGAGTTACGGCTTCATTCAGCTGTATACGGCGCCTCTGAACGTGGCGTTCCCGGCAGTGGCGTCTATCCTGATAGGCGGCGCGTCGCTGCAGAAGGCCTCTGTTGGCAATGTCGTGCTCGGCGCGGTGTTGTTCCACACGCTCCTTACGATAGCGTTGCCAGTCACCCAAACCGCTCTTCAAGGTGCTGACATAAGTGAGATCGCCCGGATGATCATGAGCAACGGCATGATCTTGTATGCCCTGACCCGGGTCGAAAGGAGGTAGCCGGCATGATTACTGCACATTCGGGGTCTGCGCCGGCCGCTAAGAAGGCCATCGGGGTCGGAGCCCTTCTAAGAAGCTGGTCTGTGCCGCTGTTCTTCCTGGTGCTGTGTGTGATCGGGACAGTAGCTGCCAGGCTCGACGTGAACTTCCTCATCCGAGAGGTAATCGGGAGACTGGGACGTAACGTGTTCCTGGTTCTCAGCCTGATAATCCCGGTCATGGCCGGCCTGGGGCTCAACTTCGGCATCGTGGTCGGCGCCATGGCGGGTCAGACGGCGCTGGTCATCATAACCCATTACGGCTTTACGGGCCTCGGTGGATTCGGGCTGGCGGCCCTGATCTCGATGCCCTTCGCGATGCTGTTCGGATACCTTACCGGTCTGGTGCTGAACAGAGCAAAGGGTCGCGAGATGGTCACAGGCATGATCCTGGGCTTCTTCGCGAACGGCCTGTATCAGCTGGTGTATCTGGTGCTCGTGGGCACCGTCATACCCATGAAGAACCCTGAGATGATGCTCAGGTCAGGCGTGGGCCTGAAGAACACGGTGGACCTGTTCTGGATAAGCAACTCCCTTGACAGGGCGCTCGACCCCATCTGGAACGGCATGATCATGGGCGAGGTGGCGGGCATACCCATCGGCCCGTGGCGGCTCCCTCTGGGCACTCTGGTGGTTGTGGCCGTGTTGTGCGTGCTTACCGCCTTCATTACCCGCACCAAGCTGGGGCAAGAGATGAGGGCAGTGGGCCAGGATCGGCACATTGCTCAGGTGTCGGGCATCAACGTAGACAGGACTCGTATCATCGCCATCATGTTCTCTACGGTACTCGCAGCCTGGGGGCAGCTGATCTTCCTGCAGAACATGGGAACGTTCAACACCTACTCCAGCCATGAGCAGGTGGGCACGCTGTCGGTGGCCGCGATACTGGTGGGCGGCGCGACAACGCGCAGGGCGACTATATGGAATGCCATCGTGGGAGTGCTGCTCTTCCACACGTTGTTCGTGGTCTCGCCAGATGCAGGCCAGAGGCTATTCGGCAACGCCCAGGTGGGAGAATACTTCCGCAGCTTCCTGTCGTACGGAGTCATCGCGGTGGCGCTGGCGCTGCACGCATGGCAGTCTAGAGGCAAGAAATAGACCAGGCAAGTGACAAGCTCCTCACGCATAGCTTCAATTAGACCCTCCCCATGGGGACAGCGAAGCGGCGAGGGGGTGATGTGGCAAGTGGCCCACTACGGCGACACCGGCCGCGCCGACAAGGACTGGCGGCCTCAGGAGATGGATGCGTGCGCGCATCTGGGGATCGATCTGGAGCATCCTGAGCCAGTGACGCAGGTGACACACGGGACGCCCCTGACGTCAGTGACGCCGGCAGCGTACGAGTCACCGAAGGCACTGGAGCCTGGCGCACCGGTGGAGCCGGTTGCTGCGACATTCCAGGAGGCGCGCCACTACGACGCTCAGGTCGCTTCCAAACCGGAGGAACACGAGGAACCAGAAATACCCCGTCCTGACAGTGCGAACAGGCAAGATAGGACCGAACCGAACAACGAGAGCGAGAAAAGGAGCAAACCCAGGGTCATCGTATGGGGTAGCTTCCCCGGCTCTAAGAAGTAGCCGCATCGTGCGGCGGAAAATGGACCCCATTTGGCGACAGGGAGGGCATGTGCCCTCCCTCGTTTTTCGGAGCCTTGCCCCTGAGGCGCAATGGGCGGATGCGCCCATGCGCCGATGCGCTGATGCGCATGTGCGCATGTTCAGATGCATCAATGTATAATCCGTGTGCACGTGTGCAATAGATATGCATATCATATAACCAGTCTAGGCGCGGTTTGACAAGGTTGACCGATTTGTGTAACATTGAGCATACTCAGAAATCCAATGCGATACTATTGGGAGACTGGTTTGGGAGGGCTATTCTTGAGGCCCGTGAGGGTATCCGCTATCCGCAAAAACGCAATCCTCTGGGGTTTAGCTATATGCCTTGTTACGATCGGTGTCGGCACTGCGCTGGGTCTTGCCGCCAGGCGCGAGGCCGCCGCCGCTGTCTTGTCGGTTCCCACCGTGTCGTTCACTCCCCGGACAAGCTATGTCGAGCGTGTGCTGAGTGATGCGGGGATCAGCCTGAAGAGGCAACTTCCGCCGCCCGGCAGAGCCTCTACGGGTTGGGTCGACAAGACCATCGTCAAGCGCAAGGTGGCTATACCCAACTCAATACAACATGTGAACGATTCCAGGCTTGACAAGGGGCAAACCCGTGTGGTCAAGGCCGGCGCCGCCGGCGTGCGCGAGCAGATGGTGCTTGTCGTTACCGATCAGTATGGTCAAAGATCGGAAACGGTGATGCGAGAGTGGGTGAGCTCGCTGCCCGAGCCGGCAGTGATAGCCGTAGGTACGCGCCCGCCCTTAAGAACGCTGTTGACCAGCCGAGGCAGCTATTCCTATCGCCAAGTGTTGAACATGGTGGCCACGGCATATGAGCCCGGGCCTACGTCGTGTGGCGAATACGCCAACGGCTACACTGCCATCGGGCTGAAGGCCGCGCCGGGCATAGTGGCTGTTGATCCCAAGGTCATACCGCTCCGCACCAGGCTTTATGTGGAGGGCTACGGCCCGGCCATCGCCGGAGACGTCGGAGGCGCAATCAAGGGCAACCGTATCGATCTGCTGTTTGAGACGGTTGAGGAGTGCCTTGCATACGGTAGGCGGCGCGTGAAGGTTTACATACTCGAGGACTGATGCGGACGAGCCGTGGATGCTTTGCGAGACGAGGCGCCATGCCGCGGCGCTGCCGCTCGCGCGCATGCCGGAAGGCTCACGAATCCAGCCCTTGCCCAGCTCACCACGGTGAGTTGGGCTTTTGTGATATAATGGGCGTATGAGACGTTACGGTCAACATTTTCTGGTCCGTGAAGAGGTGGCAGATGCCATCGTAGCCGCGGCAGCCCCCGATGCCGATGACCTCGTTGTGGAGATCGGGCCGGGCAAGGGCGCGATCACCCGGAAGCTTGCCGACCGTGCCGGGATGCTCGTGGCCATTGAGATCGATGGCGAGCTTGCCGCAGCATTGAAGCGTGAGTATGCTGGCCGTGACGATGTGCGGATTCTCCAAGCTGACGTGCTGGAGTGCGATATCACCGCAATTGTCGACATGGCGACGGGCGTGACGGGCGTGACGGGCGCATGGGGCGCGGCGCGTGCGGCGGACGCGGCCGGGTCGACGGAGCCGGCGCGACCGGCAGCATCGGCCGGGCTGACCGGTCGGAGGATGGTAGTCGCCAACCTTCCCTATGGGATAACCTCGCCCGTACTTCGCAGGCTCTTCGCATCGTCGGCTCTGTTCCGCCAGTTCGTGCTCATGGTGCAGCTGGAGGTGGCCGAGCGGCTGGTAGCACCGCCCGGAGGTGCGGGGCGCTCGGTGTTGTCGATTCTGGCTCAGTACTACACGGAGCCCACCATCTTGATGCGGGTGCCGCCCGAGAGTTTCGATCCTCCCCCTGCCGTGGAGTCGGCTGTAGTCAAGATGGTTGTCAGGAATCGCCCGCCGGCAGAGGTCGACTCACCTCCTGATGCCCTCTTCAGGGTGGTGGAAGCCGGGTTCGCGCGCCGGAGGAAGACCATTCGGAATGCGCTGATCGGAGGAGCCGCCGACATCGCGCTCGGACTCACTCCTGACGATATAGACCGAGCGCTTCGGCGTTCGCTCATCGATCCGATGCTCCGTGCTGAACAGATGTCACTGGAACAATTCTCTGCGCTAGCCGTCGCCCTCGGCGTGGCTTCCACAGGCGACGGTCGCTGAAGGCCGGGGATTCTTATGGACTACTTCATCAGCCCCACCAAGGGCAGGCTCGACCTGGATCAGGTGTTCACTGACCTCATGGCCTATGTGCATGAATCGCCGGAGTCTGACTACAGGCTGATAGTGGGCACCGACTCGCAGGTAGCATCCGACACGTGCTTCGTCACTGCCGTGGTGATACACCGCGTGGGCAGGGGAGCGCGTTACTACTACTGCCGCGAGCA
The DNA here is from genome assembly GCA_002305255.1 of Firmicutes bacterium UBA1393. Classification (GTDB taxonomy): domain Bacteria; phylum Bacillota; class DTU025; order DTU025; family DTU025; genus UBA1393. Next base: position 14,563 of record DBQN01000025.1, on the reverse strand, counting down.
TGAGCATTCAGTCAAAGGCCTTAAGCAGCGCATATTCTATGAGGCCTCCAAGAGCCTGGAGCTTGCCAGTCATCTTGCGCATAAGCTATCGGAGAACGGCTACGGCGACTTGAACATCGAGATCCACCTGGACGTGGGAGAGAACGGCCGCACCAAGGAACTGATACGCGACATCGTCGGGATGATCACCGGCACAGGCTTTGAGGCACGCATCAAACCGCATTCGTACGGAGCCTCGAAGGTGGCCGACAAGTATACGAGATAAGCGTCATGGTGTGAGTCCAATCGAATCCGGATGGGTTCCCGCGAGGTGACGTGTTGACACTCGAGGTGCGTCGCGCGTGGCGGGCTCGACAGGGCGAAATACCGGCAAGTGGGCGGTTCGCGGCGTGATAGCCCGAAAACCCGCCAGCTCGTACCATGAACGAGTGATATCTGTGCATCTCAGGGGCTATGCTGACGGCGTTCCTTTGGGATGGCATGAAAAGGAATGGTCTGCCTTGCGAGGCAGACCATTTTCCAGCGTTTAGCTGCGAGAACGCTCCGAAGGACTCACGAGGCGCCTCCGCTCGGGTGCGTTCGATATGGCGAGATACAGGGAACTGGGCAGNNAAAGCCGTCACCCCACGCCACGAATGCGTGATATCTGTGCATGTCAGAGATCCTGTCGCCGGCGCAATGGTGGCTTGGAGTACAAAGGCACGGTTAGCCCGCGAGGCTGACCCTCCAGAATGCGTCTAGCTGCGGCTCATTGGCTGATTGGTTCGCTAAGCATCGCAACAGGGGCAACCTCGACAGGGCGAGATACAGGNNCCCACGCCACGAACGCGTGATATCTGTGCATGTCATTATCGGCCGCAGCGATCCCCAGTTGGCACGGTTCGGTTCAGAGGGTTGGCCTGCGCCCTCGGCCACTCGCTCCATGTCGAGTGCTCCCTTTCACCGTGACTCCCCCTCTTGGACCGTATCATGCCATGTCATCTCATGTCACCTCGGCGAAGCNNGAGTGCAGAAGCGCACGTGCGTACGTGCGCTTTCGCATGTCCCAGGGCGTGGAATCCCCTCATATTGTGAACAGGGAAGCCAGGGGGCCGTGAGCCCCTGCCTGTTCCCGGAGAGGGGGGAAGGCTCATCGTGGATGGTGAGAGAATCAGAGTGGGCGACAACGTTGTGCGCAAGTCGTACGGAAGTGACCTGATATTCCAGGTCACGTGCGTCGACTGCGACGACACCGGCCAGGCCAAAGCCCGCCTGAAGGCATTGACTGTGCGGTTGATAGCTGACGCTCCCCTATCAGACCTGCAACGCGCAGATGACAGAGCGCTCATAGATCTCAGGCGCGACAACACGAGGCAATCAGCGGAGATGATCAGGACGGTTCGTGCGCGGCGCGAGGTGGAGGAGTATGCGAGGAACCGGGAGCAGCGACGCCGTACAGTGCGTTCGGTTCTGCGCGGCGATCTCGCAGCCGACGACCGTTTTAGCCTGCCGGGCAAGGTGCTTCATCTAGACGGCGATGCTGATTATCTCAGAGACTGTATGCGGTATTACAAGGAGCTCGGAGTGCCTGCAGTGGGCAAACACGTTAAGCCGGAAGACCAGGCAGACATGGTGGAGCAGCTCCTCGCGGAGGTGTCGCCAGACGTTCTGGTAGTCACAGGCCATGACGCCCTCAAACGGAAGGGCTCCGACAGGGCTGACATGGTGAGCTACTGGAACTCCGAGAACTACGTGAATGCAGTGCGCCGAGCCCGGCGTTACGAGAATGACCTTGATGGACTCGTGATCGTCGCCGGGGCGTGCCAGTCCTTCTACGAGGCCCTAATCGAGGCGGGCGCCAATTTCGCCAGCGCGCCCCAGCGCGTGTTCATACACTGCATGGATCCTGTGCTCATAGCGGAGCGCATAGTGAACACTCCAGTAGACGAAGTTGTCGCTGCCGACCTTGCCGTTGACGGCACCATCACCAAGCGTCCCGGCCTCGGGGGAGTGCAGACCAGGGGCAAGATGCGCCACAGCGTACCCAGAACCGTCATAGGCATCAATGGAACAGGAAAACTGAAGTAGCAGTCAGCGAAGGTTCGTCCCGGACGGATCCGCGCGCGGCATACGTCCGGGACTTACCTGCCTAGCGTGACGAGATGTTGATCTCGCCTACCGACACGTCTATGGTCAGGCTACCGGTGGGTGTGCCTGTTCCGAGCTGCCCTGACGCCGACGCACGGGGCTCATCGACGCTCATCTCTGATACGGGCAGCGTTGAGTTGATCTCGCCTGCAGCCACGCTCGCGTGTATGGACACGCAGGTGTCGGCGGGCACGGAGATGTCTACAGTGCCTGCGCTCGTCGAGAAGGCGTTTGTCTTCCCCAGCGTGCCGTCGAACTTGACCTCTCCTAGGGAGTTCGAGAGCTTCACGTGGTCGGTGATCTCTGCCGACTCAACCTCTATGGTGCCGGCTGAGGCTGACGCGTCGAGGTTGCCGCGAATGTCAGCCACCCTGATGGTGCCCATCTTTATCGAGACATTGACATCTTCGCGAATGCCAGTGACGTTCACTTCGCCAGCGTCGTTGTTGACTGTGACAGATATGCCTTCGGGCACCATGACCCTGATGTCGGTGCGCCCACGATACCGCTGGCCTGTGACGTTAGTCTTCTCGTACCCGGCAGTGTACACTGCCGTGGTTCCCTGCTTCTCCGATTTGAGCTGCAGCCCATCGATGTACTCCTTTGATCCGCTGGCCAGGCCCTCGATTACGATGTTGCTGCCGCTCTGCTGACTGACGGTCACATTGCCCTGCGCAACGTTGATCTCCACTGAATCGATGTCGTAGGTGCTGATGAGCTCGTTAATGGCCTGGCGGGCCTCGTAAGAGCCGTAGCTCAGGCTCTGGTCCTTGAAATGAGATCCGAACCTGTCGTTGAGCAATTCTGAGCCTACCCTCCATGCCTTCGCACTGGTGCCGATGACCGCCAGTGCGACTAACACCACAAGAGTCAGCGCTCTATATGAAAGGTTGAACATGTTGTTACCTCCCGCTGCTTACGCATCGACTTCTTTGTCGAGTAGTCTGCCGGCCACCAGTATCATCACTACGCTAGCCACCACCAGCGGCCAGATGGGGATCACAGGGATGACGAACCTTTCGGCCCCGAGCGCGCCGTGGCTGTATACGATGAACGGCATATTGGGCAAGAACGAGCTCAGATACAAGGCGAGACTGCCATATAGCCCCGTCAGATAGACCATCACTGCATACACCAGGGCCGACACCAGGCCCGCGATTCTGGGTACCAGCGTGCCGACGACGAAGGCAAACGCCCCGGCCGCAATCACACACACCAGCCATGAGAGACCCATTACCACCATCGAGAGGACGTTCACCCAGATCTCCCACGCCTCCATGCCAGCGAAGGGTCCCTCGGCGCCGAGCAGAGTCATCAGCATGATCGGGCTGCGGCGAGCCACTAGCCATGTGCCCAGTCCGGCAATGATCGCCAGCACCGTGAGGGCCGCTGCGTTCACGGCTACCTTGGCCAGCACCACTCCGGTGCCGCTCACCGGGTAGCTTAGTAGGCGCAGCGATGTGTGCTGCTGCCATTCGCTTCGCATAGCCAGGTAGCCCGCTATGAGCGACGCGATGAACAACCCGGCGAAGGGGATGAAGGAAAGCCCTATGGCCAGTGACTCCTCTGCGACGTTTGACGCCCAGGCCGGAGCCTTGTATGCGATGTAGCCATCGGCGGCCAGTATGGCCAGGGCGGCGATGAGCATCGTCCACCTGAGGCCCATCCATTCCTTCCGGGCCAGACTAAACCATCTGCTCATCTCAGCACACCTCCGCGAAGATATCATTGAGTGACTTGCCGCGCTCCTCGCGCAGCTGGTCGGCCTGGCCCTGGAGCGCGATCTTTCCGTTTGAGAGGAAGACCACATCTTCGAACAGCGCTTCCGACTCCAGCACCTCGTGGGTGGAGATGATTATCGCCTGCTCACCCGCGCGATAGCGTGAGGCTATTGTATCGAGGATGGCCGCGCGTGACGGCGGGTCTATGCCGGCTAGGGGCTCATCCATGAGTACCAAATCAGCGCTGCGCGACATTGCCAGGGCCAGCTTCAGTCGGGCACGCTGTCCGCGTGACAGCGACCCCGTCTTCTTGTCAAGATCCAACTTGAGCTGCGACAACAGCGAGCGGGCATCATCAATGTTGATGTCGTGGAACATCGAGTGCTCAAACTCGAGGGCCTGTGCCACGGTCATCCATGTGTAGAAGTTGTCGACCTCCGGGACGTAGGCAATGCGCGCCTTGGTGGCGGCGACAGTGACATCCTTGCCCATGACCTTCACTGTTCCGGAAGTGGGATGGGCCAAACCTGCCGCTATCCGCAGTAGTGTTGACTTGCCGGCTCCGTTAGGGCCCAGAAGGCCCACGATCTTACCCTGCTCAACCGCCAGGTCGATGCCGCGCAGGGCATGTGCGAGGTAATATCTCTTGTGTAACGAGCTGAACTCGACAGCCTTCATCTGTTCGGACCTCCATCCCCATCCATCGTGTAGTTCGCACTGGGCCACTCTGAGCGGGCTGCACGGCCGCCGTCAGGCCCACTGCTTGTGCTCACGGCTCCGGCCAACTCTCGGGTTACCAGGGCGACTATGTCGGCGTCTTCATATCGGAGCCGTCGCATTTCGTCGACAAACGCCCTGACTGTTCCGTCTACCACCTGTTCCCTGACCTCCTTGACAACCTCAGGATCTGCGGCCACAAACGTGCCCTGACCTCGTTGCGTCTCGACTATTCCCATCCTCTCCAGCTCCATGTAGGCGCGCTGCACTGTGTTGGGGTTTACCCGGGAGCCGGCCGCGAGGTCCCTCACCGAGGGGAGTTTGTCGCCGATGGCGAGCTGACCTGTGGCTATGTCCCACATGACGCCCTTCATGATCTGGACGTATATCGGAACCGAATCATCAAGCTTGATGATCATCCCAAGCCTCCTTCCCTAGTGTATTAGTGAACTCATACACCATACGGTCACATCATAGCGACGGTTTCTGAGGATGTCAATAGGGGACTGCACGAGATTTTTCGGCAAGGCGTGTGCGAGGCGCGCGAGAAAATATCGACGATTCGGCATGGCCTCAACATAATGCAGGCAAGTGCCTGATGCAGAAAATCATCCATGATCGCATGTTCCTGCTTGACACTGCACAAATCGCTTTGGTATAATTCCTATTTTACTTGACTGAGCCTTCGAGCTGTGGTAACATAAGTGAGACGAGGTAGGGAAGGAAGGTGAAGTCGTTGGCGGTCTCCAACACGCTGGTAAGGATAAAGGAGGACCTTGACTCCCACGTGGGGCGAACGGTCAGGCTAAAGGCAAACCAGGGCCGCAAGCGGATTCTCGAGGCTGAGGGAATCCTCGAGCAAACCTATCCCAAGGTCTTTGTGGTTCGGATAGACGAGAACCCCCGCAGTGTGAAGCGTATCTCATACAGCTACGCCGATGTCCTCACCTCGACGGTGGAAGTAAGCATTGATGACGCCGATAACGGCGTCGAAACCAGGATAGGTTGTACCGGCTAAAAGTTGCTAACAGAGCACTGTGAACCCCCGCACGCAAGCTGCGTGACGGGGGTTCTGCGTTTCATTCCTCACGCCCTGACTCTGCTGAGAATATAGATAGTCTGCGACGCGCAGTGCCCCTTGTTCGAGCGCGTCAACCCGCCCTCAGGGGCCGGATTGGAGCGGACTCAGACGTGTACACGTATCGAGGCGCGATTCACGTGCATAGCAGGTATTCCGACGGCCTTGGCACGGTGAAGAGCATCGTTGCCCAGGCGGCAGCGGCGCATATGGATTTCGTTATCATCACTGACCATAACACCCTGAAGGCTCGGGACGAGGGCTGGGAGGGGTGGCACGGCAGTGTGCTGCTGCTGGTGGGCGAGGAGGTCACTCCTGACACCAATTCCAACCACTATGTCGCCCTGGGCGCGCGCGAACTGGTGCTTCCGTCGGCGGATCCGGCGGAGAACATCCGCGCCGTGCGCGAAGCGGGCGGCATCGGGATAGTGGCCCATCCGACCGGTGGCTACTTCGTGCATGGGGAGTATGTGGAGTATCCGTGGACTGACTGGAATGCCGGTGTAGTAGACGGGCTTGAGATATGGGACCACGCGTACGATATCGCCGGCAAGTCGAAGAACCTCTTGCAGCTCGGGTTATGGTTCTTCCTGCCCCGTCTGGCTCCCTCGGGCCCTGTAGACGAGGTGCTTGCCGTGTGGGATCACCTGGTGGCGGCGCGCGGTCGGCCTACGGTTGGTATCGGAGGTACCGACTGCCACGGTATGCTCGGATCATACAAGTCCACACTGCGTACGGTGTGCACCTACATCATCNNAGGGCAGGTGTTACGTGGGGGGCGACAAGATACGCGACGCCGCGGGCTTCACGTGCTACATCAGTTCGGGTAACGAGAGGATACACCTGGGTGGCACGGCGCGCCTCAGCAGGGGCGCCACCCTGATCGTGACGACACCGGCCGAGAGCCTCATGAAGGTTGTGAGGAACGGTCAGGTTGTGCTTGAGTGGCGCGGCACGGAGCTTGAGGCCAACCTCAATGCCAGGGGAGCTTATCGGGTAGAGGCGGCCCTGTCCGCCGGGAAGAGAGATAAGCCGTGGATATACGGAAACCACATGTGGGTCGTATGACCACACTAGGGCTGCAGCTGGCCCTGGCTGAGCTCGGATTCGACCCCGGCCCTGCCGACGGGAAAGCGGGACCGCTCACACAGATGGCCATCGAAAGGTTCCAGCGGGCCTACAGGCTCCACTTTGATCTGGGCCAAGTGGGCCCTGCCACGCTGCGTCTGCTCCGCACTGAGTTGCCAAAATGCAGGCAGGTGGTGAGCGTGACCGAGCCCTGCAGCCTCTCGGCGCTGGCCGCCCACGCCGGCACCACGCCGGAAGCGCTTATCGAGGCCAACAGGCACAAAGCGCACACCCGAGTACACCAGGGGGAGAACCTGATTGTGTACCGACGCGCCGCCATGCGGGTGCTGGGCACCGCAGAGCACGAGCAGACGGACGGCTCTGAGCCGGCCTGGAGCCGGATACTCGTACCCATGGGCAGGATCACCTGCGATGGTGAGCTCGAGCTGGAGCCGTGCCCCCGCGGCCTGGAGCCATGGAGGCGCGCTCATGGGCGAGTCGACGGCTTGCTGGAGCTCGCAGCGCCGGTGAGGGTGAAACGAGCCGAGTTGGCGAGGAGGATTCTCATAGCCGCAGGCAGCTGGGCTCAGGCTCCCCTCGGCGGAGTGGTGTTGCGGGGCGCCGGTCTCGACCTGGAGGGGGCCGTTTCGTTTGCGCAGGCGGCGGCTGCGCTGGCAAGGGCAGTCTCACAGAAGGGGCTGCGGTTTGACGTCGGGGCGTGGGTGCAGCTGCCGGACGCCGGACGCACAATCGACCTTGAGGAGCTGTCGGACGTGGTGGACTGGGTCGTGGCCGAGCTGCCGGCCGGCGCCGCAACCCCAG
>DBQN01000025.1:0-6931 GCA_002305255.1 Firmicutes bacterium UBA1393 | reverse complement strand
CTCCGTGCTAAGCTGGCAGCAACTCGCCGCACTGCGTAAGAGGCATGTGATGCGGGAGGCGATTGATGACGGCACAGGGACGAGGCAGTTCACCTACAGGGCGAAGGGGCGGATACGCCGGGTTTTCGCGGAAGATCGCGGCAGCCTGGCGCGGGTCCTTCATTACGTGAACTCCTTGAACATGCTGGGAGTGGCTTTCGTGGGTATGCCGCCCGAGAGCTCTTGGGTTGTTGAGGAGATGCGCAAGAAGTTCATTCCCATGTGACAGCTTGCATATGTAATGGTGTGGGGCGGCTTGACCCGCCGACGCTGGGAGGGAGGAACAATTGGGCATCGAGATTCAACGCAAGACACTCTCGTTCACTGAAGTGTCAGGTCAGGGCATGGCCGAGGTGAATGTGCAGCGGTCGGCTGCCCTGCCTGGGCAGTATCCTGCTATGGATGCGGCCGAAACGGAGCCGATTCTCTGGGCGCACGGGACTGCTGTGATAACTTCAGTTGAAGCAGGCAATGGAAGCGTGAAGGTGGCAGGTCATATTGTGTCGTCAATCATATACCTGCCCGAGGCCGAGGGTGAAGCCCAAGCTGTTGAGCTGGCGGAACCGGCCTTTGAGACTTCTGTGGAGGTGCCCGGGGCGATGGCCGGCGATGTGGCCGAAGCCGTTGCCACGCTGGTGTACCTCAACGCCGAGCCTGCAGGGTCTAGGGGATTAATGCTCTCTGGGGCCCTCACTGTGTCGGCCAGAACCGCCCGGAACTACACAGTGGAGGTGGCGGCATCGGCCGTCGCTGTGGGGCCGTCTAAGGTGTCAGCGAAGACCGAGGACGTGGTCATCGCAAGGCACATACCGCTTGAACCGCAGGATACCGTAATCGAAGAGAGCCTCGGCCACTGGCAGGGCGGCGACCTCGGGCAACAGAGGGCCTGTGGGGCCTCGGCCCGGGTGAAGGTGATCGGGTGCGATGCAGCCGACGGCAGGGTAGTGGTGAACTGCGAGGCTACCGTGGAGGTAGCTTGCGTGCAGGGAACCGGCCGGCTCATCGACATCCTGCGCAGAGAGCGGCTGCCTGTGACGGTTACTGTTGTGGAGCCTGAGGCCAGGCGCGGGATGACGGCAAGGGCCGACGCATGGGTGGAGCGCGCGTCAGCGTCGGTGGACGCCGACGGCAATGTGCACACGCAGCTGCTGGTGGTGGTGAAGCCGACGCTGGTGGCGGCTGAGAGGGTAAGTGTGATCACGTCCATCCAGAGCGAAACCGCTGAACTCGTTGATGTAGACACGGTGTCTATCATGGGTGAGCGGATGGTGGCCGAAGGGTCTATGCAGGTGGATGTGGCCGACAGCGTGCCTGTGCAGGCCATCGCAGGCGCCGCGGGGTTCACGGGCATGGAGGAGATCCGATCGAGCCATGGTTACGTGGGGGTCACCGGCGTCGAGTCCGGCGACGGCGAGGTATCCCTCAGGGGACTGCTGGCGGTGCGTATCATCGTCGAAGATGTCCAGAGCGACGGTGACAGTGACTACACCTGTGCCAGGGCCATGGATGTGCCTGTGGAGTTCTCCGACTCAGTGGATATGCCGGATGTGAGGCCTGAAGACCGGCTTGAGGTGCGCAGTATCAGCCCTGCACTGGCTGCCGGCCGTTCGGGAGCCGCCAAGCTCGATGTGGAGGGCACCGTCAGGTTCGACCTGGTGGCCTACAGGCAGGCGCGGCTGTCCGCCGTAAGGTCAGCGTACACCATCACCCCTGTGCAGCTCGATCCGTACGCCCTGACCTTCTGCGTGGTGGGGCCGAACGACACGCTGCCGAGGATCGCGAGGAAGTACGGGGTGACCGTCGAGGCACTTGCTGGAGCAAATTCCCTTGCGCCGACAGATCCGATTGCGTTGGGCCAGAAGATCTACATACCAGTCCAACGCTGATGCACGAGGGGTTCAGACAGGCTAGCGGGCCGGGTGCCTCCAGAGGTGCCCGGCTTTACCTTTGCAGGGAATCGCGCCGCATGAGAGAAGAATACACCTTATCCTTTCACTTTCCGGTGAGGGCGGGGAATCGGAGGTCGGCCATTGAAGGCGTCGCGTTTCATAGACGAGTTGCTGTCAGCCTACGAATACAGGGGACAAGCCGTGCACATCGAGACGCTCCCCGCCAGGGGCGCCCGCTACGGCCAGCTTGATCCTGCCCTCGACCCACGCCTCGCCGGCGTGCTCGAGGCCATTGGCGTGACGCGGCTCTACACCCACCAGGCACAGGCTGTGGAGCATGCCAGAGCAAGCAGGCACGTGGTGGTTGTCACAGGCACCGCCAGCGGCAAGACTCTGTGCTACACCATCCCCACCATCGAGGCGCTGATGGCCGACGCAACCGCCACCGCCCTGTACGTGTTCCCCACGAAAGCCCTAGCCCAGGACCAGCAGCGCGGGCTTGCCCGCATGGCCGAGCTTGGAGGGGCCGAGCTCAACCTGCGCTCGGGCACTTATGACGGCGACACTCCTGATTCCACCCGCAGAAAGCTCCGGGAAGAGGCAAACATCATTCTGACCAACCCCGACATGCTCCACCAGGGCATATTGCCGGCGCACCCGTCGTGGCGCAAGTTCTTCGCAGGTCTGCGCTACGTCGTGATAGACGAGATCCACGCCTACAGAGGTGTGTTCGGGTCCAATGTCGCCAATGTGGTGAGACGGCTGCGGCGCATCTGTGAACACTACGGCTCGTCGCCGACGTTCATATGCTGCTCAGCCACGATCGCCAACCCCGGCGAGCTCGCGTCGGCCATAGTCGGCGAGACCGTGAGCGTTGTAGATGACGACGGTTCGCCCCGGGGCGCTCGCAAGTTCGTGCTGTGGAACCCTCCCCAGCTGGAGGGCAGCATGGAGCGGCGCAGCTCCAACCGCGAAGCCGAGAGGCTCATGGTCAAGCTTGTCCAGAACAACGTGCCGACCATCACCTTCGTACGAGCAAGAGTAGTGGCGGAGCTGATATACAGATATGTCGTCGAAGGCCTGAGGCGCGAGGCACCGTCGCTGGCCTCCCGGGTCAAGCCTTACCGTGGCGGCTATTTACCCAGCGAGAGGCGGGAGATCGAGCGCCAGCTCTTCTCGGGCGAACTTCTGGGCGTGGTGAGCACAAACGCTTTGGAGCTCGGAATCGACATCGGCTCCCTCGATGCCAGCCTCATCGTGGGATACCCCGGCACCGTCGCATCCATCTGGCAGCAGGCAGGCAGAGCGGGCAGAAGCACAGAGGAGTCACTGGCCATCTTCATCGGGCACGACCTGCCCATCGATCAGTATCTGATGAGGCATCCCGAGTACTTCTTCGGCCGGTCGCCTGAGAATGCCGTGGTGAACCCGGCCAACCCTTACATCCTCGTGGGCCACCTCAGGGCCGCGGCGGCCGAGAAGCCCATAACCACGGCAGAGCTGGAGGGGTTCGGCGAATACTCGGCAGCGCTCGTGCAGATCCTCGAGGAGAATCAGGAACTGCTCAGGAGCAGAGCGGGGTGGAGATGGACCGGCAAGGGCTTCCCGGCCAACGACGTCAAGCTTAGGAACATGTCAGACAACACCTATACCATCATCGACACGTCGGCGCCTGAGGGCAACAAGGTCATCGGCACCATCGATGAGCTGTCAGCTTTCGAGCAGGTACACCCTGAGGCAGTGTACATGCATGAGGGAGAGACATACCTGGTCTCGGATCTCAATCTAGACGAGCGCGCGGCGTACATCCACAAGGCTGACCTCGACTACTTCACGCAGTCTATCACTGAGACAAAGGTCAAGATAGACCAGGCAGAACAGGCCAAGAAGTGGCGCGTGAGCAAGGTGGAGTTCGGCGATGTCACTGTGACCAGCCTCACCTTCATGTTCCGCAAGATCAAGTTTTACGAGCGCGACAGCATAGGGTTCGGCAAGATCAGCCTGCCCCAGCACGACCTGGCCACTACGGCAGCGTGGATAGAGTTGCCGGCGGCAGCAGCGGCCCGTGCAGCCGAATACGGGCGCGTGGCCACCGAAGGCCTCATCGGCATCGGGAATGCGGCCTCGGCCGTGATTCCGCTGTTTGCGATGTGCGACCCGATGGACATCGGCACGGTAGTGGATTCAGCCAACACCGGCGTGCCAACGCTGTTCATCTATGACAGGCATCCGGGGGGCGTGGGTTACGCCCAGAACAGCTACAAGATGATTGACGAGGTGATGGAAGCCTGCCTCAACCTCATCGAGCGCTGCCCGTGTGCCGACGGATGCCCGTCGTGCGTGGGCTCGCCCATCCCGCCTTACGCGCAGCAAGACCCCGACGCGACGCCGCGGGGCCGAATCCCTGACAAGGAGACCGCCCTCATCATCCTCCACGAGATGTTGGAGAAACCGCCCTACGTGCCGCGCCGCCCGGCGAGGGGCGCGGGCGGGATGGCGATGGCGGCGGAGACTGCTGCGGCGGCAGGCGGCGGAGCGGATTCTTGCGACGACCGCGATGTTCCTATCAAGGTCGTTCCGCTGCCTGAGGGAGTAGAGCGCAGGATAAGAAAGATGATGCAAAGGTGATCCTGGAAAAGTGATATTGCGTTGACAATTACCCCGGCGTGGTTGTATACTCATGCAACAGAAGGCGAATAAGTACTCTAATATGAACACACGGAGAGGGGACGTATTCTCATGAGAAAGACTATTGCCATTGCGTGCATGTTGATGCTAGCTATCGCGCTCATGTCCGGGATCGCCGGCGCGGCAAACCCAGTGCTCAAGGTGGCCACCGACGCTGCATTCCCGCCTTTTGAGTATCAGGATGAGAAGACCGGTGCGTTCCTTGGATTCGATATGGATCTGATCAATGCCATCGGCAAGAAGATGGGAATGGATGTTCAGATCATCAACACCGCCTGGGACGGCATCATCCCTGGACTTCTCACTGGCAACTATAACTGCATAATCTCGGCGATGACTATTACCGACGAGAGAAAACAGGTAGTCAACTTCTCCGACCCTTACTTCAACGCAGGCCAGGTCATTGTGACCATGAAGAGCAACACCACCATAAAGACCACAGACGACCTGGTTGGCAAGGCTGTGTCAGTGCAGATAGGCACCACCGGTGACCTCGCCGCCTCCGACATCAAGGGTGTGACCGTGAAGCGCTTCAATCTGGCCCCCGATGCCATTCAGGAACTGAGGAATGGCGGCGCTGTTGCATGCATTATTGACCTTGCGGTTGCCGAGGAAGTCGCCGCAGAGTATACTGACATCAAGTTCAGTGCTCCTTTCACTGAGGAGCTCTACGGCATTGCAATTGCCAAGAAAGACACCGACCTGCTCAAGAAGGTCAACTCCGCGCTGGCGGACCTGAAGGCCTCAGGCGAGTATGACGCGATATTCAAGAAGTGGTTTGCCGGTAAGTAGCGAGCCGGGCTGAGAGAGTGGCTGATAGCGCCGCAGTCCGGTAGCGAACCGGACTGCGGCGTTAGCTTGTAATGAAATGATGTGGAGGAGTACGAGTGAACCTTGACTTCTCAATAATCCCAAGGGTGATGCCTGCGCTACTCACCGGAGCCAAACTCACGCTAGAATTGGCCTTGTTGTCGGTGTCTATTGGGCTCGTGATAGGTTCGCTGGCAGGTATCGCGAGAGTGAGCAATGGCATCATCATCAAGGGTATCGCGGCTGTATACGTAGACTTCATCAGAGGCACTCCTCTGCTGGTGCAATTGTTCCTCGTCTACTTCGGCCTGCCGTCTCTCATAGGAAGGCCGGTTCCCCCCTTCGCTGCCGCCATCACCGCAATGAGCATCAACAGCGGCGCCTACATCGCTGAGATCGTCAGAGCCGGAATCCAGTCTATCGACAGAGGGCAAACCGAAGCTGCACGTTCACTTGGCCTCACTGCCGGGCAGTCTATGAGGTATGTGATCTTCCCGCAGGCCGTCAGGAGAATCATACCGCCGCTGGGTAACGAGTTCATTGCCATGCTGAAGGACTCGTCGCTGGTGTCGGTGATAGCCCTTGAGGAGCTCCTGCGTAAGGGCCAAGTGGTCATTACCAGAACATTTCGCCCATTTGAGGTGTACACGATCGTGGCCATCATCTATCTCGTCATGACCCTGGCCATCTCAAGGCTTGTGAGCTGGTCCGAGAGGAAGCTGAGAGTAGTTGATTAAGACTGTAGGCTTGAGGAAATCCTTCGGCAGCTCAGAAGTGCTGAAGGGCATCGATGTGAACATCGCCCCTCATGAGGTCGTCGTGGTGATCGGCCCGTCGGGCTCGGGCAAGAGTACGTTCCTTAGGTGCCTTAACTTGCTCGAGACGCCCAGCGCGGGCGACGTGTATTTTAACGGGAACTGCATCACTGCGCCCGGCACCAATGTGAATGAGGTGCGGCGCGAGATGGGCATGGTCTTTCAGCGGTTCAACTTGTTCCCTCACCTCACGGTGCTTGAGAACATCACCCTCGGCCCCACCAAGGTAAGGAATGTCGATCCCGAGGAGGCGCGAAGCGATGCGCGCAGGCTCCTCAAGAAGGTCGGCATAAGTGAGAAGGAGTCGGCATACCCTGCAGAGCTGTCAGGCGGGCAGCAGCAGCGTGTGGCCATAGCGCGCGCCCTTGCGATGAAGCCTGCGGCGATGCTCTTCGACGAGCCCACGTCGGCGCTTGACCCCGAGATGATCGGCGAGGTGCTGGAGGTCATGAAGGCCCTTGCCCGCGAGGGGATGACCATGGTAGTCGTCACCCATGAGATGGGCTTCGCAAGGGAAGTAGGGCACAGGCTGCTGTTCATGGACGATGGCGTGATAGTCGAGGAGGGTGTCCCTTCCGAAGTGCTCGCGGCGCCTAAGAACCCACGGACGGTGTCTTTCCTGAGTAAAGTGCTTTAGCACATGGTATTATGCGGCTTCCGGCGGCCCCCACCTTGTGAAGGCGGGGGCGC
>DBQN01000061.1:9253-9949 GCA_002305255.1 Firmicutes bacterium UBA1393 | reverse complement strand
AGGAGCCGCGGAGTGGGCGCGGCGGGGAGGCCGGCAGTTTCCAACAAGTGGCAACTAATGTGAGGGTAAGTCTCTGATGTCAGGCTCATGTGGGACGTTATCCTATAGTTCCTTGAAGGGAAAGCCCCCCCGAGTGTCGTATGTAACACTAGTAGACACTGTCAAGTGGGCACTCACAATGTAGGGAGGTAATTTGATGAAACGGCTTCTAGTGTTTGCTCTAGCGCTGGTCATGATGGCATCTACAGTGCTGTCGGCTGCACCGGCGAAGATCGAGGCTGAACTGAGCGTTATCACCCCCGTCGCCAGCTTCGTGAGCGTCGCCGCAATGGATGCTTTCAAGGTCTGGGCAAAGGCCAAGTATGGCATTGATGTGAAGACCAACTACACCAGCAAGGGCACTCAGCTCGCAGTGGGCATGATCCGCGAGTGGGGATCGAATCCGCAGGCTGACATCATATGGGGCGGCGAGTCGGTGCTCTATGATGCGCTGGCCGCTGACGGATTCCTGATCAAACACGAAGTCTCCAACGAGTTCCTCAACAAGATCCCTGCCACCATGGGCACTCCGAAGCCGATGCCGCTGAAGGACCCCAAGGGTTACTGGACCGGCACGGCCCTCGAGCCGTACGGTCTCGTCTACAATGAGGGCCTGGTGACCAAGCGTCTCCGCACCACGCCTCCGAAAACATGGGA
>DBQN01000061.1:0-9184 GCA_002305255.1 Firmicutes bacterium UBA1393 | reverse complement strand
GCCAAGCTCGGCGCCTACACCGGTCAGTTCGTAGCAAAGTCAGGTGACGTTCCCGGCGTCGTGGCCAAGGGCGAGTACGCTCTGGGATTTGCAGTGCCCAGCTACATGGCGTTTGAGAACTATCTCAAGGGCTCTGACATCAAGTTCATCGCTCCTCCCGGCTCATATGTGACCCCTGAGCCCATCGCCATAATCAAGAACTGCAAGAACCCGAATGCCGCCAAGGCGTTCATCGAGTACCTGCTCACCGAGGAAGGGCAGAGGCTCTTCATCGATCGCGGTCTGTTCCCGATTATGCCTGAGTACGAAGTGTCCGGACCTCCCGGATCCACTGCTGAGAAGGCCGTTGAGTTCTACGGCGGACGCAGGACCTACTTCGAGGGCACCGTCGAGAACACTTACGACAACGCCCTGTCGGCCAGCCGCGAGAGCGAAGTCAACAAGTACTTCCGCGACAACATCTTCGCGAAGATCAACGAGCTGAAAGCGAAGTACTAGGAAGTAGCAGGAAGTACAGTATCATCGGGTAATCGAGCAATCGAATGACCCAGAACAATGGCGTTCGACCATAACGGTTCTCGAGAGCCTGCGGGCGAGCTGGTCTCGCCCGTGGGCTTCGTTTGAGAACCGCTCGAGGTGAAGTGCATGGACATTACACTCACTGGCGTGACTAAGCGGTTCAAGAGCGTCGAAGCATTGAGCCACGTCGATCTCAACATTAAAGACGGAGAGCTCTTCACACTGCTCGGCCCTTCGGGCTGCGGCAAGACTACCACGTTGCGCCTCATCGCAGGGTTTTACGTTCCTGACGAAGGCAAGATCATGTTTGGTGATAGGGAAGTCCAGTATATTCCTACATCGAAGCGCAACATCGGCATGGTGTTCCAGAACTATGCGCTGTGGCCGCACATGACGGTCTTCAGGAACGTCGTTTATGGACTGCAGTTCAAGAATGTGCCCAAGGCCGACTGGCCGAAGATCGTCGACGCTTCCCTCAAGAAGGTAGGCCTTTCCGGATATGAGTCGCGTTATCCCGGCCAGCTGTCGGGCGGGCAGCAGCAGCGTGTTGCGCTTGCACGAGCCCTCGCCCTCAACCCGGACGTGCTTCTGCTGGATGAACCCCTTTCGAACCTCGACGCCAAGATCCGCGGATCCGTGCGTGCAGAGATCAGAAAGCTCCAGCAGGACCTGGGCATAACCACCGTGTACGTCACTCACGATCAGGAAGAGGCGCTCACCCTGTCCGACAGGATCGGAATCATGAGCGACGGCAAGCTGGTTCAGGTCGGTACTCCGCACGACCTGTATGAGCGACCGTTGACGCGCTTCGTGGCCGACTTCATCGGAACCAACAACCTTGTGTCGGGTGTGGTGAAGTCAGCAGGCAGCGATGGCGTCGCCGTCGACACCGAGCTCGGCCTGATCATGGGCTACAGCAACGCGACGGTGAAGGCCGGCGACAAGTGCACAGTAGCTTTCAGGCCTGAGAACGTCACGGTATGCGGCACAGGCGATGCGGCCGTCCAGGCAGGGCTCAACCGCATAAGCGGAAAGATCACCTTCGCAAGCTACCTGGGCAACACCCTTCGCTATGAGATGGAGCATGAGGCGGGCGCGGTTCTCAAGGCTGACGTCAAGAACCCCATGAGCCACGACGAGCTGGCCTGGGGGACGACCATATGCTTCGCGTTCCCGAAGTCGGCGGCGCTTGTCATACCGGATTCGATAGGCAGGTGATTTCGTAATGCGTTTCAGACAATGGCTCAAGGCCTCGAGTCCGTGGGTGTGGCCCATATACCTGTTTCTGTTGTTGTTTGTCATCTTTCCGTTGGTGAGGTTGTTTGTAGACTCGTTCTCCACGGCCGAAATACCTATGTCGGCTCTGAACGAGGTCGCGCTCACCGTGGATCTGCTGGAAGAGCAGGTCAATAAGGGTGACACAGAACAGGCTCTAGAGACAGCGCTTGACGTCGCCCGCGGGCTCGAGAGATCTGTGCCGGTAGTGAACCGGATGATAGAGGCACTTGGGCGCGCGACATTCTCCCAGGATGAGCTGATCGCCAGGTGGGAGAAGGCCAGAGCCGACATCGAGTCAGAGGCAGCCGACATGAATGAGGCCGTGGCTGCGGCCGAGGTGTCGCAAGATCTCTCCGTCGCCGTGGCCGAGGCAAGGGACGCCCGCGCTCTGGTGAAAGAGGTTGTGCAGCTTCCGCGACAGGCGTTCTCCGTGAACTTCTTCCTTGACGTGTTCAGAGACAAGCTCTACATGAGGGCTCTGGGCAACTCGTTGTCGCTGGGCGTTGCCACCGTGATCACGACGTCCATTGTAGGGTTCACCGTCGCGTACTTGCTGGTCAGATATGATTTCCCCGGCAGGAAAGCCTTCAACTTCCTGACCATGGTGCCGATTGTCATGCCCCCTCTTGTGGGAGTGCTCGGCTTCATATTCATACTCGGTCGTGGAGGCACCATCAACGAGCTGTTCTATCTGCTGGCTGCCCGACTTGAGCAATCCTGGCCGTTCATGGCTAACTGGCTCTACGACCATCTGCCGTTCAACTTCATCTACGGCTGGCACGGCCTGCTGCTGGTGGAGACGTGCCACCTGTTCCCACTGATCACGCTGAACGTGCTAGACTCGCTGAGCAAGATCGATGCCTCGCTCGAAGAAGCGGCCGAGGCGATGGGCTCCATAGGGTTGAAGAGGCTGTTTGATGTGACCATACCCCTCACGGTGCCGGGTTTCGTCACCGGAGCCCTGCTCGTGTTCGTGTGGGCGTTCGCTGACTTCGCCGCGCCGATGGTAGTGGGCTTGAACACCTTCATAGCTCCGCTGGCCTACATGGACATCCAGCAGTTCACTGACAGACACCTGTTTAAGATGGGAATCACAGTAGGCGCAGTGATGGTCATGCTGTCCATCGTGTTCCTGCTGGTAGCCAAGAAGTACGTGTCGATGAAGGACTACAGCACCCTCTCGTATCGTCCAGTTGAGAGGAAGCCGCTCAGGGGCAAGTGGTACGCGCTGACCCTCGTGTTCCTCGTGGTGCTACTGGCCTTCGCCTTCATACCGTACCTGGGCGTGGCCATCGCCTCGTTTGCAGGCAGCTGGTCCATGTCGCCGCTACCCACGTCGTGGACGCTGGACCACTATGAGAAGGTACTGCTATATGCGCCTGGCTACGTCATCAACACCTTCAAGTTCTGCCTGATCGCAGTGGCCATGTGCGTGATCATCGGCGTGCCGATCTCTTGGATCATGGCCAGGACGAAGATGCGCAGCCGCGGGCTGCTCGACATCCTGACCACCCTGGTGCTGGCCCTTCCCGGCACGGCGTTGGGCATCGCCTACATCAGGGCGTTCAACTCTCCGATACTCGGAACGGTTCCGCTGGCGAACCTGTGGATCATCATCCCGATAGTGCTGGCGGTGAGGCGACTTCCGTATACCGTGCGCACCTCATACAGCTCCCTGCTCGTGGTGCATCGGTCGATGGAGGAGGCTGCTGAGTCAGTCGGCGCCGGCGGCCTGAAGACCTTCAAGGACATAACAATGCCGCTTATCTGGAAGGGCGTGCTGGCGGGAGCGCTGTTCTCGTTCATGACGTCGATCCAGGAAAGCGCCGCTACGCTGCTGTTGTCGATTCCGGGCGCTGAGACCATGACAGTGGGCATCTTCACCTTCTACACAGGAGGAACGCATGGAGATGCCGCCGCCCTCGGCTTCGTGCTCATCGTCGTGGGCGTGATCACACTCTTCATCATGGACAGACTGAGCAGCGCTAGGTCGGGAGGCCTGTTCGGATAAGCAACTGCATGAGCGCCGGAGCTCTGGAGATCTGGAGAAGGAAGGCATGTCCTGCAGGGCATGCCTTCTCTGCTCCCATCGGAGTGGTAAGATACTCTTGGAGGCGAGCGAGATGAGTATGGAAGAGATAGCGCGCGAAACGTCACGGGCGCTTGAAGGACTACTTGCGGCGGCAAGGCTGAAGCCTGGCGACATCGTGGTGGTGGGCTGCAGCACGAGCGAGGTGATCGGCCAGAGGATCGGCAAAGCCTCCAGCGCGGATGCTGCCGAAGCCATAATCGGGGCGTTGCTTCCCGAGATCAGGAATGCAGGCCTCTACCTTGCGATTCAATGTTGCGAGCATCTGAACAGGGCGCTGGTGGTGGAGCGTGAGTGCGCGGAGCGCTACGCTCTGGAACTGGTGACGGTGACGCCCCACGCTCACGCAGGCGGTGCGCTGGCCACGGCGGCAATGGAGCACTTTTCGGATCCCGTGATTGTCGAGACCATCTCAGCCCACGCCGGCATGGACATCGGCGACACCTTCATCGGCATGCACCTGAGGCGCGTGGCTGTGCCGGTTAGGCTCGGCTTCAACAGCATCGGCCAGGCACACCTGACTCTGGCCCGCACACGCCCTAAGCTCATCGGCGGCGAGCGGGCGCGCTACCCTAAGGAGTATTGAACACCGTCGCAAGCACGATGATGAGCGGTTCGTCGCCTATGTTTTCAATGTTGAGAGACGGGATCTCCGGGCGGCCGGCTGCATCGTTGGTCAACCATACCAAATCACCTGCGCTGATGGTGTGAGACGGCAGTTGCGCCGATGAGACCAGGGCCTGACCTCTGTAGCAGTATGCCAGGCCGTGTGATGCACTAGGCGACTCAGGCTGCCAGGGGCTACAACTTCCTGGGCCGATGACGCCGCGGCTGAGGCGCCCGCTGAAGCCCTGGGCCAGCATGAGGTTGACGTCGGTGGCCAGGCCGAAGCAGGCTATGGGAGTCGCCCCATCGAAGGAATACTGGTCGCCGGGGGCAAGCTCCGCCTCTGCGCCGCCTGCCGGAAGAAGCCGCAACTCTCCGTCTAGCACCATCAGGTGGCGATAGTAGCCCTCGAGGCGCGTGAACTCGCTGCTGGGTATGGTCACAGTTGCAGAGCTCACTCGCCACGAGAAGCTGCGCTGGGCATAGCTGCTCCCGGCGGGGAAGATCGCGAGCTCGGTGGTTTCACCTCCGGCCCAGGCCCTGGTCTCGTGCTCAGAGCGGCGGCGGATTATGGCACCCATGGTTCACTCACATCCTCACTTCGGCAGTCTCCCTGTTCATCTGTCTGTCCATATTGTGGCGTTCTTCTGACTAGCGGGGTGGTGCGTGATGGCTGAGTTCTTGAGCAGGCCCATCAGTGTGCAGCTGTCGGCAGATGGCAGCCGTGAACCGGCGGAGTTCACTGCCGACGGTGAGACATATCGAGTCGTTGAGATTCAGAGCATGTGGCAGGACTACGGCTTTGGCGGCACTCACCCGGCTGCCCGCACGTGGCGGACGCGTCGACATCGCAACTACTACAGACTGCGATGCGATGACGGCCACACATACGAGATATATCTTGACAGGGCCAGCAAACGGCGGGAGTGGTATCTGTACCGCCGAATCGACTGAGATACCACTCCCACGCGCTGGGTTCTGCAACGCCTACTGAACGTCGGTGACTGTGCCGAAGCTCACCTCGAACACAGTGCCAGGGGCGCCGACGAACATGATCAGTCCCTCGGCCGGCAGTTGGGCTTCACGATGGCCGGTTATCCACGAGAAATCAATGCACTTGCCTTCCGCGTATACCGCAAACGAAGCCTGCTCTGGCATGTTCACTATGATCGTCTTGTCGTTGCCGGCATCGACGATACGATACCATAGCCCGTGACCATCAGGGCCAATCGTGTAAGTGGCGGCCTGGTCGGTGGCGAGGACAGCGAAGCTCTTCTCACTCATGTACAGCACACCGACGGCCTTCACGTATTCCACGCCATCCTGAACGTGAAACGTGAGATCTATAAGGTCGCGCCCGTTCATTCCGGGGATCTGTATGGGTGACACTGCTCTGTTCGCGTCGATGATCTGCAGCGTGCCAACGTAGCCGGGCTGTTCCTTCGACAACCCGACCGTAACCGGGGCATCAGGCTGCGCGTAGCCCTGAGAGCTGAACTTTTCGGACACTGGATAGTAGGACACTCCGTCCCTTGCGTACCAGGCGTTCAGTGTGGCCTCGTCGATCCCGACGGGGGCGAGCTTCTGCACGAAATGGTCTGTTAGGGCGAGAGGTCCCAGACCGGGCACCTCCTGCTCTGCCACCCGCCTTATGTAGGTGTGACCGTTCGATTCAGTCACAAAGTTCATCCTCTTGATGCCATCTGCCGACGCGAATACGCCGTCGCCTACGTATACCAGTGTCTCCGGGGGTTTGGTGTCGTCGCCGAGCGTGGCGATGGTCAGGCGTCCATCGGCGAAGATATCTACTGAGTTGAGGACTGTTGCGCTTCCATACAGTCCGGAATATGCCATGAAGGTGGGTGGCATGGGCACTGCCACGGGCGCATCTCCCGGCACCTCGGGCCGGGCTGCGGTGAGGACGCCTTCGGATCTGAGCACGTGCTGAAGCAGTTCGCTTGCAGTGATAAGGTTATAGGTGCTGGTTCCGCCCGACGATACAAGCGCCGCCGCAAGATCGTAGGCGGGCAAGATAAGCAGGGTAGCATGGTAGTACTGGGTGTCGCCGCCCTTTGCGATGGCCTGGATGCCGTAGTTGGCGAAGGGGTAGGTGTGTACAGAATCCCAGCCGAGACCGTAGTTGAATATGCTGGGGCCCGGTTCGGGCCAGATTCCCTTCTCATACTCCTCAGCGGTCATTGCATTGCGAGACTGGGATGAGAGCATACCCCGAGCAGGGACGTAACCGGGTTCGTCCATGAACATGCCGGCGAACTTGCATAGATCTTCGGCCGTGGAGTATATCCCGCCCGATCCTATCACGCCCAGCGAGTCTATGACTTCAGAGCCGCCTGCCACATCAGCATACGTTCTGGCCAGGCTGGAGCGATCGAACTCGCTTTGAGGCGTGGCTGTATGGTTCATCCCAAGCGGGTCAGTGATGTTGGCCTTGATGAAATCGGTGAAGCTCATGCCGCTGACTCTCTCTACTAGCAGTTCGGCCAAGGTGAAACCGTCATTGCAGTACACTGAGAATTCACCCGGGGCTGCTTTGAGCCGCTGATCTGCAATGGTGTCGATGAATCGATCGTGTAGCACAGTATCGCCATCATTGAAGAGGGCTCCACTTGGGAAAGTGGAGCCCATCAGGCCGGACGAGTGGTTGAGCAACATGCGGACGGTGATCTCGGTATAGCGCGGGTCAGCCAGAGTGAATTCCGGGATGTATGTAGTGACAGGAGCATCAAGGTCTATCAGACCCCGATCCACCAGGAGCATGACCGATGCTGTGGTGAACGCCTTACTGGTGGATCCGATCCCATACATAGTGTCGGCCGTGATGGGCCTGTCCTCGGTGCGGCTGTACACCCCGGCATTGCCGGAAAGCACGATGTTGCCCCGGGATATCACGGCGTATTGAACGCTGGTGACTCCGTAGTCGTTTATGAGCGTATTGACTCTCTGCTGCGCCAGGGCAGCCAGTCCAGGATAGGCCTCGGGCGAGCCCGCGGCACCGGAAGCGAGCGTGAAGGGCATCAGCAGTGCGGTAATGACCAGTAACAACATGAGCAGTGGATGGAGCTTGTTTCTGGAGTCCATTCTCACTATGCTATCCTCCCATTCGGCGGCCAGGCACCTTCCGGTGCCTCTTTGGGCTGTAGGCGATGTCGCCTCGCCGCCAATTCTGTCTTGATTATACCAGCCCACCCTATTACTGCAAGTTGGCAGCTCTCCGGACAAGGCGGCGGGCTGTGCGACAGAGACTCTCGTGTAGTGAGGTAGTTGCGGCATGGGCCTTCATGCGACACGTGCGGTAGGGCCAGTTCCGGCCGCCAGCCTGGAGGAGCGTGGCTGACTCGGCTGACTCGGAGTCAAGGCGCGAGCACCGGCCTCGTCGGCACCCGTCGGCACATGTCGCCCGGAAGGAGATGCTGGGATCGCGGAGAACGACTCCAACACTAGGTCACCATCGAGGAGGCTATGGGAGATGGGAACACTAGACCTGCGCAAACAGCTCAAACATCTGTACCAGCCGGCTGCCGGCAAAGTTGAAGTAGTTGACGTGCCCGAGTTCAAGTACGCCATGGTGGAGGGCGTCATCGAGCCCGGCTGTGCGCCCGCGACATCGCCGTCGTTTCAACAGGCTGTCGAGGCGCTTTACGGTGTTTCCTACGCCCTCAAGTTCATGTCGAAACAGCGGACTGTGGATCCCATCGACTATGCGGTGATGCCTCTCGAGGCGCTGTGGTGGGCCACTGACGGTCAGTTTGACATATCGCAACCCGGCAACTGGGCGTGGATTGCGATGATAGTTCAGCCCGACCACGTTACCGACTCGATGTTTGCGGAAGCCTGCGCCAAGCTCCGCAAGAAGCGCCCGAGCCCTGCTATTGAGAAGCTACGTTTTGAGGGGCTTCATGAGGGGTTGTGCGTGCAGACTCTACACCTCGGCCCGTACAGCGAGGAGCCGGCGACCATAGCCAGGATCGAAGCGTTCGCAAGTGAGAACGGATACGTCCTGCATGGGAAGCACCACGAGATCTACCTGGGCGATCCAAAGCGCGTGGCTCCTGAAAAGCTCAAGACCATACTGCGGTATCCCTGTTCGAAATAGAGCAACCAGCACGCTGGCCACGGCTTACTACATGCGACAACCGCCGCATCTTCATTGCACTATCCCTACTGCAGCTGGCCTTCATGGGTGTTCCGCTGACGCAAGAACCCAAGTCCGGATCTCGTCGCGGCGGGCGATATGACACGCGGCCGCGACGGTTCTGTAGTCTGCGTTCGCCCTTGTGATAGATTACCGGTATCCTTGCAGTTCAGGGCGGGAAACGGTGAAAAGTGTGCAGCTCGGAGCGCGGACACCCGAAATCCTTCCATCTCGAGTCGCGTGATCAGGGGCCGATCGACGATGGCCTGGAGCCCGCGACGGGCGAGGGGCAGAAGGAAGGATATGCCCTGTGGGGCATATCTACCATTGATAGTCCTAGCTGCAGCAGCCGTGATCGATGCGGCGGGCGGTATGACACGCGGCCGCAACGGTTCTGTAGTCTAGGTTGGCCCTTGTGATAGATTGCCGGTATCCCTGCGGCTCAGGGCGGGAAACGGTGAAAAGTGTGCAGCTCGGAGCGCGAACGCCCGAAATCCTTCCATCTCGAGTCGCGTGATCAGGGGCTGATCGACGATGGC
>DBQN01000053.1:11872-12124 GCA_002305255.1 Firmicutes bacterium UBA1393 | reverse complement strand
AAGAGCCGAGTTCGGCTTCTTCGGCGTGGTTGTTCTCACAACCGTGCATACGCCTCTGCGCTGAGGGGACCCCTCTCCATAGCGAGTTCTACGCTTGAGGGTGTTGTACTGGTACCTCAGAGCCGGAGCGGTTGACTTGTCACTGCTCTGACGCCTACCCTTTCTCACCAGCTGGTTAATGGTTGGCATGCGTGCCACCTCCTTCCCTGACAGTTACCTCGAACAACAATCGGCAGGCCAGCGCGTGCCCCA
>DBQN01000053.1:11607-11867 GCA_002305255.1 Firmicutes bacterium UBA1393 | reverse complement strand
ATCCCGCACACCTTGCCGAGTTCAAGCATGGAATCCACTATGATGACGGGTACGTCCTTCGCCAGACACATATCCTTCAGGTCGCGAACCACTCTCTCGTCGGCATCACGCGCTATATACACTGCCTTGACGCTTTCTCTCTCGAGAGCCCTCGCCGTCTGCTTGCTGCCGATGACCCGGCGTGAGGCAGCGGCAAGATCCTGGTACATACGGGGTTTCGCTCCTTCCGAACTAGCCGGGAACGGACATAGTATAGTTGC
>DBQN01000053.1:11119-11518 GCA_002305255.1 Firmicutes bacterium UBA1393 | reverse complement strand
CGCAGCACATGCTGCGTGCCCAGTTCCATCATATCAGTGTCAGTCGCGCGAGGCCGGACGCTCGAGCAGCTCCTTGATGCGCTTAAGCTCCATGGCACTCTCGCTCTCTCCCAGCGGAGCTCCCAGAGTCGGCCTGCCCGGTTCAGGGGCGGCCTTCCTGTGGTCGAACCTGTCGAACCTGTCGGGTCGGCGCGGTGCGACCGTCGTAGTCGGCGCTGCCTCGCCCATACCCCCGCCAGCTGCCGCCGCCGCGCCCGCAGTCGCCGTCAGCGCGAGCCCTGCCGCAGCGGGCTTGGGCTCGATGCCCAGCATGATGTCGACATCGGCCTCCGGGCTCACCGCCAGCTTCACATTGCGGTAACGGGTCATACCGGTGCCTGCGGGTATCAGCTTGCCGAT
>DBQN01000053.1:9850-11040 GCA_002305255.1 Firmicutes bacterium UBA1393 | reverse complement strand
TTGGTGATGCCGAGCAGAAGCGGCTTCGCCGTGGCCGGCGCAAGACCCTGCGCCTCAGCCTCAGCGCAGGCCTCCTCGAATCTGAAGATGTCGATGGTCTCGCCTGGAAGCAGTTCGGTACCGCCGGCGTCCTCCACCTTCACCTTGCGCATCATCTGGCGCACGACTACCTCGATGTGCTTGTCGTTTATCTCCACGCCCTGGCTGCGGTATACGTCTTGGACCTCTCTGACGATATACTGCTGGACGCCCAGGGTACCGCTGACCTTGATCAGCTCGTGCGGGTCGAGGGAGCCCTCTGTCAGGCTGTCGCCGGCACGTACCCTGTCACCTTCACGCACCTCGAGCCTGGCGCCGGCCGATACGGCGTACTCGTGCTCCTCGCCGTCATCGCTGACGANNAATGATCTTGCGCTGGCCGCGGGAATCCTCGATCCTCACTACGCCGTCGTGCTCGGTCATTACGGCCTTGCCCTTCGGACGCCTCGCCTCGAACAGCTCCTCCACTCGGGGAAGACCGCGGGTGATGTCATCGCCCGCCACGCCGCCGGTGTGGAACGTCCTCATCGTGAGCNNTCACCAATGGACTGGGCAGCGATGGTGCCCACCGCCTCACCCACTTCCACCAGCGAGCCTGTGGCCAGGTTCCTTCCATAGCACAGTGCGCACACGCCGTATCTGGTGCGGCACTTCAGCACGGAGCGGATGGGCCACTCCTTGAACCGCTTCTCGATGATCTCGGCAGTGTCCTCGTCGATCATCTGGTTCTTCTGGAGGATGACTTCGCCGGTCTCCTCACATGTGAGTTCCTTGAGGCTCACTCTGCCCACGAGTCTCTCCGCCAGGCTCTCGATGACGGTGTCGCCTTCCACCAGCGGTGTCGCCATGACACCCTCGGTGGTGCCGCAGTCGTAGTCTCTCACGATCATGTCCTGGGCCACGTCAACGAGACGCCTCGTCAGGTAACCTGAGTCGGCTGTCCGAAG
Organism: Firmicutes bacterium UBA1393; assembly: GCA_002305255.1. GTDB lineage: Bacteria > Bacillota > DTU025 > DTU025 > DTU025 > UBA1393. The sequence goes on along the minus strand of DBQN01000053.1, from coordinate 10,054 downwards.
AGCCGTGTCGGCCAGGCCCTTTCGAGTGCCGTGTGTGGAGATGAAATACTCCAGCACGTTCAGCCCCTCACGGAAGTTGGCCTTGATGGGCACGTCGATGGTGCGCCCCGTGGGGTCGGCCACCAGACCCCTCATGCCTGCCAGCTGATTGAGCTGCTGGACGTTGCCTCGGGCTCCTGAGATGGCCATCATGTATACAGGGTT
>DBQN01000053.1:0-9810 GCA_002305255.1 Firmicutes bacterium UBA1393 | reverse complement strand
GCCTCTGTCCACACGTCGATGATAAGGCTGTACTTCTCGTCTTCTAGCAGCAGGCCTCGCCTGTACTGGCCCTCTATCTGCTCAACCTTCTTCTCCGCCTCCGTGATGAGGGTGGCTTTCTCCTCCGGTACCCTCACGTCCTCGATGCCCACCGTGGTGCCTGACACCGTGGCGAAGTGGTAACCCAGCCTCTTGATGGCATCGAGCATGTCGGCGGTGGCGGCGNNTACCGTACTCCCTGCGCAGCCGGCCCACGAGTTTGCTGAGGAAGCTCTTTGTGGTCGGCCTGCGGCGACGGAGTTCCGGCGACTTGAGCAGGGCCTTCACATCGACTCCCCTGCCTACAAAGTCACCCTGCGTGAGCTTGTCATCGAAGCTGGTCTCGGCCGAGTTCACATACGGGAACTCAGGCGGGAACACCTCGTTGAATATGAGCTTGCCCACGGTGGTAACGATCCTGCGTGANNCCAGCTGCCTCCGCTCCCAGAAGCTTCTTGCTCTCAGGGATCCTCACTACGACCCTGGAGTGCAGGGCAATGACGCCCGCGTCATATGCCGCCTTGGCCAGCTCAGGCGTGGAGAACACCTTGCCCTCGCCCTTTGCCCCCACCCTTTCGAAGGTCAGGTAGTAGCAGCCCAGCACCATGTCTTGCGTGGGCGTGGCCACCGGCCCCCCGTTCGCAGGTGAGAGTATGTTGTTCACCGACAGCATCAGGAGGCGCGCCTCTGCCTGCGCCTCAGCCGACAGCGGCACGTGCACGGCCANNGCCATCTGGTCGCCGTCGAAGTCAGCGTTGTATGCGGTACACACCAGGGGATGGATCTGGATCGCCTTGCCCTCCACCAGCACCGGCTCGAAGGCCTGGATGCCGAGGCGGTGCAGGGTCGGAGCGCGGTTCAGGAGCACGGGATGCTCGGTGATGATCTCCTCGAGAACGTCCCATACCTCAGACCTCACCCTGTCTACCATGCGCTTCGCGCTCTTGATGTTGTGGGCGAAGCCCTTGTCCACCAGCCGCTTCATCACGAACGGCTTGAACAGCTCCAGGGCCATCTCCTTAGGAAGTCCGCACTGGTGCATCTTGAGCGTTGGGCCGACGACGATCACAGAACGGCCTGAGTAGTCAACGCGCTTGCCCAGCAGGTTCTGGCGGAAGCGGCCTTGTTTGCCCTTGAGCAGATCGGAGATGCTCTTCAGCGGCCTGTTCCCAGGGCCCGTGACGGGCCTGCCCCTACGCCCGTTGTCTATCAGGGCGTCGACGGCCTCCTGCAGCATGCGCTTCTCGTTGCGCACGATGATGTCGGGCGCCTGCAGCTCGAGCAGCTTCTTCAGTCTGTTGTTCCTGTTGATCACGCGCCTGTAAAGGTCGTTCAGGTCAGACGTGGCAAACCTGCCGCCATCAAGCTGCACCATCGGGCGCAGGTCAGGCGGTATCACCGGAATGACCTCGAGGATCATCCACTCAGGGCTCGTGTTGGACTTTCGGAACGCCTCAACAACCTCGAGCCTTCTGATGGCACGGACGCGCCTCTGCCCCGTGCTCTCCTCGATCTCCGCGCGGAGCTCCTCGGCAAGCTCTGTAAGGTCGATGCCGCGCAACAGCTCCTGAACGGCTTCAGCCCCCATAGACGCCCTGAACAGCTGGCCGTACTTGTCGCGGTAATCGCGGTACTCGGCCTCAGTGAGCAGCTGCTTCTTCGCCAGGGGCGTATCGCCCGGATCCGTGACTATATATGAAGCGAAGTAGATTATCTTCTCGAGCGCCCTCGGCGACATGTCGAGCAGAAGACCCATCCTCGAAGGGATGCCCTTGAAGTACCAGATGTGCGACACAGGGGCCGCGAGCTCGATATGGCCCAGCCTCTCACGGCGAACCTTGGCCCTGGTGACTTCGACTCCGCACTTGTCGCACACGACGCCCTTGTAGCGGATGCGCTTGTACTTACCGCAGTGGCACTCCCAGTCGCGTTGAGGTCCGAAGATCTTCTCGCAGAAGAGCCCCTCGCGCTCGGGCTTGAGAGTACGGTAGTTGATGGTCTCAGGTTTCTTGACCTCTCCGCTCGACCATGCCCGTATCTGTTCTGGGGATGCCATCCCTATCTTGATCTGCTCAAAATCGTTGACGTCTAGCATCCGCCTCTCCCCCTTTTCAGCCCTTGGGCTCTATATTTCATCATCGCCCTGGTCGCCCATGCCAATGCCAATGTCGATGCCGAAGTCATCGCCCTCGCCCTCGCCGTCATCCTCACCCAACGGGTTCGTGATGGTCAGACCGTCTGCTTCCAGGTCGATGTCGTCATCGGCAGCCGGGTCCTCATCACTCTCGTCGTCCGTCTCGGGCTTGATTCTGGCCTCGCCCTTGAACCCGCCTCCGCTGATGGAGTCGACCCTTCCAGATCTGTTGCCTATGTCGATCCCCAGCTCGCTGGCGGTGGCCTCGATATCGTCGTCAGTCTCCCTTATCTCGATCTCGCGATCATCGTGCGACAACACCTTCACGTCGAGGCAGAGGCTCTGGAGCTCCTTGATGAGCACTTTGAACGACTCAGGCACTCCAGGCTCGGGGACGTTCTCGCCCTTCACGATGGCCTCGTAGGTCTTGACGCGGCCCACGATGTCGTCGGACTTCACTGTGAGCAGCTCCTGCAGGGTGTAGGAGGCACCGTAAGCCTCGAGGGCCCACACCTCCATCTCGCCGAACCTCTGGCCACCGAACTGCGCCTTGCCGCCCAGCGGCTGCTGAGTGACGAGGGAGTACGGACCGGTCGAGCGCGCGTGGATCTTGTCGTCAACCAGGTGCAGCAGCTTCAGCAGGTATGCGTAGCCCACGGTGACCTGACGGTCATAGGCCTCGCCTGTGCGGCCGTCATACAGCGTCGTCTTGCCGCTTCGCGGCAGGCCGGCCTTCTCAAGGAACTGGAATACGTCTTCCTCCGAGGCTCCGTCGAATACAGGCGTCGCGATATGCAGGCCCATGGTAGCCGCTGCCCACCCGAGATGAGTCTCAAGCACCTGGCCGATGTTCATTCTCGACGGCACGCCCAGGGGGTTAAGTACGACCTCGATCGGCCTGCCATCAGGCAGGAACGGCATGTCTTCCACCGGCAGTATCCTGGCGATGACGCCCTTGTTGCCGTGGCGGCCGGCCATCTTGTCGCCCTCAGAGATCTTGCGCTTCTGCGCGACATACACGCGCACCAGCTTGTTCACGCCCGGGCCAAGCTCGTCAGGCCTGTCTTCGCCCTTCATTCCGTCGCGCGAGAACACATGCACGGCCACGACCTTGCCGGACTCGCCGTGAGGAACCCTGAGAGATGTGTCTCTCACCTCGCGTGCCTTCTCGCCGAAGATGGCCCTGAGCAGGCGCTCTTCAGGTGTGAGCTCGGTCTCGCCCTTAGGGGTGACCTTGCCCACAAGGATATCGCCCGTGCGCACCTCGGCGCCGACGCGGATGATTCCCTCTTCATCGAGGTCCTTCAAGGCGTCTTCACTGACGTTGGGGATATCGCGGGTGATGTCTTCAGGCCCAAGCTTCGTGTCACGGGCTTCTGACTCGTACTCCTCTATATGGATCGAGGTGAACACATCACCGATCACCAGGCGCTCAGAGATGAGGATCGCGTCCTCGTAGTTGTAGCCTTCCCATGGCATGAACGCCACGAGCACGTTCCTGCCCAGCGCCATCTCGCCCTTGTCGGTAGACGGCCCGTCGGCAAGTACATCGCCTGCTTCAACACGCTGCCCCGGCGAGACCACCGGCCGCTGATTCATGCACGTGCCCTGGTTAGACCGGGCAAACTTGATCAGCCGGTAGGTATCGAGAGCGCCCTCGTCAGTGCGCACCCGCACTGAATCGGCGTCGACATACTCCACATAACCTGCCCTGGCAGCGACAACGACGACTCCGGAGTCGACAGCAGCCTTGTATTCCATGCCTGTGCCGACGAAGGGCGCCTCTGTCCTGATGAGAGGCACAGCCTGCCTCTGCATGTTCGAGCCCATCAGGGCGCGGCCGGCATCGTCGTTCTCGAGGAACGGAATGAGCGCGGTGGCCACCGACACCAGCTGCTTGGGCGACACGTCCATGAAGTCAACCTGATCAGCAGAGGCCAACAGGATGTCATCCCTCAGGCGGCACGCGATCTTGGGATGGACGAACGCACCCGTCTCATCCAGCGGTTCGTTCGCCTGAGCAATGACGTAATGGTCTTCCACGTCAGCAGTGAGATAGACGATCTCGCTGGTGACCCTGGCGTTCTCGACCTTGCGATATGGGGTTTCGATGAACCCGTAATCGTTGATCCTCGCATAGGTGCAGAGCGAACCTATGAGACCGATGTTGGGTCCTTCAGGCGTCTCAATAGGGCACATCCTGCCGTAGTGCGAGTGATGCACGTCGCGCACGTCGAACCCTGCGCGCTCTCGAGACAGACCTCCGGGGCCCAGCGCCGATAGCCTGCGCTTGTGGGTCAGCTCAGACAATGGGTTTATCTGATCCATGAACTGCGACAGCTGGCTGGATCCGAAGAACTCCTTCACAGCCGCCACCACGGGCCTGATGTTGATCAAAGCCTGGGGCGTCACAGCCTCCACGTCCTGGATGGTCATTCGCTCGCGGATGACGCGCTCCATGCGTGAAAGGCCGATCCTGAACTGGTTCTGCAGCAGCTCGCCAACGGACTTCAGCCTTCTGTTGCCCAAATGGTCGATGTCGTCTCTGGTTCCGATGCCATACTGAAGGTTGACCAGGTAGTTCACTGTCGCGACCACGTCGTCGACGGTGATGACCTTCTGATCGGCAGGAGAGAACCTGTTGCCTATGACCTTGACCTCGCGCGAATCGTCGCCCACGCGGACGTAAGCCTCGTGCAGCAAATGGCGGTGTTCGAGGTCTCTGATTGCCTCAGCCTTGCGGGCCGTGACCTTCTCGCCTTCGGCCACCAGTATCATCGACGCGATGTCATCGGTGATCTCGCCGGCCTCAAGAACCTCGCCGGTATTGGGGTCGATCTTCGGCCCCGATTCGCTGCGCCCGACGCGGACTACTTCGCCTGTGATCGGATCGATGAGCCTGCCGCTGCGCAGCTCCAGACCATCCTTGAAGATGGGACGTGCCAGACGCTGCCCGATAAGCCTATCGGCCAGCTCAAACTTGCGGTTGAGCTTGTAGCGGCCTACGCCTGCCAGGTCATATCGCTTGGGATCGAAGAACAACGAATCGAAGAGCGACCGGGCGCTATCGACAGCCGGCGGCTCGCCGGGGCGCAGTCTCTTGTATACCTCTACAAGAGCCTCGTCCTGGCTGTTGGTGTTGTCCTTCTCAAGCGTGTTCCTGATGAGGTCGTTATCGCCGAACAGATCCATGATCTTCTGGGTTGTGCCCCACCCTAGAGCGCGCAGAAGCACCGTCGCAGGAATCTTTCGCGTCCTGTCGACGTGCACATATATGACGTCAGAAGCATCGGTTTCAAACTCGAGCCACGCGCCTCTGTTGGGAATTATCGATGCCGTATACGTTGTTTTCCCAGAGGAAGGATCCCTGACGATGTCGAAATAAGCACCGGGAGAACGAACCAGCTGACTGACGATGACTCGTTCGGCGCCATTAATGATGAAGGTCCCCGTCGGGGTCATGAGCGGGAAATCGCCCATGAACACCTCTTGCTCCTTGACCTCTCGGGTTTCGTTGTTGATGAGACGGACTTTCACCTTTAGCGGAGCGGCAAAGGTGACATCCCGCTGTTTGCACTCATCCTCAGTGTACTTGGGCGATCCGAGTGAGTAACCGGTGAACTCCAGAGCCAGGTTGCCAGTGAAGTCCTGAACCGGAGAGATGTCTCGAAACGTCTCAAGCAGGCCCTCATCCAGAAACCACTGGTATGACTTCCGCTGGATCTCGATGAGGTTAGGGACTCCGAGAACTTCAGGGATACGGGAAAACGAAACTCTCTCACGCCTCTTCGGTCTCTCGGCAACGTCCATGCAACCCACCCTGCTTCCTTATGTGATTCCGGGACATAACGAACAGCGCGGCATAGGTCTTCTTTCCTCCGCGCTTCACTAGAACCCCACGCGAATGGGCATCATGCTTGTTCACGTGTCCCCTCACTCTCATTGTTACAATGAGCCATGATATCACAACACGCCCATGGAGTCAATTTGGCTGCCATGGAAACACAAGCAGTTGGATTCCGGCCGGTGTGCCCAAAGCGCACCGGCCGGAATCGCATTGGGGTCTTACTTGATCTCGACCTGTGCGCCAGCCTCTTCGAGCTGGGCCTTGATCTTCTGTGCGTCTTCCTTCTTGATGCCTTCCTTGACGGGCTTGGGAGCGTTGTCGACCAGATCCTTTGCTTCCTTGAGGCCGAGGCCGGTAATCTCGCGGACTACCTTCAGCACGGGGATCTTCTTGTCGCCAGCGGTGATGAGGATCACGTCGAACTCGGTCTTCTCTTCGACCTCAGCTGCAGGAGCAGCGCCCGCTGCGGGAGCCGCTGCGAAGGCCATGGGCGCCGCGGCGCTCACGCCGAACTTATCCTCGAGGGCCTTCACGAGCTCGGAAAGTTCTATAACCGTCATGTTCTCAATAGCGGAGAGGATCTCTTCCTTGGTCATTTGAATGGTGCCTCCCTTTTCTAGGCCTCTGCGGGCGCTGCGGCGCCGGCAGCCTCTTGTTTTTGTGCTCTGATCGCGTCAAGCGCCACAACTAGCTGGCGCGTAGGACCTGCCAACACGTTGACCAGGCCCGAGATGGGTGAACGCATGGCTCCAAGAACCTGCGCAAGAAGGACCTCACGCGACGGAAGGTTGGCTAGCTGTGCTACCTGAGCCTTGTCGATCGCCTTGCCCTTGAGGATACCCGCCTTCACCTGCAGGATCTTGCTCTCCTTGGCGAAGTCCGTGAGCACTTTGGCAGGGGCGGTAAGGTCTTCCCCGGCAAACGCTACAGCCGTAGGCCCTTCAAGATAGGGCTCCAGGCCGGTGACGCCAGCTCTCTCGGCCGCGATTCTGATGAGGGTGTTCTTGTATACCTCGTAATGGGCTCCAGACTCTCTGAGCTTGCGGCGAAGCTTCGTTACCTGGCCCACGTTCAGCCCCCTGAAGTCTGCCAGCACTGCAGCCTGAGAGCCGCTCAGCTTGACCACTAGCTCCTCGATGACTTTTGCTTTCTCCGGTGTAGGCACTATTACACCTCCTTGCTGTCTGGATCATGACAACAGAAAGGGACCTCGGCTCAACACTGGCCGGAGGTCCCACAATACTCATAAAGTGTGGAAACGCGCCTCCGACCTCGGCGGGCGGACCGTAGGGTCCATTAAGTCAGCCTCAGCCGACACCTGCTGTCACCGGCCTGGTGCACTCTCTATTGTCAAGGCTTTGATAACGGATCGACTGTCGACTTCCGATTACCTGCTACCTATCGAGCGACATCGAGGTCGCCGCCTGCGGGCTCACAAACACGCCGGGGCTCATGGTTGACGCCACAGAGACGCTCTTCACGTATGTCCCTTTGGCTGCAGCCGGCTTTGCCTTGTTGAGCGCGTCCATGATCACCGCGAGGTTCTGGTAGAGCTTCTCGGCACCGAACGATACCTTGCCGATGGGAACGTGCACGATCCCGGTCTTGTCGACCCTGTACTCAACCTTACCGGCTTTGATCTCGGCAATGGCCTTGGCGAGATCGAAGGTAACGGTGCCGGTTTTGGGGTTGGGCATCAGGCCTCTGGGGCCGAGGATCTTGCCGAGCTTACCGACGGTGCCCATCATATCGGGCGTCGCCACGGTGATGTCGAAGTCCATCCATCCGCCTTTTATCTTCTCTGCCATCTCGTCGCCGCCTACGAAATCGGCGCCGGCCTCTTCAGCCTCTCTCACCTTTTCGCCTTTGGCGAACACGAGGACTCGCTTGGTTCTGCCGGTTCCGTGCGGGAGCACAACGGCGCCGCGTACCTGCTGGTCGGAACGCCGGGGATCAACTCCCAAGCGAATGTGGGCTTCCACAGTCTCGTCGAACTTGGCCTTGGCGATGTCGGTGAGGAGCGCCACGGCCTCCTTCGGATCATAGAGCTTCGTACGGTCTACGAGCTTGAATGAGGTTTGGTACTTCTTGCCCCTATGTGGCATTGAGTGTTCCTCCTTCGTGGTGCATGCGGAACTTGTCCTCCCACGAACGGGCGATGCACCAGATAGTGCTAGTCTTCCACTTCTACGCCCATGCTGCGAGCGCTTCCAGCGACGAGCCTCATCGCTGCTTCGATGTCGTTGGCGTTCAGGTCGGGCATCTTGAGCTGCGCGATCTCCCTGACCTTGTCCTTCGACAGCTTGGCTACCTTAGTTTTGTTCGGTACCCCTGAACCACTGGCGATGCCGGCAGCCTTCTTGATCAAGAAGGATACGGGCGGCGTTTTCAGTACCAGTGAGTACGAACGGTCATCGTACACCGTGACCTCGACGGGGATGATCGTCCCCACCTGGTCGGCTGTGCGGGCGTTGAAGTTCTTGCAGAACTCCACGATGTTGATGCCTGTCGGGGCCAGCACAGGTCCTACAGGCGGCGCCGGAGTAGCCTTACCGGCATTGAGCTGGAGCTTGACCATAGCTGTGACTTTCTTCGCCATTAGCTGACACCTCCTCCCGGTTATGCGCTATAGCTTCTCGACACCGGAAAAGTCGAGTTCCACCGGGGTTTCGCGCCCGAACACCGACAGGAGAACCCATAGCTTGCCTCGCTCTGCGTTGACCTCCTGAACGATCCCCTCGAAATCCTTGAACGCCCCGGAGGTTACCCGCACGGCTTCACCTTCGGAGAAATCCACACGGATCTTAGGTTCCTCGGGCATCTCGCCCATCTGTCTCAACAGCGCGCGGGTTTCATCCTCTGTGAGAGCGATAGGTTTGTTGCCGGAGCCTACAAACCCGGTGACGCCGGGCGTGTTCCTGACGACATACCACGAGTCGTCGGTCATTACCATCTCCACGAGAACGTAGCCGGGGAAACGCTTGCGCTTGACGACCTTCTTCTTGCCCTCTTTGACCTCGGTTTCCTCGTCGGTGGGCACGAACACCCGGAAGATCTTGTCTTCCTTCTCCATCGTTTGAACGCGGCGCTCCAGGTTGGCCTTGACCTTGTTCTCGTAGCCCGAGTACGTGTGGATGACGTACCACTCTCTGTCGTTGTTCGTTGTTGAGCTCATTATTACCTCGCGGCTCCTACGCGGCTACCTTGATCAAGGCATTGATCACGGACGAAAGGCCAAGATCCACGACACCGAGGAACGCCGTGATGAGCGCGACGTACGCTAGCACCGCGACGGTGAGAGAGATCAGCTCCCTACGTCCGGGCCACTGCACGCGCCTGAACTCAGCGCGAACCTCGCGGAAGAACTTGCTGATCGATGCGCCTACGCCCTGGATGCGCGTCAGGAGAGTGGGTTTGCCTTCCTGAGCCATCGTAGCATACCCCCCCTGTACCCAGTTGTGGAGACTAACGAGTCTCCTTGTGCACGGTGTGAGCCCTGCAGAACTTGCAGTACTTCTTCCGCTCGATCCTGTCGGGATCGTTCTTCTTGTTCTTCGTAGTCTGGTAGTTGCGGTTCTTGCACTCACCGCACTGGAGGGTGATTCCTTCCCGCATTTGACTGGACCTCCTCCGAATTGGCCCAGATATGCCTGGCTCGAAGCGCACCCGCGCCTGACTGCGCCTTTGCCCGGCCATCTTGCCAGCGACTGCCAGTATTCAAGCGATACCTGCAGTCACTAATCCAACCTATCACATGGCTGGCCGAAATGTCAACGCACACCGCAACCCC
>DBQN01000030.1:258-13584 GCA_002305255.1 Firmicutes bacterium UBA1393 | reverse complement strand
ATAGTGGCGTGAAGTTCAACTTCGCCGAGGTATATGGTAGCCCGGATTCACTCATGTCACCCGGCAACACCTTGCGTGAGTTGGGTGGCCTGATGTTCCTCAAGCCGTCACTCGGTCTGGATATCAACTCCGCAGTTCCTTACGTCAGTGAGCGTGGCGTCGTTAACGGCGTTGTGCCTGACAAGAAGATCACTGTTGAGATGGCCATGGAATTCGAGCGCATTCACTATGAGGGGACTCCGCAGGACGCTACCAACGGCTACAAAGAAGGTAGCCCACACTGGACCGACAACAGGGTCATCTGCGTCAACACCACCAATAGCTCGTCAGTGATCCAGGCCAGGGCCTGGCTCCCTGCCGAGATCGGTACTGTGATCTGGAGGTCAGACAAGACCCCTTGTCTCAGCGTGTATGTGCCCTGGTATGTTGGCATAACCACTACGCCAGTGGAATTCAGAACAGGCACCGAGATACCGTCAGATGCGTCAGCATGGTGGACATACAGTAAGCTGATGCAAGTCGTCGATGCGCACTACGGCACCTTCATCGGCCGGGTTCGCCCCGTGTTCAAGAGCATCGAGACTGACCTGTTGGCGGCCCAACCCTTCGTCGAGCATGCTGCATACACGATGTATATGACCGACCCCAAGATCGCTTCCGCGTTCCTCACCAACTACTGCGGTGGCACCGCCTTGAATGCTCTCGGAGTCGCACGGCAGTTGCTTACCGACCTGACCCGGGCAAGCGCCACCGGCAGCTGGAAGAACTGAGAACGATGGCTTAGTCCACAAACCGAAGGCACCTGATAAGGAGGGGACGCACTGCCCTCTCCTCCGCCCGTAGTCCGTACATGACACCCGGCACACAATGCCTTGCAGGGATCAAGGAGTTGCCGGAGTGCGCCACGAGAAGTCCATGGGCCCCCAGCCTCGCCTACAGGCATGGCTGTGGGCCCTAACTCTGCCCGCGAGGCGCCTGGTTCATCGCCACTGCGCTTCTGCCAACCATCAAACGCTGCGTACGGGTGAACCGAAACACTCAGGTCTAGAGAGCTACAGCGACCAGCAGTCGGTAGCCTCGACTCGTGCGGTTCCCTCGGAGTGTCAGCATCGCTTCCGCGCGTCCCACCTCGCCCACCCGCTGATGGCATGCCTGGTACGATCAAGCAGAGTACGGCCCCTACTGCAGGATTCCAGCGCTGGCCATGGAATACCTCTAGAACCATAATCATACTCCTAGGAGGTAGATCCCTTGAGTCGTTCTTGCCTAGTCGGACTCTCACTCGCCCTCGTGATCCTCACAGTGGCTTTCGTAGCGGGAGGATGCACACCTTCAAGTCCACTTCCAGAAGACACGCTCAGGGCCCTGGCCAGGGCGCTGCAAATCGGTAGCGTGAATGATGCAGGCCTATGCTACGGGCCAAGCGTGTATCGGTCGGTCCACATCGACACCGACGAACACACCGGTACGTACACAAACGCTGAGATCCGACAGATCTATCAGGACCTCCTGAACGCCGAGGGCTCTGACTTCTTTGCCGACTGGAACGTAACTGACATGATGCGCATTACCCTTCCCGGCGGCCCCCGACCTGACGAGGCTTGCATCCAGTGCTACACTCCCTGGTACTTCGGCGCCTCCGAGGGCTGGAGCCCCGTACTCACCACGTACTGGCTTGACCGCATCGGCGGTACCTGGTACATCACGCAGGAGTACTACTATTCCGCCGATTAGGCCATTGATCCACTGATACCGCTCCGAACAGTCGCCGAGTCCGCTCGACAGCACCGACGCGCCACTGCACTTGAAACGGCGGCAGGCAAACGCCTCGCCGCCGTTCTGCCAGATCTGTTACGTCTACGCCGCTCTTCCTCACTGCCCTTCGTCGCCACAGCCCGCCTCGGTGCGCATGCCACCCGCGCCACCGGTACCACCGGCTTTGCCGCGCGCGACCATCACTGCCGGCGCGCGGCGGTTCGGGCCCTTACGACCACCTCTGCCCTGCGCCCGCGCTTCCGCCCGGGCTCCCAAGATTGTGTTGAACATTGGGGTTGATGTTGGTCTCCCCCTGAAGCTGGTACCACCCCTTGGAGTGCATGGTCTGCCACAGCTCCCACTGCTGCTTCATGGCATCGTCGTGGGCACTCTCAAAGGCCGTCCTGACCCTTGGATTGGCAGCTTCGACACTGGCCATGTGATAGCTGAGCGCCATCTCCTTCAGGCCGCACAGAAGGTCAGTAGCTATGTCCTTGTCGGTCAGTCTGTTCTGCTGATCCACGCCTCTGCGTCTCCTTTCCGGCGCCTGGCCGCCGTCACATCATCGTTTGGCTGCCGTGTGAGTCCTTCCCCGCAATGCTCTGCAGACTAGTCACATGCCGCTGGCAAGTCTCCATCAGCTGCTGCACTGTGGACTTGAGTTGCGGATCCTGCACCTGATTGAGGTAGACTCCGCACTTCTTGAGGCAAAGCTGTTCCTTCGAGAGAGCTTCTGACGCATACCAGCTTTCTGTGGGGGTCACACCGCTGAGATGTGGCAACTACATCCCTCCTCCCGGCATCTGTGCGCAAGCGCAGGTTCCGCGCTGCGATGTACCGAGAGTAGCTTCTCTCAGCAGGCCGCAAGGTATTCAGCCCGAGCCTGGCGCGAGGGTGCGGGGCCGCGAGGCCGAGAGGCCATGGGGTCCGCCGTTCCCGCCGCTCGCGCCTTCCCCGCCATCCCCTCCCCCTCGTCTCCTGTAAGCGCAAAATGGCCCCCACCTACTGGAGGTGAGGGCGCTTGTTACCCTCGATTTCCTACCCCTTGGTGCTGGAGTGCAGGCCCTCCCTGTTGATGAAGTACTCCGACATTGTGAGGAACATGATGAACATCGGGATGCTGGCCATGACGGCGATGGCCATCATGATGCCTTCATCGCTGTGCGTCTCCGCCATGAACTTCGTGATGTACAGAGGGATCGTCTTCATCTCCTCCGACTGTATCACAAGCAGCGGCCACAACAGGCTATCCCACTGTGAGCGGAAGGTGAGCACCGCAAGCGTAGCTATGGCGGGTTTGGCGTTGGGCAGCACGATGCTGGCGAAGATCCGCGGTTCGCTGGCACCGTCTATGCGCGCGGCGTCGAGCACCTCATTGGGGAACGTCATCAGGAACTGCCGCATGAGGAAGATGCCGAAGGCGCTGGTAAGGAAGGGTACGATCAGCCCCGCGTACGAGTCCTGCAGTCCCATTCTCGTGACAACCATGTAAAGAGGAATCATGATGGCCTCAAAAGGGATCATCATCGTCGCCATTATCAGCATGAACACGACGGTGCGACCCTTGAACTCGAACTTGGCCAGGCCATATCCGGTCAACGCCGAAAGCACCACTGTGGAGCAGGTTACGGCCAGCGCGACGATGAGGGAGTTCAGGATGTTGCGGAGGAATATGAACGTGCCTTCAGGCCCTTTGATCCCGTTCCAGAAGTTCTGCCAGTGGAAGTGGTCGCTGAACCACGGGTAGGGTAGTTTCAATATGTCTATGGCGGGCATGGTCGATGATGTGAACATGAACGCCAGGGGTATGAGGACCACAATACACACTCCGACCAGGCATGCCAGTATGGCGATGTCGGCCAGGTTCAGTCGTTTCATCCTCTTCATGCTCTTGCACCTCGCCTTCCCGCTACATGTAGCTGACTTCTTCAGTTCTTGACAGTCTCAGCTGAACCCACGTGAACGTCAGCATCACCAGGAACAGCAGCACGCTCATGGCGCTTGCCCTGCCGATACTGTAGTCTTTTATGGCCGTGTTGTAGATGTTCAGTGTAATGACCTCAATCGGCTGCGACATGGCGCCAGACGTCACGAACAGATACTGCGTGCTGAACGTCTTCAAGCATTGGATCATCGCCATAACAGAAACCAGGAGTGTAGTCGGTTTGAGCAGAGGAAACGTGATATGCCAGAAGTCAGTCCAGCGATCGGCGCCGTCTATCAGTGCGGCTTCGTGCAGACTCCCCGGTATGGCCCCTATACCTGCCACGAATATCACCGTGAAGTAGCCGACGTACTTCCACACGTACACTATGATAGTCGACAGCCTGAGCATCCCGGGGCTCGACAGCCAATGGTAGTTGACGCCTGAGGTGTTCATCAGCGCGTTGAGGGCCTGGTTGGCTATGCCTCTGGGGTCAAAGATCAGCAACCAGATCAGCGCCGCCACCACCGACGAAAGCGCCGCCGGCGAGTAGAGGAGCATCTGAAATCCCTTGCGAAAGCGCGGGCGCGTCATGATGAACGCTGCCAGTATGAGACTGAGCACCAGTAGCGGCAGGAACGCTCCGACGGTGAACACCGCTGTGTTCTTCACCGACTGCCAGAACAGGCTGGATCTCATCAGGTACTTGTAGTTGTCGAGCCCTATGAACGTGGGCGGTTTCAGCGACAGCAGGTTCTTTCGGAAGAAGCTGAGATAGAATGAGTTGAAGATGGGGTAGAAGCTGAACACAAAGAAGAACAATAATGACGGGGTGACAAAAATCCATCCCCACCTGGCCTTCCTCTGCTCCATGCTAAATCCGCGTCTCTGCCGCATTCGACACCCCTCCAGTTCAAAGGCAGCAAGAGGCGGCGGATCGGCGGCCAACTCGGAGGATGAAGCGGAGGTAGTGACGAGGCCCTGCCCTCCAGCCCGTTGCCGGGCCGGTCAGCCGCTGCCACCCCGACCACCACCACCGCCGCCATCCCTCGCAGCCGCGATCCTACGCCGCGACTTGCCCGTTGTTACTGTCCTTGCCGCAACCTGGCTCCTCACCCGGCCGCAGCTCTAAGGTCCGTTTACTGCTCGTCGAGGACTTCCTGTATGCGCTGGCGCAGGGTGTTGAGGGCCTCCTGCTCGGTGACCTTCGACATCATGACCGCCTGCACCGCATCGCCTATGAACCTCTCGAACTGGTAGCCGTTCTCATGCAGGAATACCATATGCGACTTGGCCATGTCGTCCATGAACACGTCCATGTAAGGCAGGCTCTTGAACTCCTTGGAGTCGAGCATGTCCTTCTTCGGGATTATGATGTTCACGATGTTGAGATACTCCATGGGATGGCTCAGCATGTAGGCGCTTAGCTTCCATGCCATCTCCTGCTTCTCCTTGGGGGCCTGTGCGTTGACCATCAGGAAGTGGCCGTAGTATGAGCAGCGCACGTCGTTGACGGCGTCCTTGAACACTGGGAACGGAACGACCATCCACTCGTTGCTGTCGAAGAACGCCTCGTTGTCGATCTTCAGGCGGCCCTGCTGGTAGAAGCCACTGAGGCACATCGCCATGTCGTTGTTGTCTTTGTTCCAGATCTTGCGCGGAGCCGGGTAGGTGGGGCTGCCGAGGTTGCGCCCGTAGGGGCCCCACTCCTTCATGAACTTGAGCACTTTGAGCCAGGCTGCGTCGTTGACAATGGCCTTCTTGCCGTCAGGGCTCAGGAGCGCTCCGCCGAGCTGCTCTACCATGGGAAGGAGTGAGACTAAGTAGTAAGGATACCTGAAGTCAAAGCCGCGGCGGGTGATGATATCGCCGTTGCGCAGGGTGAGCTTTTCGGAGATGTCGGCCATCTCTTCCCAGGTCTTCGGGTAGTCCTTCTCGGGATCCAGGCCGACCGACCGGAAGATCTTCTTGTTTATATAGATGGCCCAGTTCGTGATCTCGAGGGGCAGTCCGTAGATCTTGCCGCCCACGGTGACAGAGTCGAAGGTGCCGGGCATGTACTCCGCCCTGAGGGCGTTGGCGTCTTTGACTCCAATGGCCGCGTAGTCCACGGGAGAGACGCGCCCCTGCATCATGTAGCCATACTCCTGCTCGATCGGCAGGTTGAAAAGGTCAGGAGCGTTGTTGGCAGAGAAAGCCGTCAGCACGAGGTCTCCCATCTTAGCGGCCTCGTTGACGACTCTCTTCACGCGCACGTTGGGGTACATCTTCTGGAATTCCGCGATGTAGCGGTTCTCGATCAGGGTTCTGTTATCGTCGGTGTGAGTCCAGTAAGTGATCTCGATGATCTTTTGAGCACCCGCCCCAAGGCTAAGCGCGACCACAAGAACAAGCGCTAACAGAAGTGATAGCCTCTTCATACTGGTTGCCTCCTCATCGATTCCTCGTCTAGCCGAGCCCCCTCTCAAGAACCGCACGGACTCACCTCCCAGAGAGGGTCGGGCTACTTCACTCTGGGGATATTTCGCCGTTCACTGGCGGTTTCCTGCGCCCACGTTGCCATGCCTTACAACAGCTACAGGCAGATTCAGTCGCCTACAGCCAGCAATGGCGGCGTCAGGCGATACGCAGTCTCGTACAACACCTATGCGATACCTGAACTCGTACACACCCCCTAACCAGCGACGGAAGTTGGTCTCCCAGAAGTTGTTCATGAGCCATGTGGAGACTGAGCCGCCGTCTCCCATGCGGACCAGGGGCGAATCCATCAGCGAGACCGCGATGCCTTTGTGCGGCGAGACGAAGGCCAACCCCTCACCGAGCAGGTAGTAATCGGTGCACGTTCCGGGGAGCTGGTCGATGCCGGGGCGGAACACACAGCCGGTCTTGGCGAACCAGAGCTCGCTGCCGGCGCCGGCCGTGAACGGCAACGGCGCGAGCAGGCCTTCAGGCGCGGCGACATTGTGCTTTTCGACCCTCACGGCCACGTCAAGCACGGGAAGGTCGCGGTAAGCTGTGAGCACCACAGAGTAGGCGCTGCACCCGGCAACGTCGTAGTCAAGACGGAGTCGGCCGAACACGCTGCCGGCGGCGGCGACTTCGACTCGACTCAACACGCCCCTCTCGCGCTGGGTGCGCTCAGTTGCGCGGGCAAGGCCCATGCCCCGCCGGTCTGTGACGGGGTCGAGGGCGATCGGCGTGAACTCATATACTGGCGCGAAGGCGCCCGGGGTTGCACCGGCGGTGATGATATCACAGCCGTCAGCCATGTCGACAATGGACCTGATGCCCGACGGCGCCTCGACCCCAACGACGAAGTGTGGCGTCACCAGGTTCGCGGCGCGGCCGTCGGTGGCGGCGGTCGCTCTCACAGAGCCGTCAGCAGGCTGCACCCTCGCGGCCGATGTTGGCCGCAGGCATACCCTCCGCGCCTCTCCCGGCTCGAGCGGCACAGAGGCACAGAGCTCCGGGTCGCGGGATACCATGTCGAGCTGGGAGGGGATGATCCGGCCTGATGCCTCGTCGATCAGCTCATACCGGGCGCCGTGAAGCTCCCAGTGATTGAGCGGGAGTCTCACGATGTCGGTCATGACGTGACCGAAGGGATTGACCAGGCTGAAGCGGATTGTGCCGTCCTTCCGCTGCTCAAGGGGCAACGGCGCCGCCTCGCCAAGCGCGGCCAGCCTGCTGTTCAGCGCGCGCGACGCGCACTCGTGGGCTCTGATGGCATAACCGCACTTCTTGAGGTCGAGGTCGCTCACCTCGCCGGCCCACGGCCTTGAGGTCGTGTCGCGGTGGCCCCAGGTGTGTTCGGCGTAAAGTGCGAGGTTATCGGCGATCTCGTCGGCGCTCGCCGTCGCGCCGGTGTCGGTGCGAGGCGGCACAGCGAGGTCGCCGGTCTCGCGCCGGCTCAGCGCCTTCAGCAGGCAGTAGGTGCGCTGGGCGTCGCGAAAGTGCCTGACCACGGCGGGGGTGGAGCCGACGCCGTCGGCCCACCAGTCGGCCCAGTCTCCCCTGAAACATGGAATCTCCTGCCCCGACTCACGTACCGCATCGAACAGCGTGTCGAGGGTGACCATCTCGATCTTCACCTCCTGCCCGAAGCTGGCGTTCCATCTTGCCGCGAACTCAGCGATGGAGGCGTTCGGAGGGGCGTTGTCGACGATGATGCCTGATGCTGCGACGGGCACGAAGTCGAAGGGATAGCCTCCGGCCTTGAGCTGCTTGATGTAGCGGGGTATGCGGGCCGCGGCCCGGCGCCAGTTTAGCTCGGCGTCCCACGCCGGGGTGCCAGAGAACTCGTCGGCGATGAGCGGCGGGTTCTTTTCGCCCAGGGTGAGGCCGAGTTCGTTGCCGAAGTGGTAGTGCTCGCTGCTCCACACCAGCACCCGACCGCCGCAGGGGCCTTCCCACCAGAAGGCGGTCTGAGCTCGACCGAAGGGACGAGCGCCGTGGTGAGTGTTCACACAGGTGAACAGGTTCTCTATGCCGGCTGAGGCGAGCGCGTCGGCGTAGCCCCAGCCGTAGCCGTTGACGTCAGCCGTCATCGCGGAGCGTATTGGCGCGCCAATGCCGCGGCCGAACGCAGCCGCCCTGCCCAGGAGGGTGCAGAGGAGGTCGTAGTCGATGAGTTCGGTGAAGTTGAGGTAGTTGCCTGACACTCCGATCCGACCATCGCGGATGTGGCGCTTGAAGCTGTCGATGTGAACCTGGTCCGCCTGGGCCAGGAACCGCTCCACGCTCCAGAAGGTTTCGCAGTTCCATCTGAACTCGCCGGCGGCGACACAGCCGGAGTCGAGTATATCGACGGCCTGCCTGATGAAGTCGACATGAAGCTGCTCCACTCGCTCCTGCGGGTGAGTGTAGCCGATGTCGGTGTGGGTGTGGTGCACTACATAGAGCTTCGTTGGAGAGGCGGGCTTATCGGATGTCGGCGAGTGCACGGCGGATACCTCCAGTCTGAGAGGTCGCTGCGCGGGGGCGTCTTCTGTACAATACCACGTGCCAGAGCGACGTGCCATTCCGCGGCGCGCCGGTGCCGGATGGGGGTTTCCAGGCATGTGCCGATAGCGATTTTGTGCCGCTGTCTATCATTTATCGCTTCATCACACTATAATTGGTGAAAATACGCGCAGCGCCGCAGCACTGCCCGCGCCGCCGCGCCATGAGGAGGAGAATCGGCCGTGAATGTAGTCAAGATCGGACTTCTTGGACTGGGGAATGTGGGGTGTGGGACTTGGCTCACTCTCACGACTAACTCGTCTTCCATCGTGGCGCGCGCCGGAGTGAAGCTCGAGGTGGCGGGCATCGCAGTCCGCGACCTCAATAAGCGGCGCCTGGCTTCGCCCCCGGCTGAGCTGCTTACCACCGACGCGCTCAGTCTCATAGATGACCCGAGCATACCGATTATCGTGGAGACCATCGGCTGCCCGCACCAGGATACGCGGATCGCCCGCGACTTCATGCTTCGCGCGCTGGCCGCCGGCAAGCACGTGGTGACGGCCAACAAAGAAGTCCTGGCAAAGCACGGACGCGAGCTCAGGGCCGCGGTGGGAGCAAGCGGCGGTCTCTACTATGAAGGGGCTGTGGCTGGAGGCATACCCGTTGTCAAAGTGTTCAGAGAATCGCTGGCGGGCAACACGGTCACGTCTATCATGGGGATCATCAACGGCACCACGAACTATATCCTCACGCGGATGAGCCACGAGGGCTCGCCGTTCGGCGACGTGCTTCGCGCGGCGCAGGAACTGGGTTACGCGGAGCAGGACCCGTCGAGCGATGTGGACGGGCACGACGCCGCATACAAGCTTGCGCTGCTCTGTTCAATGGCCATCGGGGCCGAGGTCAATGTGGAAGACATCTTTCGCGAGGGGATCTCCGGCATTACCCCTGAAGACCTGCATTACGCCGCTGAGCTGGGCTACACTGTGAAGCTTCTGGCCATCGCCAGGCGAGACGGGGGCTCGGTGGAGCTGAGGGTGCATCCCACGATGATCCCGTCGTCTCACCCGCTGGCCAGCGTGGGAGGGGCGTTCAACGCGGTGTTCATCCAGGGCGACGCCGTGGGAGACCTGATGCTCTACGGCATGGGAGCAGGCATGATGCCTACCGGCAGCGCTGTGGTGGCTGACTGCATAGACGCAGCCATCAACGTCGCACGCGGCGTCAGCCCCGTGCCCGACAGGCGCGAGCAGCGGTGCACGCTGAAGCCCATGGATGACGTGGTCTCATGCTACTACGTCAGGGTGCAGGTCGTCGACGAGCCCGGCGTCATGGCGGCCCTGGCCTCGGAGTTCGGCCGCGCCGGAGTGAGCATCGAGTCCCTCATCCAGAAAGGGCGCGGGCAGGATCCAGTGAGCGTCGTGTTCGTCACCCATGCCGCGCGCGAGCGCAGCGTGCAGGAGGCCCTGCGGGGAGTGAGGGCACTCGATGTGGTCCACTCCGTAGCGAGCGTGATTCGGGTGGTGGCGGGCTAGCCGGCCAGTCGGCCAGCTGGCCGGCGGGCACCCGCTCGTCGGCCGCGCTCTATTCCGAATCTGTCCAGAGCCCCTCGATGCTGAGGTATCTTTCGCCGGTATCCGGCAGGATGGCCAGGGTGCGCGTGCCCGGCCCGAGACGGCGCGCCACCTCTCTGGCCGCCCAGGCAGCGGCGCCTGATGAAATGCCTGCGAGCACTCCCTCGGTTCGTGCCAGGGCCCTGGCTGCGGCGCGGGCGTCAGCCGTGCGCACCGCGATGATCTCGTCGATGACGGAACGGTCGAGCACCTTGGGCACGAATCCCGCACCGATGCCCTGGATTCCGTGGGGGCCGGCCGCACCGCCCGACAGCACGGGCGACTCAGCCGGCTCTACGCCGATGATCCGCACTCCGGGCAGTTCGCGCTTGAGCGCGCGCCCGACGCCGGTGATCGTGCCCCCGGTGCCTATGCCGGCTACGAAGGCGTCGAGGTGACCGTCGAGGTCCTCCAGGATCTCGCGTGCCGTCGTGCGCTCGTGAACCCGCGGGTTAGCCTCGTTCTCGAACTGGTATGGCATGAACCAGCTCGGATTGGCCCGCGCCAGGTCGAGGGCGGCTTGCACCGCTCCTGTCATCCCCTGGGCACCGGGCGTCAGTACCAGCTCTGCTCCGTATGCCGCGAGCAGACGGCGACGCTCGATGCTCATGGTGTCGGGCATGGTCAAGACCAGCTTGTATCCGCGTGCCGCTGCTACCATCGCCAGACCGACTCCTGTATTGCCCGATGTCGGCTCCACGATGGTTCCGCCCGGCACGAGAGCGCCGCGTTCTTCAGCGTCGTTCAGCATGGAGAGGGCAGCGCGGTCCTTTACGCTGCCGCCCGGATTGGCCGATTCGAGCTTCACGAGGACTTCACCTGAGTTGGGGGTTCCCGACACGAACCTCGATAGCCTTACCACCGGAGTGCGCCCTATGACACCTGTAATATCAGCTGATACCCGCATTTGCTGTGTCCTCCTCTGTTGCGTGCGTTTCATATTGGTCGTGCGTCGCTCCGGTGGATGCAGGCGCTTCGGGTCCGACCGCGCTGCGCAGTGCGGCCACATCGGCCTCGAGCATGTGCACCTTCCGCAAGAGCATTTCCAGCGTTCGCCCGACGGGGTCGGGCAGGTCACCGTGCTCCAGCACGCTGCCCGGCCCGCCTGCTGGGCTGATTTTCACCCCTGCGCGCGCCACAACGCGCCCGGGCACGCCAACGACGGTCGAGTCAGGCGGTACGTTGTGGATTACCACTGCACCCGCACCGATCTTGCACCTCGCGCCGATAGTGATGGAGCCCAGCACCGTCGCGCCGGCCGATACAACCACCCCATCCTCGATGGTGGGATGGCGTTTCCCGGTCTCTTTGCCAGTGCCCCCGAGGGTGACCCCCTGATATAGCGTGACATCGTTGCCGACGACGGCAGTCTCCCCGATGACAACCCCGATGCCATGATCGATGAACACTCCCCTGCCAATGGTGGCGCCGGGATGGATCTCAATTCCCGTGAAGAACCTGACAAGTTGCGAAAGCGCCCTGGCCAGGCCGCGCGCGTTGTGCCGATAGAGCCAGTGGCTGATGAGATGCCAACCCAGGGCGTGGACTCCGGGGTAGAGCAGAGCCACCTCGAGCCTGCTCCTGGCAGCCGGATCGCGCTCCATGGCGGCGTTGATATATGATCCCAGAAGACTGAGCATTGTTCTCATTACCTCCGTTCGATTTGGGGAAAACAAAAAGCCGTCTCATCTGCAGAGACGGCTCAACAGGCCGTGGTTCCACCCTGCTCGTGCCGCGCATGCACATGCGTGCTTACGCTAACACCACTCAGATCGCGTCGGTCTTCCATGGGCGGACTGCCGCCCGTAGACTCAACACCGCGAATACGCTGTAACGGGCGCTCCCGTGAGACCCTACCTCGGCAATGCGCTACACTGCATCGAACTCGGATCCCCGGCTCATGGGCGCACTCAGCATGCACGTTCCCAGAAGCGCTTTCACCCGGTGACGCTTCCTCTCTTAGGGCCGCTCGCTTGCTTCCTCCCGGTCATCGCCAAAACCCAGTCTTATTCGCATAGAATATGCGCAAACCGGGCCGGTGTCAACTGGATGGAAGGCCCTGAGTGAAAAACCATGGGCAAAGCGCCCCCGATAGAGCCCGCGTTATCGATTGGCCTTGCCAGTCACCGAGTCGATCCATATCCTGATCAGGCCCGTACGGGCGACCTGCTCATCGTTGCAGGTGAAGGCGGCGCCCGGTGCCAGGTGCTCGGTCATGCGTTCGAGCAGCTGTCGTTTGACTGCAACGTCTTCCACCAGCTCAGCCCTGCCGAATGCGCATGCACTCATGTACCTGGTCGTGAGCTCCTCAAAGTCAATCTCAGTCGCTCTGTATACTGTGTAGCAGACCCGAGCATCAGCTCTCAAGTTGTCGATCTTCTGGCCCTGCCGGGCGCAATGGATCACTATGCACCCATCAACCACGGCGTGGTTCACCGGTACGGCGTAGGGCGCTCCATCGGTACCAGCCATCGACAGCACCCCATCTGCGGCCTCGGCCAGGAACCTCATCGCCTCGTCGGATGCTACTTCTCTATCTACACGGCGCATCAGTCACACCTACTTGAGCAAAAATACTACTTTTGTCAGCAACTCCGACTCTGCCACTTCCATGGGCGAGTTGTAGTAGTACTCATAGACTACCCCGGCCGGCTCGACTCCCTTCTCTTTCATCCAGGCACCCATTGCGTCGTAGGTCGATGCAATGGACTGATAGGAGCCCTTGTGCCAGCCGACTGCCTTGGGGCCTGCGGGAATACTCCCGGCTTCGATCTCGGCCGTCGCAGGAAGCGGCGCGGCTACCGGGAACCCGATCTCCACCTTGAGATTCTGCATGTCCATGTTGTAGTACGCGACGAAAGGAGCGTCGGCTGGCTGCCCGCCCATCTGTGCCATGTAGGGTGCGATGGCCGCGAGGGTCTTGCCGATGGCTTCCGGCAGCTTCTCGACGGGTGTCACTGTTCTCATGGAAAGTACCGGCTGCTCGGCCTTGGTGATGATCTCGAAACCTTCGTTCATGGCGGCCCCTCCTTGTGAACTTGTTCACTTTAGGAACTGTAGGAACATCATACCACCGAAATGCCTCCACATCCA
>DBQN01000030.1:0-134 GCA_002305255.1 Firmicutes bacterium UBA1393 | reverse complement strand
TGTCTGCCCCGCGGGGCAGACACTTCATATTGCGTCTAGCTGCTGGAGTGTGACGGGCACCGGGTGACTGGCGGTAGCCCTCGTCGACGGGTTCGCGCGGCGGGGCCGACAGGCCGGGCCCGAGGGCGCGAAAT
>DBQN01000023.1 GCA_002305255.1 Firmicutes bacterium UBA1393 | reverse complement strand
ATCACCTCGGTGTCGGTCTGCGAGATGAGATACTGGGGACCGACGGGGATCTTGCCGCCACCGCCCGGGGCGTCTATTACAAAGGTGGGGACGGCGAAGCCGGACGTGTAGCCCCTGAGCCGCTCGATTATCTCGATTCCCTTGCCAACAGAGGTTCGGAAGTGCTCTATTCCGGTAGACAGATCGCACTGATAGAGGTAGTACGGCCTCACCCTGATCTTCACCAGCTCGTGCACGAGCTTCTTCATGATGTGCGGGCAGTCGTTGATCCCGCGAAGCAGAACGCTCTGGTTGCCAAGGGGAATGCCGGCATCAGCCAGCATCGTGCACGCCCTGCTTGATTCAGGCGTTATCTCCTTGGGGTGGTTGAAATGAGTGTTGATCCAGAGCGGATGGTAGCGCCTGAGCATGTCGACGAGTCCAACCGTTACTCGCTGAGGCATTACTACCGGCACGCGTGTGCCGATTCGTATGACCTCCACGTGCGGAATGGCCCGAATCTCGCTGATGATCTCCTCCAGCACGTTGTCGGGGAGTGTCAACGGATCGCCGCCCGAGACCAGCACGTCGCGGATCTGGGGCGTCCTGCGGATGTAGTCAAGGGCCATCCTGCGCTCATCATGGGAGATGGCTCTGTCGGTGTGGCCGGCGAAACGTCGTCGAGTGCAGTGACGGCAGTATGTGGAGCAGACTTGTGTTACGAGGAACAAGACTCTGTCGGGATACCTGTGGGTTAGGTTGGGCGCAGGCGAGTCGGTTTCTTCGTGAAGGGGATCTGTCATGTCGCCGTGGCCATTCCGAAGTTCGGCCGCGACGGGGATAGCCTGCATCCTCACTGGACAACACGGGTCGTTCGGGTCGATGAGACTGGAGTAGTACGGGGTGATTGACATCCTGAGCCGCTCCAGGCACGCCTCTATCCCCTTCTCCTCGTCAGGCGTGAGCGAGACGACCTTCTTGAGCTCGTCGGCTGATGTGATCGTATTGGCCATCTGCCAGCGCCAGTCGTTCCACTGTTCGAGGGTGACGGATTCCCACATGCCTCCCGACCGCTCCTCGCCTGTGTTCAGCATTGACGTCATCATGCGTACACCTGCTCGAACAGCCTTCTCAGACCCTCGTTCTCGCGCACTGCGCCGAGGGCCGCGTCCACATGCCCTTCGGCGTAGCCGTTTCCTATCATCATGTCTACGTCACGTGCCACACCTTCAGCCCCGAGTGCAGCAGCGGTGAAGCTAGTGGCCATGCTGAAGAAGTACACGATGCCTCGCTGACGCGTGCAGAGCACCGAAGCCATCTCCGTGCCCGGCACGTTCACCACGTTGATGGTCACATCGGCCGAACGGCCTCCCGTGGCCGCCTCGAACGCGGCCAGAGCTCCCAGGGGACGAGTGGCATCGGTTTCTACTATCACATCAGCCAGGCCCAGGCTGCTGATTCTCTCCCGGCCCTTTGCCGAGGTCTCCATGGCGACGACAACCCCTCCAGTGCCAACACGCTTCCTCGCCTCGTGCAGGCAGAGCAGGCCTGCCTTTCCTCCGGCCCCTATCACCAGCACCACGTTGCCGGGTTGAGCGAGCCTGGCGGTTTGTGCCGGAGCACCGGCGACATCGAGCACCGCGAGGGCCAGATTCTCAGGCATGTCGTCGGGAAGGCGTGCCCAGACCCCGGTCTCGAACAGGATGGCGTGCCCGTCGACATCGACCTGGTCGGTCAACACATTGACATTTCTAATTGTGTGTAAGACAAGGGGTGTCAGAGACAGCGACACCAGCGTCGCTATCCTGTCTCCCACATTGAGCCGAATTCTGGAGGCGAGACTGTCGCCTATTCTCTCGACTGAGCCTATGAGCATGCCGCCTGAGCCGGTCACCGGGTTGTGGAGCTTGCCCCTTTGAGCCACTATCTCGCGGATTATGCTGGCTATGCGGGCGAAATCGCCATCTGCCTGCGACCTAATCTGGGTAAAGCTTGCCGAGTCGATGTTCAATCGCGACACTCTGACGAGGATCTCATTGTCGCGGAGGGGACTTGTAGCGTCGAGCTTCCACGCCGCCTGGGGCAGCGATCCTACGGGCTCTATTGCGCGATGGGATCCGTAACGACAACCGTGTTCCAACGCGTTCACCTCCGAATGGAGTAGCCGTTGATGTACACTGCAAGAAGTGTGCCGTCGAACGAATCGCGCTGAGCTGGGTGTGCCGTAGCGGATGTGCGCCCATATTCGGGCAGTCGCCCTGAGCGCGGCGGAAGATGGCCTGGCGCGCGGTGGAAGGTGGTAGTGCTGAGAGGGCGAAGGCGGTAGGACGGAGAACGCGAGTGTACGCGAGTTGCGGCCAGCTTCAGGCCTTGATGCCGAGGCGCTTCATCCGGTTCTGCAGAGTCTGCCTGGGCAGGCCGAGTGAGCGCGCTGCAGCTGAGACGTTATTGCCGTTCTCGGCGAGGGCGCGAGTGATCATATTGGTCTCCACAAGGTCGAGTGTTGCCACGAGGTCGATGTCGCAGCGAGCCTCTTCCTCACTGCCGGAAGCCTGTCGACCGTCACCAACACTGCTGTCGCTCGGTGCCAGACGGGCCGCGGCGAGCTGCGCGCGCTGTGTGCCGGCGCCAGGGCCTCCCCTGTAGGCTCCATTGCCCATGGCTATATGGGGCGGAAGATGTTCGACTCCTATGCACGAGCCTTGCAGCAGCTGGACCGCGCCTTCGATGGCGTGCTGAAGCTCGCGCACATTGCCGGGCCAGCTGTAATCGGCGAAGATGCGCATGACTTCGGGGCTGACACCCTCCACTTTGACATTGAACTGCTGGGCGTAACGGCGCACGAAACGCTCGACCAGCAGCCGGATGTCCTCTCCCCTCTCGCGGAGCGGAGGGATCTCGATCACGATGACCCCGAGGCGGTAGAACAGATCCCGCCGGAGCGATCCGGCTTCAACTGCTGTCACAGGGTTCACGCTGGTGCTGGAGAGAACGCGCACGTCGACCGAGCGCTCGCGGGCCTCGCCTATGCGTCGGACTGTGCCCTCTTGCAGTGTGCGAAGGAGCTTGGCCTGCAAGTTCATGGGCATCGCGTCTACCTCGTCAAGGAAGATGCTGCCCTCACTGGCCACTTCGAACAGGCCGGGCCTGTCGTGGGCTCCGGTGAAGGCCCCCTTTGCCGTGCCGAACAGGATGCCCTCAAGAAGGGTTTCGGGCAGGGCAGCGCAGTTCTGAGCAATGAAGGGCTTTGACCGCCTGGGGCTGGCGTTGTGTATAGATTGAACGAACAGCTCCTTGCCAGTGCCCGTCTCGCCACATACCAGGACGGCCGAGTTGCCGGCTGCCGCAAGCTGTGCCTTGGAGATGGCCGCGAGCATTCCGGGGCTAGACGCCACGATGTCGGAGAACTGGAATCGGGCGGCGCCGGCCCGGTGCGCGGGCATGCGCTCCGACCGACCGCTAGACTCTGCGACTAGCTGCGCCTGAAGGTCGACGATGCGTTCGGCGAGATCTCTGACTAGAGTGACATCTCTTGACACTTCGATGGCGCCTATGAGCTTCGCCCCTGAATAGATTGGAAGGGTCGAGTTGATGGTGGTGATGGAGTCGCCCTTGTAGTTGGTGAAGGTCTGTTGGCGGACCTCAGCGGCTCGCCCGGTTCTGAGCACGGCCAGCAGGGTGCTGGTATCCTCAGATAGCGACGGGAAAACCGTCAGGATGTGCCTTCCCTCAACCTCGGCGGGGTCTAGGTTGTCCAGTGCAGCCGCGACCCGGTTGTAGAACACCGTGACACCGGAGGCATCCACGATGTGCACTCCCTCGTTGATCGAATCGAGCACGACTTTGAGGTCAGCACTCAGGTGCTCAAGGTTGATGCGATCGTCAGTCTTCGTCGACACCTTCCTCACCGCTCCCCTGCCCGATATTCGGCGCCATGGACCATCCCATCGAATTCTACCGTACGATCACTGACTTGACTAGCGCGGTTCGAGGAGGGACCAGGCGGGAACGTGCAGCGTCAGGCGCGGGGCGGGGCCGGTGCCGGGGAACCCGCAGATGCCGCGACGGTCGCGCGGCGGGGGCGACGGGGTGCAAGCGCCTGTAGCTGGACTGACCCGCGCGTGGGTCGGTCGGAGGCGGCTGTAGCTGGCCTGATCCGCGTATGGGTCGATTTCGGGCTCGATTGACCCATGCCTGGGTCGGTCGGCCATGGAGTTGTCCCGTTTTAGTGGAT
>DBQN01000022.1:3438-4811 GCA_002305255.1 Firmicutes bacterium UBA1393 | reverse complement strand
CAGCTTGGAGTGGTACACACCAGCTCTGCATTGGTGGACGTTCTCGATACAGCAGTGCGTAAAGTCCTGACATGGGTGAGCATGAGCGATGATGTAGATCACACCGTCCTAGCTTACGTGGCATGGGGTGGATCGCGCTCTGATGCGCCAGACGTTGGCCCCATTCGCTGCTGCCGCTGATAGCGGCGCAGATATTATCCTGAGCACCTGCATCTGTGAGGGAGGCGGCTGATGCCGCCAAGATCGTGGATGTGCCCATAGTCAGGATCGATGGGCCCATGACCGAGGCGGCTATCAGTGCGTCGTCGAACCGGCATACTGGCGACGGTTGAGAGCGCGCTCAGGCCAGCGCGCCGGCTGATCTCCGAGAAGGCGGCGCAGGCGCACGCTGGAGTGGTCTTGATTAGTGCCGAGTGCGAAGGCGTCTTCGGGCTCCTTCAGTTAGGCGACCCGGGTGACGCAGCACGATATGACGCGATGCTGTGCGTCAAGATCACAGAGATGGCCGCTGAGCGCGACGTCGTCGTGCTCGCGCAGACGTCCATGGCCAGAGTGATTCCGGCACTGGAAGGCGAACCTGGCATGCGTGTGCCAGTGCTGTCTAGCACCAGACTTGCGCTACGTGGGGTAGCAGAGTTCATGGGAATCAGAGTCTGTAGCTAACAGAACTGAAAGGAAGTCATGCTGCCTCGAAGGAGTTGCAGGCGTTCACTCGTCGCCTGACCTTGCTCGGTGTGCTGTACGCGTAGATGTGGAACTTGCGGACCCTCTCGTGTGGCTCTTTGACAGTCGAATACGCACTGGTTCGCGAGCAGTAGTCGTTGAGCCATGCCCAGATGTTCTCCTGCAGGTTCAGCGCCGGTGAGTACGGAGGCAGGAACATGAGGTAAAGCCTGCCTCGATACTTGTTCTCGTACTCAACGGCTATGGACCTGTGCGGCTGGTAGTTGTCCGAGATCACCCAGACTCTCTTGCCACCGCTAACTCGCATCAGCCTGTCGACGGACTGCCCGACATGGTGGGACTTCATGCCGTCACCAAACGGGTGCCAGGAGTAGAGAGGCTTGTAGTGCTTCAGTATCTCGGTGGCGCCAATGACATTGACTCCCTTGTGATCACCGTTCGCCTCTACATGGAGCCGCCGGCCTCTTGGAGCCTAGCCATAGAACGAGCCTGATCCCGGTCTCGTCCAGGGAAAACAGGTAGACACCATCTCTCCGGGCCAGCTCATCCACTAGTGAGGCGGCCCCTTTGCGAGGGCCTCCTGCGCTTGTTTGCTCGCCCATGCGGGACGCTTGGTGCTACGCTTGAACGAGAATTCGAGCTCGTGCAGCATCTGCCGGATACGTTCGCATGAGTACTCTCTTCTGTAG
>DBQN01000022.1:0-3400 GCA_002305255.1 Firmicutes bacterium UBA1393 | reverse complement strand
GCATGTCCTCGGTGAATGAGCTCTTGCTGCCGCCCCTATGATCCTTGGCGGCTTCCATGCCTCTAGTTCCACCGATGAACGTGCCTCCACACTGACACGCGGGAACGTCCCAGGGTCTCGGCGATGGTCTCCGCGGGGATGCCCTGCAGTGTCATGACCACCGACGTCAGCGTCAGACGCGTATGTGGCTGTCGAGCATGTGTGGCAAGCTTCGCAAGCTCCTTGACTTCGAACCCGTGCGTATTGGTGACTCTGATCCATGGCATTGGCATGAACGTTCGCTCCCTTCAACAAGGAGCGATTATACCAGCTCAAGCGCCCAATCCGATTACGGAACTGTTCACTGTGGGGGTGCTTAGGTATTCTGTGGAGCTCGGGCGTGCCCGTGCGAGCTCGCAGGCGGTTAAGGAGGGTGTGGCGCTAGGTTCGTGGAACGTATCAGCATCTGTCGAATTATCAAAGGAGGTTATCTGATGAGTAAGGACGAACTGCTTTCCAAAGCCCGGAAGCCGTCAGAAGATGCCATGAGGCTTCACCCGTTCTATCAGGGGAAATACCAGGTGGTTCCGAAGGCCGCGGTGAGATCCTTCGATGACTTTGCCATCTGGTACTCACCTGGTGTGGCGGCGCCCTGTATGGACATTCGCGCTAACCCCGAGAAGGTGTATGAGCACACTGCTAAGGGAAACACCATTGCCGTCGTGAGTGACGGAACGAGGGTGCTGGGCCTGGGTGACATCGGCCCTGAGGCGGCTCTGCCGGTGATGGAGGGCAAGGCGATGCTCTTCAAGTATCTCGGTGGCGTGGATGCAGTGCCGATCTGCTTGAAGACAACTGATCCAGAGGAGATTATCTCTGCCGTCAAATGGCTTCAGCCGTCCTTTGGGGGCATCAATTTGGAGGACATCTCTCAGCCCAAGTGCTTTGACATCCTCGACCGGCTGCGCGAGGAGTGCGAGATCCCCGTGTGGCATGACGATCAGCAGGGCACAGCAGCTGTTATTCTCGCAGCGTTCATCAACGCAGTGAAGCTCGTGGGCAAGAGCATTGGCAATGTCAGAGTGGCCATGGTGGGTGCGGGGGCTGCCAACGTACGCACCGCCCACATGCTCATCGCCGGCGGCGTCGACCCAGAGAAGATCATCATGTGCGACTCCAAAGGGACCCTGCACAAGGGCCGCCATGACCTCGAGAAAGCCCCGGGGCCCAAGTGGGGCATGTGCCAACTCACCAACGGTGCAGGCATTGTCGGGGGCATCGACACTGCGATGGCAGGTGCCGACGCAGTGATTGGCTGTTCGCAGCCTGGCCCGGGCGTGATACTTCCTGAATGGGTGCGCGGCATGGCTTCGGATCCCATCGTGTTCGCGTGTGCGAACCCTGTGCCGGAGATATGGCCATGGGAGGCACAAGACGCAGGCGCGGCTGTATTCGCAACAGGTCGATCCGACTTCCCGAATCAGGCCAATAACTCGCTGGGATTCCCCGCGATCTTCAGAGGCGCACTCGACGTGAGGGCTACTGCGATCACAGACGAGATGTGCATCGCGGCGGCGCGCGAACTCGCGGCGGTGGCCGAGGAGAAGGGGCTCAGACCAGACTACATCATACCTACGATGGACGAGTGGGAGATCTACCCGCGCGAGGCGGCGGCAGTGGGAACTACCGCCATCAAGCAGGGAGTCGCCCGACGCGATGCGAGCTGGGATGAGCTGCTTGCCAGCGCGGAGAGGGCCATAAGGCATTCGCGTGGACTTACCGAGATGATGATGAAGGAAGGGTTCATTGCACTACCTCCAGATGACACAGGCAGCAAGTAACAGAAGCAGCAAGCAACAGAAGCGGGGCTCTCCAGTCAGCCTATGTTAGGCGGTTATCAGGCCGACTTCCCAGACGTCAGCATCGGTGTGGATGTGTAGTAGGTGCTGGCGAAGGCGGCATGTCACAAGGCGTCTGGTGATAGGAAACGCGGCTTGCGTACGCGACATGATGTCCCAGTAATATGTAGGAGGTAGAGAATGTAGCATCCCGAGAAATGGGCATGTGGCGCCACGACGCTCAGACTCGGCTAGGCGATGCTAGGTCGCGGTGACACCTCCCAATGTTGACGCAGACCTATCTGCGATAACTTCCGTAGATGGTCGCCCTCCACAGTGGAGTAGGACGAGTAGCTATCCAGTTCATCAGCCCGGGCCGTTTCGCTTTGTTCTGGCTTGTCGATCTCACGCTGTCATGACGAAGGGGGACTTGCCGTGCCTGACATCGCAGTGATTGCGCCATATGCGGGAATGGTGGAGCTGGCGCGTGAGCTGGCCGCTGGATGCGACACCTCGGTATCGGTGTCCGAGGGGAACCTTGGTGCTGGGATTGACATGGCGCGCGAGGCACAGCGCTCTGGCGTTCGCGTGGTAGTGAGCCGCGGCGGTACCGCGCTTCTCATCTGCGGAGCCGCTGATGTAGCTGTCCCTGTCGTGAGCATTCCCCTGCTGCCCCCTGATTTCGCGAAAGCCGTCCATAGGGCGACGCAGTTCGGTCGCGTTGTCGGGATCATCAGATTCGTGAACACTCTGACTCCGAATACATCTATGCTCAGCCATACCTTTGGTGTGAGAATCCTCGATCTGCCGATCAAGACTGAAGGCGAGGCCCTCGACAGAATTCGGGAAGCCTATGGCGATGGAGCTAGAGTGTTCGCGGGTGGTGTTGCCTGTGTGACCGCTGCGAGGGCATTGGGCTATCCCGGAGTACTAATCGAATCATCGGCGGACAGCCTGTCCATCGCCTTGTCGGAGGCAATGAGCCTTGCGGTGAAGACCGCGAGGCTTCAACGTAGAGTACAGCTTCTCCGTGATGCCCTGGATCTCGTGGGAGACGCCGTCATAGTTGCAGACGCTGAAGGTCGCGCTGTGGAAGTCAATCGGGCTGCGAAGAGGGCTACTGGGACCGATGGATCGACGGTCTTGGGGCAGAGCATTGGCGACCTTGCGGAGCGCCATGCGTCGATGCGCCATTCGTTGTCGGCCGACGGCCAACGCCTTGGTTCCGTGCTGATCCTGACGAAGACAGTGCCTCCCGCGCGCCCGGTTGCAGGAGCCACGAGCACATTCGATGACATCGTGGGATCCAGTCGGCATCTCCGCGAGTGCGTACGCGTGGCATCACGCTATGCCCGTTCGGACTTCGATGTGCTCATAGCTGGCGAAACCGGCACCGGCAAGGAGCTCTTTGCGCAGAGCATACATAACTCTAGTCCCCGTCGGAATGGGCCGTTCGTGATGGTGAATTGCGCCGCACTGCCCGAATCGCTGCTAGAGAGCGAGCTGTTTGGCTATGCTGGTGGTTCCTTCACCGGAGCCAACAAGGCAGGCAGAGTAGGTCTGTTCGTCCAGGCGCAGGGAGG
>DBQN01000054.1:8850-16168 GCA_002305255.1 Firmicutes bacterium UBA1393 | reverse complement strand
GACGACCACGAGACTGTCTAGAATCAGAATGAGGAGGTAGTGACTTTGAGCAAGTGGCAACGCCTATCCGCCCTGGCGATGCTGGTGCTGCTGACCGCTACGGTGTTCACCGCGCCGGCGTGGGCCAAGAACGATGTCCTTCGTCTGTGGACCTATCCTGTGCATCAGGCGTACGGCCCTGAACTCGACGGCATGCTGGCTAAGTTCCGCGCGCAGAACCCCGGAATCGACGTGCAGGTCGAGATGCTGTCATGGTCAGAGGGGCCTCAAAAGTTCGAAGTAGCGCTTAACTCTGGCGATCCTCCTGATGTGTACTGGTACAAGCTCGACGCGAAATACCCGAAAACCGGCCTGATGGTGGCTTTGGATGACTACCTCACTCCCGAGGAGCGCGCCGACTTCTCCGAGGAGGGACTTAGGGGATATACCCTCGATGGCAAGCTGTGGGGCATTCCGCTTTACGTCTACATATACACACTCGGCGGTAACAAAGCCCTACTCGAGGAGGCCAACATAGACTGGCGCAAGATCCAGCGCGAGGGCTGGACTTGGGACGAGTTCATGAGCGTGGCCAAGTCGCTGACGAAGAAGCTGCCTGATGGGCGCACTCAATACGCATTCGTCATGCCTGGCTACAACAGTGAGCTCCTTGAGATGCTGATGCTCAACAACGGCGCCACCGATCTGGTGAACGCCGAGGGCAAGCTGGTCTGGACGAAGGAGAAGATTGCTGAGGCGTTCACGCTCATACGCAGCCTGATGGACAACGGCTACATGCCGAAAGAGTGCTCGGGCATGAGCGCCGGCAGGCGCTGGGAGCTCTTCAACAGCTGGGATACGGCCATGTTCGGTCGTGGGATTCCGTATTTCGAGGTCATGTCGATCCAGCGGCGGAAGGATATCGAGGCCGGCACCGTCGCTGGCAAGCCCATTGACTACGTGTCGCTGCCCTTCCCGCACAAGGCAGGCCAGCCTGCCAAGGTGTTCGGAGGGTCAGAGGGATACACCGTGTTCAAGCAGAAGAAGTATCAGGGCGATGAGCACACCGCCAACGCGGTCAAGCTCTTGAAGTTCCTTGTGGGTCCTGAGGCGGGAGCCGGAGCAGTGGAGCTCGCGTATCCGCCGGTGTCGAAGTCGGCCCGCGAGAAGTTCAAGACCAACCTGGCTGCCCTGAACCCCGACAACGTTGCATTCACTGATCGCCAGACCAAGCTGATAAACTGGCGGTCGCCGCTGCCTCTCGACATTGCCGCCAAGGAATCGAGGGTGCTCAGCGAGGCTGTTCTGCCCATCTTCCAGGCAGTGATGGCCTACGAGATGGGCCCCGACGAGGCGGCTGCAGCCCTCATCCAGAGAGCCGAAAGGGTGCTCGCCCGGTAACCCCGGTAGCAGTGCGAGATCAACCAGCGCACAAGCGCACAAGCGTGCAGACGTGTGAACACGCAAATGGAAGCTAGCTGACGAACGTGGCCTGGCCGAGGTCCGAACGGGCCAACGCCCGCGGATTGCACGCACAGGCCACGTTCATGTCGCGGCAACAGGCCAATGGGAGGTGCCCAGGCGGCGTGAAACGAGAATACACATGGTGCTACATCTTCATTGCCATGCCGGTGCTGCTCTTCTTGGCTTTCACCCTGTACCCGATAGTGAGCGCCTTCATCATGAGCTTTCAGTACTACAGTGTGCTGGAATCAACATGGGTTGGGCTCGACAACTACAAGTACGCCCTCACCGATCCTGTGTTCTGGCGCTCGATGAGAGTCACTCTCGTGTACACGGTCGGCACCGTACCGGTGAACGTCCTCATCAGCCTGGGCCTGGCCTACCTGGTGTTTCAGCTCCGCGAGAGAGCGCGCACGTTCTTCAAAGCCGCTCTCTACCTTCCGGCGGTGACTTCGGGCGTCACAATGTCACTAGTGTGGCTGTGGATACTCGATCCCACCCCCTCAGGCCTCCTCAACCAGGCCCTCGGCTGGTTCGGGATCGACAACGTTATCTGGCTGGGCTCCAGCAAGACCGCACTCTTATCACTCATGCTCATGACTTACTTCGGTAGCCACGGCCCCGCCCTGATACTGTATCTCTCAGCAATGGGAGGCATCCCGAAGTCCCTGTATGAGGCGGCAGACGTCGATGCCGCGAGCAACTGGTCGAAGCTGCGCAACATTACGTGGCCCCTGCTCAAGCCGACGACCCTTTACCTGCTGGTCACAGGGGTTATCAGCTCATTTCAAGTTTTTATGAACGTCTATCTCATGACCCAGGGCGGCCCTAATTTCGCGACATCGACCATTGCGTATCTGATATATCAGAACGCATTCAGATACTTCGATTTCGGCCTGGCGTCGGCGATGTCATTCCTGCTTGCTGTAGTGATAGTGGCTGTGTCGGCCATCCAGTTCAAATACATGTCTACCGATGTGGAGTATTGATGCCTGACGATGCTGGCGCCGCTGGTGCCGCTGATGCCGGCGGCGCCCAACGATGCTGCGGAGGTGATGAGGTGATGGATGTGCGCTCTAATGCCGCAGGCAAGGTGCGAATAGTTGTGATATATGCTGTGCTGCTGATATGGGTGGCGTTCACGATAATCCCGCTCTACTGGATGTTGGTCACATCCCTAACTGACGCCACCATGTCGGCTACGCTGAGCCCGTCGTGGTTTCCGCTCAAGCCCTCGCTCGCCCCGTATGCCAGATTCCTCGGCAAGAGCCAGGCTCCAAGATGGTTACTGAACAGCGCCATCGTAGCCTGCGCAATCACGCTGGGCAACGTCATATTCTCGTCTATGGCCGGATATGCCTTCGCGAAGCTGCGGTTCCCGGGGCGGGACGCGATATTCTGGATACTGCTCTCCACCATGATGCTTCCGTATCACGTGACACTTATCCCCACCTACATACTTGTCATCAACAAGCTGGGGATGGGTGATACCTACACTGCGCTCATAGTGCCCTTCCTCTGTACGGTGAGCAATACGTTCCTCATGAAGCAGTACATGTCGACTCTGCCCAGCACGCTGATAGAAGCAGCCAGAATCGACGCATGCACTGAGTTCGGCATCTACCGGAAGATCATCTTCCCCATCGCCAAGCCGGGGCTGGCTGTCGTGGCGATCTTCACCTTCGTGAGCTACTGGAATCAGTTCTTCTGGCCCTTCCTCGTCACATCGTCCAACTCCATGCGCACTGTGCAGGTGGGCCTTGCCAGTTTCAGATTTGCGGAAGCCACCGATTTCGGCGCCATGATGGCCGGCGCAGTGTTGGCGTCGCTGCCAGTAGTTGCGCTGTTCTTCTCTCTGCAGAAGTACTTCCTGCAGGGCATCACGGTCGGAGCTCTGAAGGGATAAGGAAGGCAGGTGCAGACGTGCAATGGGCCAGATAGTATTCGAAAACGTCACCAAAGAGTTCCGCGATGAGAAACGTGGCGTTGTCGTTGCAGTGAACAACGCGAGTTTCACTATCGAAGACAAGGAGTTCGTGGCCATTGTGGGCCCGTCCGGCTGCGGAAAGACAACGTCCCTCAGGATGATCGCCGGTCTCGAGCGTCAGACCAGGGGCGACATCAAGATCGATGGGCGCATCGTGAACGACCTGCGCCCCAAAGACCGCGACATCGCCATGGTCTTCCAAGACTACGCGCTCTACCCCCACATGACGGTGTACGAGAACATGAGCTTCGGCCTGCGTAATCTCAAGTTCCCCAAAGCCGAGATCGACGAGAAGGTGCATGAAGCCGCCAGGATCATGGGAATCGAGCAGCTCCTCGACCGAAAGCCGCGCGAACTCAGCGGCGGCCAGCGCCAGCGCGTCGCCGTTGGCCGGGCCATCGTGCGCCAGCCAAGAGTGTTCCTATTCGACGAGCCCCTCTCCAACCTCGACGCCAAGCTGAGGATTCAGATGAGGGTGGAACTTGCTGAGCTGCACAAACGCCTGCAGACCACCATCGTCTACGTCACCCACGACCAGGTGGAGGCGATGACTCTGGGCGAGCGGATCATCGTGATGAACGACGGGATCATCCAGCAGATCGCACCCCCTGATGAGCTGTACAAGCGACCCCGCAACATGTTCGTGGCCGGCTTCATCGGAGCGCCCACCATCAACACGACTACCGTGAAGTATGACGGGAAGGCCATCGTGAGCCCCGACTTCACCGTAGAAGTGCCGGAGGCGCTGAAAGGCCGGCTCAGCTCTTACGTCGACCGGGAGATCGTGCTGGGTATCAGGCCGGAAGACATCCACGACGCCAACATCACCAGGCTGAAGGGCGAAGAGGCGATGATTAGCCCTAGAGTGAGGGTCGTGGAATACCTTGGGTCTCAGAAGCTGGCCTATTTCGATCTCAACGGCAAGCCCTTCACGGCCCAGCTTCCGTCTAGCAGCAGAATCGAGCCCAATGCCGACTGGGCGCTTGCAGTGGATCTCGCCGCTGCACTGTTCTTTGATGCAGAGAACGGCTGGTCTATCGTCGGCAACTAGATGCCGCAAGCTTGGAGGCTGACCGATGGCGTCCAAAGAGAAGGTATTCGTTCAAGTAAGGGAAGACCTGCAACCTATCTCATGCATGAAGGATGTACGTGACATAAAGGTATATGGAGACTGCTACCGTTTCAGCCCTGCGCGCTCGTTCGGCGTCGAAGCCATCGACACTGATGCAGATAGCGCGATTGATGAGACCGGCAACCTGTGGATAGCATGGACACGCACCATCGACGGGCGTTCGAGGGTGATGGTTGCCTGCATCGGACTGGATTGGATGTCGGAGGAGTGCGAGGTGGGCTGCGGCGACGGCTGCCGCTGCGGAGCGGATGAGCAGGAAGGCAGTCCGCGCATTGCCTGGGTTCCGGCGAACACGGGGCCCGGCGCAGCCTACATGGTCTGGACGGCAAGGGCCGGCGGCGAGTGGCGTCTTGTCGGCCGCGAGCTGCGATTGCGCGACGGGCAGATCGCAATGTCAGACCCCGAGGAGCTTGACCGCAGCGGCGACGGGCTGCGCGCACCCTGCATAGCCTCGGTCGACATCGCCGGCAAGGGCCCCTGCGCAGTGGTTGCGTGGGAGGCGGTTCAGGCCGGGGCGAGGCGAATCGCCTGGCGGGCGCGGTCGGGCTGCGGCTGGTTGCCCACGACGCGCGCCAGCGCCCCGCACGAGGGTCTCTGTTTTCGCCCTGCTATAGCCCAGGGGCCGGCAGGCGGGCTGCAGATCGCCTACGACTGCGCCCAAGGGGGAGCATTCAATGTGAGAGTGGTGCGGTTCCCCGGGGGCCAGCGCACCGAAGTCAACACAACATCGTGCAACTCCATGCATCCCGCAATCGTGCGGGTGAGGCGCGCCGACTGGGCACAGGGAGTATGGCTTGCGTATACGAGCAACAGAAGGCCAGATCGCCCTGGCGATCTGGCGAAATGGATCAGGTTGTACCTCGTCGACGATGAAGGCAAGGTGCTCACCCCGGATCTTCCCCAGCCTGATGTGAACATGGATGCGATCAGCGAAGACCAGGGCTGGGAGTTCCCGCAGCTCGTGAACGACGCGCAAGACCGCGTGTGGATATTCGGGCGGTCATCTCATTCATTCCACGCCCAGTTCTGGGATGGAGCACAGTGGAGCCAGCGCATCAACTTCGCGCTGAACGCCTGGGGCAAAAGGGGCAAGCACATATCGGTGAACCTCGGGCGCGATCGCTGCATATGGCTGGTGTACGAGGGGCCGCGCTACATCGAAGTCGTGAAGCTGACCACGTGGCCGTCGGCGGCGGGCACAAGGGCGGACGCAGTCCGTGGGCAGGCGCTGCGACCGGTGGAGGAGAGCGACTTCGCCGGAACCAACGAGGCGGTGGCGAGGGGCCTCCGCGAGGCCGGCGGCGACTACTCCGTGTTCTTCGGCGACCTGCACTCCCACAGCTACTACTCTGACGGCACGGGCGATACCGACGAGTTCTTCGTGCGGTCGAAAGACCTCCTCTCGATGGACTTCTGCGCCCTCACCGACCATGAGTACTTCTGCCAGAAGAGCATCGCAGGGTATGCCTGGGCCGAGATCTGCCAGATGGCGGCCTGCATGAACGAACCGGGCAGGTTCGTGACCTTCCCCGGCTATGAGTGGACCGGCAAGTCTCATCCCGGACCCGGCCACAAGCACGTGGTCTTCCCGTTCGACTACCCGCCACTGTTCAGCAAGGCGGATCCAAACTACGATGACGCGCACTCTCACGACCTGGCCGTGGCAGTGCGGCGCGCTGGAGGGCTTGCGATTCCGCACCACACAGCCTGGTCAGGCGTTGACAAGCACCTCCATGATCCGGCCGTTGAGCCCCTGATGGAGATCTGCTCCGCCCATGGCGCCAACGAGTTCCTCGAGGTGAGGCCGATACCGCCGCGTAATGACAGGTGGTTCGAAGGCCACTTTACGCAGGATCTCATCAGAGATGGCCTCAAGTTCGGCCTGTGCGGTGGCACCGACAACCATGGTCTCTTGTGGCACCACGGCACATCATGGGCACGCAATACCGCCGTCACCGGTCTCACAGCCGTATATGCCAAGGAGCTCACACGCGAAGCGATTTGGGAAGCCCTGCTGGCGAAGAGGGTGTACGCCACGAGCGGCGCGCAGATATATCTCGAGTTCAGCATCAACGGGCAGCTCATGGGCTCGGAAGTGCGGGCGGCCCGCGGCGAGGGACTTCGCGTGCGAATCCGCGTCGAGGGGACTGCCCCGCTGACCAGCGTTGTCTTGGTGAGAGACTGCACTGATCTCAAGGATTTCGTCGTCGCGGGAGACGGGCAGGGCCCCGCCCTAACCGTCGACGAGCAGCTGCCCGAGACCGGCGGCCAGTCGTCATATTACGTTCGAGTCGTGCAAGCAGACGGACACATGGCCTGGAGCAGCCCTATCTGGGTTGTCACGGCCTAGCTGGCGGCGCTCGGAGGTGCCTTCATGTCGTCGGTAAACAGAGTGAGCCTGGTGCTGCGCAGGACAGGCCTGGCTGTATATGAAAACCTTCCTGCCTGCGTCGGGGTGAGTGTGGCATGGACCATACCTGTGCTGCCAGGGGTGTTCCTGATGCGGATGCCTCTGGGCGGTGCCTATGTTGTGTTTGCGGCCCTGACAGGCATAGTGCCTGCGTTCAGGTTCGTCTACCTCACCCTGCGCAGGAAACGCATGCGCCGTGAGCTGTTCTGGCAATCGGCGCCTCGCATGCTAGCGCGCGGCGCCGCGATCGCGGCGGTGGGCTGCGTGGTGTACACCATCGCATATAGCACCTGGTGGTACTACCTCGCCAGTCCGTCAACATTCCGGTTCATACTGGCGATGGTCC
>DBQN01000054.1:6201-8745 GCA_002305255.1 Firmicutes bacterium UBA1393 | reverse complement strand
CTGTGCCTGGCGTGCGAGGAGCTTATCAGGCCAGAGCGGTAGCGCCGGCGCAGGCGCCGGATCACCTCGGCTACTCCAGCGTCCATCGTACCGGCGTGTTAGCAGCAGCGATGACTATGAGAAGTCGTACTTGCAGTCGACGAGCTTGTTCTGCTCTTCGATCCACTTGTCCGTTCCGTGCTCCTTGATACCCTCACAGATGGACGCGAGCAGCGAGACCTCTTCCAATACCGGGCCAATGATCGCACACGGAAACTCGCCGCACACTGCGCACGTGATAACATCCTTGCTCTTCGCGCATTCCCTCATGGAGCATCCGGGATCGCCGGCTCCTGCCCTGCGTCCCGGACAGGTGTCATCAGGGCATCTCTTGCAGTACCAGCCACAATACGAAAGGCACTCTACCGACATAGCCCTCACATCCATTCCTCTTGCTGTGCGACTCACACCAGCGCGCAACACAGGCCTATGTCGCCACTGGCGCCACTCGCCTGCCGGACCCAAGGGGAACGTTCTACTCCTGGAGGGCGTTCCCTACCATTCAGAGCAGTTCGCCCACTCAATATCCGGTACTCGTACAACCGCAGAGCAATGACCTCGTCGAGTCGCCGAAACTGGACTGCGCTCGGCGCCACAGGCGTCTCACCCTGATGGTGACTGTAACCCAGCCTCTCAGTAGTGTTGGAGAGCACAGTGATGCGGTCGATGTTGTCTGCTGTCCCGTCATAGGCCAAGTGCAGTACTAGCTCGACTGCCGTACTCACCCCGCTGGCCAGCCACTAGGGCGTGACCAGATCGCCTACATCGGAGCGGAACCGCCTGCGCTAACTGAGAGAAACAAGCGTGACGCGCATTCGCGATCAGTCATCTCAGCGAGGGTCGACCACGGGTTCGGATATTATGTCGACCGGCTATGGGCCCAACCACTCTGCCGCTCAGGATCAATCGGCTACCTAGCTACCCACGACTCATGATAGCAGCACGCGGCCCACAAGACAGTTTACTTTCGTGCTAATTTCGATTACGATATTAGCACGAAAGGAACGAGCGCTATGAAGCATCACGGGCCGCTAGATCTCCTGATATCAGCGAACAAAGGTATCATCCGAACGGCAGATGCGGTTGCTGCAGGCGTGCCAAGACCAACGTTCTATAGATTCGTGAGGGAGCGGGGTCTCGAGCGAGTCTCGCATGGCATCTATGCAGACTCGCACGCGTGGACTGACGCGATGTTCCTCCTAAGCCTACGTTCCACCCAGGTCGTGTTCTCCCATGAGACAGCGCTGTTTCTCCACGACCTAACTGATCGAGAACCCACATACTACTCGGTCACGGTGAAGACAGGGTACAATCCATCCAGGCTGAGAGCCTACGGAGTGAAGGTATACACAGTCAAGAGAGAGCTGTACATGATAGGCATGTCAAAGGCGCGAACATCATTCGGAAATGAGGTCCGCGCCTATGATCCCGAGCGCACCATCTGCGACATAGTCCGCAGTCGGAACCAGATCGAAATCCAGACCCTCCAAGACGCGCTGAAGCAGTACGCGCGACGCAATGACAAGAACTTGCGTCGGCTGATGCACTATGCAGAGGCGTTCCAGGTGGACAAGATTCTAAACCGCTACTTGAGGGTGCTGCTATAATGATCAGGTCATCACAGCAACTGAAGGATCTTGTACGAAATCTCTCACGGGCAAAGACGGCTGATGCGCAAGTCATCTTGCGCAACTACATGATGGAGCGCTTCCTGGAACGAGTCTCGCTCTCGGCCTATAAGGATGCCTTCATCCTCAAGGGTGGCATGCTTGTGGCGGCGATGGTTGGCGTAGATGCTCGCTCCACAATGGACTTGGACGCTACCGTAAGCGGCATACAGGTAGATCCCGACGCTGTTGGCGGTATGATAGACGAGATACTTTCCGTTCAAGTCGATGACGGCACACAATTCCGCGTCAAGCAGGTCTCGGCGATCATGGACGCGGCCGAGTATCCTGGTGTCCGCGTGCGCATGGACGCGCTGTTTGACGGGGTGCAGGTGCCGATGGTAATTGACATATCCACAGGCGATGCCATCACGCCACGCGCAGTGCGTTACCGTTTCAGACTGATGTTTGAAGAACGTAACATAGAGCTCTGGGCCTACAATCTGGAGACCATTCTAGCCGAGAAGCTGGAGACGGTCATAGTTCGCGCCACCACCAACACACGGATGCGCGACTTCTACGACATACACATTCTGATGCAGCTCCACGGTGATAGCCTGAACCTCGCGGATTTCCGTGCTGCACTTATGGCAACAACGAGGATGCGCGGTTCCGAAGAGGCGATGGCCGAAGCTGAAGCCACCCTTGACGAGATAGAGACCGATCAGTCTATGCAGGCCCTTTGGTCGTCCTATCAGAGGAAGTTCGCTTACGCGGCAGACTTGCCATGGCCCGACGTCATGCGGTCTATTCGGAGGCTGTATGACATCGGCAAGGGATAGGCGTCAAGCTGATGATCCCTGTCTCGACCTCTTGCTCCTCAACCGATACTGAGGTC
>DBQN01000054.1:5197-6175 GCA_002305255.1 Firmicutes bacterium UBA1393 | reverse complement strand
GCCGGCCCTCCGCCCATTTCGATGCCGACTTCGATGGCTTCGAGGACTTGCTGCTCCGTCGCTCCGGCGCGCAGGGCCTCGCGGATGTGCCATTCGAGGCACGATTCGCAGTTGATCACTATCGAGATGCCGATGGCGATGAGCTCTTTGTAGCGCCTTTGCAGTTCGCCGTCGGAGAATGTCTTCTGCTCCATCTCGACGAAGGCTCTGTACACCGGCGAGTGGTCCGTGAGGTAGCGATGTGCCTCGCGCCTGTCGGCGATGATCTTGTTGATCTTCTCTAAGTCCTTCGCGTCCATATCCTCACCGTCCGCTACTGTTATTGCAGCCGCACTTGGTCTTCTTCTTGAACAGGATGGCCCGATCCCAGATGATGCTGAAGAGCGCCGGGCTGACGTGGGTAGCCGGGTCTACATAGGATCTGAACCACACGAGCGCATCGGTGTTGTTGTCTACTCCGAACGCACTTCCGGAGGGGTTTCCGGTGCTGTACGGTATACGAACCGCCGGGCAGCCTCCATCAACCTTCCTCGCCATCTTCCACACGTAGAAGTATCTGGCGTCCTCGTACCCCTCGGGGAAGTACTTGGCGGCAGAGTCCTGGTGGTACTCCGAGATGTGGGCGGCGACGACTCCGTTCATAAGCTTGGAGCCGTAGAAGCTGGCGTTGCAGAAGATCGCCTTTCCGGTGGTCACGTGGTTGACGCCGTATGTGATCACGAAGTCGTCGTCAGTGGTTAGCTGGAAATCCTCGGTACGGAGATAGAGGGCGTCCCTATTGTCGGCTAGGAGGTCAGAGTCAAGGGCTATGGCCCCGTAGCCCTCCAACCAGTTGGTCATGGCCAGGTCCACGTGGTCGTAGTCTGGGCCTCCGTGTCGCTCGATTATCTCAGCCCGCAGGTGATCGAGGTTCCCTATGGCATTCGGGACGACGTTGAACTCAGTGAAGTCTGTCTCCTTGGGCTTGAGGGTCGGCAC
>DBQN01000054.1:3358-5187 GCA_002305255.1 Firmicutes bacterium UBA1393 | reverse complement strand
TGACGTAGTTGCTGAGGTTGTTGATGTACTCGGCTCCGGCCTGAGGGTCTTCCCAGAAGATCACCCTCAGCATCACATTGAGGTGGTCCTTGCCCTTTTCGAGGCCGAGGTTCACGAGTCCTGCCGAGATGTTGTCGTCGTTCATGATATCCGTGCTGAAGCCGGCCGCACCGAGGGCGTCCCGGACCTGTTGGTTCATGCCCCTATCGGCAGTGCAGACGATCACGGCGGAACTGCTGAAGNNCTGCTCCGCCAGGTGTGTTCTCCGTGTGAATGTCGAGGTTGTGCAGCGAGTCGCCCAGGCTGGCGAATACCCGGTGATAGACGCCGGTGGTCTCGTCGCCGACGGTGAACTCCTGGCTGTAGTCTTTGTAAGGCTTGTTCTCGACGAAGATGACGTAGCTCCGGAAACTGAAGTAACGAGCANNGAGCACGGCTTCGTCGGGGCGCAGTTTGTAGGCAAGCCCCGGTATCGCGAAACATATGTTAGCCTGGCAGTTGTGGGGGTCATCCGGCACGTAGCCCACGGGCGGCGGCTGCCCTTCGCACGGGTCCTGGCCGGGGGCCGGAGGCAGAATGCATGACGCGTAAGGGGCGCCGGCGTGATTTCCCATGCACGAGTCGACTAAGCCCTCACTGCACAGCTACAGGATGTCGACGTAACTCAGCTGGCCTTCCTGAACGATGAAGCCTCGCTCATCCAGGATCGCGAGGAGGTCGCCGAGGCTTCCGTTACAATCACCCGTGGTTGCCACCTCCATTCATCTACTCGGTCTCGATCTCACAGTTCTAAGTGACTTGCTGGCCGACCAGATTGGCGGAACAGGCCGTCTCCCAGCTGATCCGGGAGACAGCCTGTGCATGTGAATGGTCGCGAGCACCTAGAAGATGGTCTTGAACACCTCTGACCACTTCTGGATTTCTTCATCTGACAGCTCGCGGATGGGTATCACGTTGGCTTTCTCAATGTCCTTGATTGGCGGGTAGACGCCCTCATACAGTACCCACTCGCCCACGTCCTCGGCGAGGATCCGCGACGAGGCTTCCGAGAGCCAGTAGTCGATGAAGAGCTTGGCGGCGTTGGGCCGCTTCGCGTTCTTGGCGATTGCGATTCCGCGGGCCGAGCCCATGATGGGTTCGCCATTCAGCCTGGCCCAGTCGAGGGGGGCGGGGGCCTTTGTCACTATGTACTTGGGCATGGATATTCCGATTACTTTCTCCCCAGTCTCTATGGGGCCGGGGGTGGGGCCGAAGGAGGCGACGAACATCGGACGGTTCTTTGCCAGGCCCTTCAGGAATTCCATCCACTCAGTCTCCGAGGAAAATACGTGTTCTTTGAGGCCGACTAGCCATGAGATGGTCGTGGCGTGGGTTATGGGATCGGGCATCACGATCTTGTCGCGCCACTTCGGGTCGGCGAGGTCGCGGTAGGACGTGGGCACGTCTTGCGCCTTCACCAGCTCTTTGTTGTAGATGATGGCCACATACTCGATGCCAAACTGCTGGATCACGCCGTCGGGATCCTTGGACCATGCGGGATACTTGGCACTCTCGGGCGATACGTACTTGGCCAGGACGCCTGCGTCCTTCAGCATCTGCAGGATGGGAAGGGGCCCCTGGAGCACGTCGGCGCCGAGT
Source organism: Firmicutes bacterium UBA1393 (assembly GCA_002305255.1). Lineage (GTDB taxonomy): Bacteria > Bacillota > DTU025 > DTU025 > DTU025 > UBA1393. The sequence continues at coordinate 3,549 of DBQN01000054.1, read as the reverse complement.
CGGCCGGCCTGGAACTCCGTCAGCACGGTGGGTACATACACTGCGGTGGACACACGGGTATACTCGGCCGGTATGCCGTACTTGGCCTCGAAGGCTTCCAGAACCGGCTCTACCCCGGTGATGTTGGCGTAGAATACGGCCTTGCCCTCTTTCTTGGCGTCGTTGAGCAGTTGTTGCTCATTGCCTGCCGC
>DBQN01000054.1:2184-3221 GCA_002305255.1 Firmicutes bacterium UBA1393 | reverse complement strand
GTGCCACTTGCAGCCATTGTGACCGGTGCGGCCATCCACCCGACAGGAATACGCGCCGCAGCGGAGAAATTGGCTCCCAGAAGGAAGAGTTAGCGGAAGATCTGCTGCAGAAAGGGGCTATTACTTGTCATGCAGGGAATGGTGTCAGTCAAGAACCTGGTCAAGACGTTCCGGTCGCGGAACGAGACAGTGACAGCTCTCAACGACGTGACTCTTAGCACTCCCCAGAACAGGATTCTGACCCTTCTGGGGCCTTCGGGATGTGGCAAGACAACCCTTCTCAGGTGCATAGCCGGGCTCGAGACTCCTGACGCGGGCGAGATCATCATCGGTGACGAGGTGGTCTGGTCAGCGGAAAAGGGCATATCCCTGCCACCCGAGCGCAGGGGCATCGGCATGGTATTTCAGTCTTATGCGATCTGGCCTCATATGACTGTATACGGAAACGTGGCGTATCCACTTGAGATCCGCAAGACGCCCAAGCCCGAGATCCGGGAACGCGTTAGGAAGATCCTCGACCTCGTGCAGCTGGGCGGCTACGAGAATCGGCCAGCCACCAAGCTCAGCGGCGGGCAGCAACAGCGAGTCGCCCTGGCCCGCGCCCTCGTGGCCGAGCCCAAGGTGATCCTGTTCGACGAGCCCCTAAGCAACCTCGACGCGAAACTCCGCGAGAGCACGCGCCAGGAACTCCGGGGATTCCTCACTCAACTCGCCATCTCGGCGATCTACGTCACTCATGACCAGGTAGAGGCCCTTACCATATCAGATGACATCGCTATCATGCGTGGCGGTTCAGTAGTTGAGCGAGGTACACCGCAAGACATCTACCTGCGCTCCAACAACCCGTTCGTGGTCGACTTCATCGGCAGGGCGAACTTCCTGGATGCGACGGTGAAAGATTATCGAGACGAGGGCCATGCCACGGTAACCTGCGGGCTTGGTGATATCGTGTGCAGTGCTCCGTTGGGCCTCGCCGCCGGAACAAAGGTGATGATATACACTCGCCCGGAATCGTTCGAGGTGGTGCCGGCATCCTC
>DBQN01000054.1:0-2031 GCA_002305255.1 Firmicutes bacterium UBA1393 | reverse complement strand
CCGGCCCGGTTCCGCCCGGCCCGGCCGCCGCTCCCCGCTTGTCGCGCTTCTTATCGTCATTGTGGCCGCGCTGACCATCGGCCCCGTTATCATGCTCATCGTGGGCAGCCTTTCGAAGGGGATCGGGGCCATCGGCGAGTTCACCACGGCCAAGTATGTTGCGGCCTACTCCGACCCCGCACTCGGCAAGACCTTGTTGAACACGGCCATCTTCACCCTCGGCACCGCGTGCTTCTCGACGATTCTGGGTGGGCTCCTCGCCTATCTCAGCGTGCGCACCGATATTCCTTTCAAGGGCCTGTTCCGAGTGCTACCTATCATCCCCATGATGATCCCCCACGTGCTGTTCGCGGCCGCCTGGATAACCCTGCTCAACCCCACAAACGGCATGATCAACGTGTTCCTCAGGAACGTGTTCGGGTTCTCGCGCGGCCCGCTAAACATATACTCGCTGGGGGGCATGATCTTCCTCGAGGGAATGCTAGACCTGCCCGTCACCTACCTTGTGATATCACCTGCCATGTATTCGTTCGCAACTGTTCTTGAGGAGGCCTCGCGCGTAAGCGGGGCGTCGAACCTCTACACCCTGCGCCGGATCACCCTGCCCATACTTAAGCCAGCCTTCCTGGCCACGTTCACGCTGGCCATAATCAGGAGCCTGGCGGCGTTTGCTGTGCCGTCTATGGTGGGCATGCCCGGTCGTGTGCACGTTCTGACCACTCACGTATACCGCATCATCTCCGTGGGCTGGGCGCCTGACTACGGCAAGGCCGCGGCCATCGGCCTCATCGTGCTGGCGGCATCCATCGTCCTGGTGTATCTGTATCGATACCTCATCGCCGAGAGCTCGCAGTACGTCACAGTCACGGGCAAAGGCTATCGCCCCGCCATTGTCGCCCTGGGCCGCGCCCGCCGACCCGCGTTCGTGCTGTGCCTCGCGCTCTTCTGCTTCCTGGTGGTGATCCCCCTGATCACCCTGGTGTACATGTCGTTCCTGCCCTACTCCATGGTGCCCAGCGCCCGCGCCTTCAGCATGATGAGCCTCCGCAACTGGCGCACCGTGCTCGGGAACTCCGTGATGATCAGGGCTCTCAAGAACTCCACCTTCCTCGCCGTCATCGGGGCTACCTGCGGCATCACGCTGTCGGTGTTCATCGCCTACGTCATCGTCAAAGTGAAGAGCCGCGGCAGCGCGATCATCGAGTCCCTCTCGTTCCTATCGTTCTCGTTCCCCGGCATGATCATCGGCGTGGGGTTCATGTGGTTCCTTGTGAGGACGCCCCTCTACGCCACCATCTGGGGACTGCTCGTTGCATATGTAGGCACTTACTTGCCGTATGGTGTGCGCCCGCTGAGGAGCGCTTTCATGCAGATAGATGAGGAGCTCGAGGAGTCGGCCCGCGTGTTCGGGGCGAGTTTCCTGCGGGCGCTGAAAGACATCGTCGTGCCCCTCCTCGCCCCCGGTGTAGTGTCGGCGTGGATACTGATGGCGTGCATGTTCATCCGCGAGCTGAGTGTGTCAGTGGTGCTCTCGCGCCCGGGCACCGAGGTGCTCACAGTGGAGATCATGAAACTGGCCAACGACGGCCTCTGGGGCCAGGTAGCAGCCCTGGGGATCATCATGATAGGCCTCTCGACTACACTGGTGGTGATCGCGAACGCGCTCAGGGCGCCACTGTCGCATGTGGATCAGTGACCGCCCTTGACCAGCCGGGCCAGTTCGCGCCATGGCTCGATACTCCACCAGCGGCTAGCGGCGCCGCTCGTCGACGGGGCCACGGAGAGCCTCGTGTCGCCGACGCGCTCCGGCTGTAGCCCGAACTCGATGGTCTCGCGGCCCAAGAACTCCCGGGCGGCGCGCTTACCATTGAAACACACGATCCCGGGCCTGTATCTGAGTATTCTAGACCGAAACTCAGCGACTCCGGCGCCGCGGAACGTGACATCACGGTCCATCCCGGCCTGGCCTTTGACTATATCAGTGAGACCGATGCCGTGCCCGAGGAGAAGCGCGCACTCCTCGGGCTTCAG
>DBQN01000040.1:4401-70351 GCA_002305255.1 Firmicutes bacterium UBA1393 | reverse complement strand
TGCTTCCCTGGCCAATTGGTAGAGCGCAGCCTCAAGGTACTGAATCTGAGTCTTTGTGAGGTAGCCATCCTTGGAGGTATACGCGATTGCCTCCGTCCAGAAGTCCTTGCGATGAGAGTGCTGGCTCAGCCTCGGCCCGACAGGGTCTCCCTCCCCGACGTAGAGAGCGACCTGCTCCGGATCCTCGATATCTGGGCCAAGAAGCAAGTAGACGCCTGGACGGTTAGATCCATCTCGGTCCAGATATCGGGCTAACTGGGGCCGCGGGATGATGGTCCCCAGCAGTGTCATATTGGATACCTCGATGGTTCTGAGCCCGTCAGGCGTGCCATCGACAAGGAAAAGGCGCAAGAGTCTGCCAGACATGTGTATTCCCCCGATGATTGTGATTCTGTGAGCAATGAGCGTTAATTCTGTTGGTCACGGCCGAAAGTCAAGCTCGGGCTTGCGCCACTTGGAGGGCTACGATGTTGATCTTCCTGTGTTCAACCACCACGAAGTATCGCCTTCGCACGTTCTCACACCAGCAATCCAGATACTCTCAGATCTCTGGCGACTCGAAACGAGGAAGCGTCTCTGACAACAAGCGCCAAACCCGTGAAACCTTCACTATCACCTTGCCGAACCCAGTGCCTCTGCAATCGGCACGTCTGCTGGTGCCAGGTCGCGCTCAAGAAGCTTACTGCGGTCCAGCCAGCGGCTCTGGAGGTGCTCCCTGAGGCTGATGGTGCCTCCCGCAGTCCTGCACCTGAACCCGAACAGCCTCACGAAGAGCTTGCCATGTAAGTCGATTTGGTAAGCTGATGCCCGACACCTTCCTTCTGGCCCGATTCCTGACTCGCTGCATCACCACTGAGAAGCATGAGGATATCCCTGGTCTCCGCCCAGTAATGAGTAGTAGCTGCATGCCAAATTCCGAAACCGCCGTGTGCGTTCATAGCTGTAACCCATTCGCCCAGATAGCGAACCTTCACTTTCGCCTCTTCAGCGTCCCTGCCCTTCGTGCAATAGGCAAGGGGTAGGCCGTTTCGCCACTATGGGCGACCCGGGATGAAGTCTTCCCATTCCTTCTCTATCAAGAACCTGATGGCCATTTCCTCATAGGTCCCGTCAATGATATTCCATCCTCGCGACCCATGAATAACCTTGGCGTATCCACCACTCTTGAGAGTGCTCTCGAGATCCTTCAGGCTAACCCGTTTGCTGAACACACGAAGCGTGTCGTTCTCGAGGCGTATGGCAGTAACCCTACCATCTCTGGTCTCAACCTCCTGGGCCCTTGCGATGGCCACGATGATCCCACCATACGAGAACACCAGTATCTCGCCGTCTGCAAGGCTGTCTGCCGAGATATGACCTCCATCACCTTCCACTCGAAATCGGTACTTGCACCACGGAAGGACATGCCGAAAATACGCAATGCACCCTTCCACAGTATCGAACCCGAACACATTTCTCGATAGCTTGATCACACGCACTGCCCGTCACCCCTTTTCTTTACTTGAGGCCTCGCCACTGCACGAACTGTGGATAACCCGAGCGTACCGCAATGGAGGTCCGTGCAGGCCGCCTATCGGCATCGGCTCACAGCCGTCAATGGCCTTATTCCTTGGCGTGTTCGATGCCGAGCCCTACTAAGCGCGTCGTTACCAATCGGTCATCTACTCAGCCTGCCCGTATGTGCTCTGCCCAGCTCCGCAGTACGAATCATGTATGTGTGGGAACACATCGGCGCACTTCTGCTCGTAGATCTCCTTCGTGTAGCACCTAGTACTACTCTGTTACCTGTGGACAAATGGCCATTTAGCAGGTATAACGATGGGGTGGAGGTGCATTGCCTATGTTCATCAAGGCTACCCCCTACCCCGTATACGAGGTCTACAAGGCCCTGGAACCTCACTTCGACCTGTTTGCTCGAGAGGAGAGCAGATGGTCGCTTGCGTATTCCGACGCATTCGGCCGGCGATTCCGACAGCATGCGGCCACCCGTTCCGAAATCATCCGGCCGGGAGCCTGACGCGCTCGAGTCACCCTTACCGATGCTCTGCATCCGGGTATCGGAGCGAAGCGACGAAGGACACTTCCAATGTAGCACTCCCAAGAATGGGACGTAAAGGGTTCCGCCGGGGGCGGGCTCCGGGGGAGACCTGGGCCGCGGGTTAGTCACATCACGCATTGCTCAGCTCCTCACGCGGAGCGTTGGCAAGAGCCTTTCTCATGGACTCTCCCGCAAGCTTGATCCGGTGTGCAGTGTGGATTATGCGATCTAGGATTGCGTCAGCGACTGTCGGGTCGGCAAGGGTCTCATGCCAGTGCTCAAGAGGTAGCTGGCTCGTTATGATGGTAGATCGCGTAGCCACCCGGTCATCGAGTATCTCAAGTAGGTCCCGGCTGTCCTGAATGGTTATGTCGGCCAGGCCGAAGTCGTCAATGATGAGGACCTGGATCTTCGAGAGTCGCTGAAGCGCTCTAACGTACGTGCCATCGGCCTTCGCCATGTTCATTTCGCTGAGCAATCGGCTCAGCCTGTAGTAACGGGTGGAGTATCCGCTTCGGCATGCGAGATTACCCAGAGCGCAGGCGATGAAGGACTTTCCCACTCCCGTCGGCCCGGTGATGACGGCATTGAGCCGTTCCTCGACCCAACGGCAGCTCCGCAGTCCAGCGATAACTGAACGGTCGAGGCCCCGTGCGTGGGTGTAGTCGATGTCCTCAACGCAGGCGTTGAGCCGCAACTTAGCTTCTCGAATGAGGCGAACGAGGCGTTTGTTCTCCCGCGTCATGATCTCTCGGTCGACGATCATGCCCAACCTATCGTCGAAGGATAGATCCGCCGCATTCGGATCGGCCATTTGCTCGGCATAGGCCTGGGCCATTGCCGGGAGTCGCAGCGCCCGTAGGCTGTCAATCGTTTGTTGTGTAAGCATCTTCGTCAACTCCTAGTTGGAGTAATAGGCAGCACCGCGGAGGTTCTCATGAACCACGGGGGAATTGTTCGCCGGTTCGTCGAAAGCAACTCTGTCCAGCCCCTTTTCGAGAATGGCCTTGACGCTCTTGTAGTTGAACGCTGCAGCCTTCAGTGCACGTGCGCAGGCCGCATCTACCCTTGTCGGAGGGTAGGATCTAGAAAGCCTGAGCAGACCGAGGCACGAGCGGTAAGCCAGCATCGGATGGGGCTTGGACTCCAGTATCTTCTGAGCCAGCGCCGCTGTGTTCGGGCCGATCTTGCCGGCCCAAGTAATCATGCGTTCAGGACCCCACTGGGCGTATTCCCGATGTGACCTGGGGAGATGCTCATCCAACGTTACATGCTTCCCGCGTTTCATGGTCCGGGGATGGATGGCAACCCGTTTCCCGTTATGAAGGGCCTCCACCGTTGTTGCAGTGTATCTGATGGTAAGAGTGGTGCCTATCAGCTGGCATGGGGCGCTGTACCAGCTCTTCTTCAACTCGAAGTGGCAGTCAAGGTTCACCTTTGACTTGGAGAAATAGGCCAGCTCGTATGGCTTCTCGGGCAGTGGCTTGAGCGTGTGTTTCTCGATCTCCAGGAATGTGGACAGGCGGGATCCGGGTAGCTTCTGAAAGGGCTTGGCGTTCACAGCGTCCAGCAGCTCGAAGATAGCTTCCCTCATATCGGCCAGGCTGAAGAAGCGCCTGTTCCTTAACGGCGCCAGTATCGACCGGGATGTTATGAGCACATGGCATTCCACCTTGGCTTTGTCCTTAGGGCGGGCTACCCGTGCGGGCACTATCGCAGTGTTGTAGTAACTGGCCATGTCGGCATAGGTGGGGTTCAACTCGGGCTCATAGTAGCAGTACTTCGGGGTGACGGTCTTCGTATTGTCAGGCACTATGATCTGGGAGACGCCACCGAAGAACTCGATAGCATGCACGTGGCCTGCGATCCAGCTCTCGAGGCTCATTGAAAGGAAAGGTTCTACGTACAGATAGTTGCTGGCCGGCAGAGTAGCAACGAATATGTAGACGTCGAGCAGCTCCCCCGTCTCTCTGTCGACTATCTGCATCGTCTGGCCGGCCCAGTCCACCATCATCTCCTCACCGGCCTTATGGTCGATGTGCAGTGACGGGTCAGCCGTCTTCTGTTGCCACTCTCGGTACAGCTCGCAATATCGGCTGTACTGGTAACCGCCAGGGTTATTGGCTATGTATTCGGTCCACAGAAGCTGCAGCGTGACGCCCTTGTGGGTCAGCTCACGCTTGACGTACTGCATGTCCAGCTTGACTGAATCGGGCTTGGCCTTTCTGCCGAGGGGCTGAGGATACAGTTGGCTCTCAAGCTCGGCGTCCCCAACCTCGGCCGGCACCGGCCACGACACACCGGCTGCTGTCGCTCTGGCTATGGTGTTTGATACCGCCGATCTGGATACCGAGCAGCTCTTGGCGATTTGCCTGACAGACATGCCTGATTCGAAATGGAGTCGGAGTATCTCTTTGATCTTACGCATGGGCACTCTCCTCACAGGTTACCGTCCTCCCCGTAACAGATATGTCTCGGGGATTCTCGGCACTCGATCAGCAAACCTGTATGTCGGTGACTGCCCAACGCCGCTTCGCAATTTCCAGCGACGGGTGGCTGGATGTTGTCGTGATCCCGTCCGCGAATTATCGGTAGGGTGTCCGCATGATATCGGAACAGGTGGCCGCGAATTATCGTAATGGGCGGCCGAATGTTACTGGAACTGGTGGCCGAATGTCATCGCAGTACGCAGGAAGGCTATGCCCCGCGGGGCATGGCCACCATTCAAGGCCCTAGCTGCGGTAACCGTGACCATCGCAGCCGGGGCCAGGATCGGGCGCGACTATGATGCGGTCGTCGGGGTTGGTGTTGATGAGTCACTACCGGTTTCCGTGCACTCCAGGGCACGAAGCGGTGAAAAGTGTTCACGTCGTGACGTGAGCGCCCGAAATCCCGCCATCTCAGGGCGCCTAGTCGGTGCCGAACCGACGATGACCCTNNCCTGTGGCCGGAGGGAGCGGGAGAGCAGAAGGAAGCTATGCCCCGCGGGGCATAGCCACCATTCAAGGCCCTAGCTGCGACAACCCTAAGTGTTGTTGACAACTGCCGCATGAAGCGCGGCGGCGCCCTCGGGGCGGGTGTTGGCGCGTCACCGGTATTCGTGCACTCCAGGGCACGAAGAGGTGAAAAGTGTTCACGCCGCAACGTGAGCGCCCGAAAAGCCGTCATGTCGGGCAGGCGCCGCTGATGGCAAGGTCCATGGCGGAGCACAGCAGGCTCAGAAAGGGCGACGTGCTCCGTACGGCATCTCGACGCCCCATCGCTCTAGCTGCGGCGGTCGCAATCGTCGAGGATGGCGATGAGGCAGACTGCGCCGGCGGCGGCCCCTGGATCGAGGAAGCTACCGACCGCAATCGTGTTGCGAGAGGACAGTACCACTGGCGTAACATAGAGCCCTTGTGCGCGATTGCAGCACAGCTCTGTGAGGGGATATAATTACAAGATACAATTGCGGTTCTGCGGAATGCTGAGGAAGTGTTAGCTTGCTGGCGTTAGTCAAGGTAGTCGCGATTCTGGCCGCGCTGGTCTGGTTTTCGCGCAGGCGGATAGATTTCGGGCTTGTCATGATCGGGGCCGCAGTGGCCTGTGCGGTGTTGTTCGCCGTCCCCCCGCTCAAAGCCATAGAGACCATGCTACGCAGCCCGTTCGTGCCCACGAACCTGACGAGTATCCTAGTAGTAGGCATGGTAGGCGTGCTCAAGGCGCTTATGATCGATGCCGGGATGATGGCGCGTGTGGTAAACTCCTTGACTGTGCTAGTGCGCGATGCGAGAGCCGTAGTCGCGGTGCTTCCCGCCTTTATAGGGCTTCTGCCTTCGGCTGGCGGAGCAGTGATGTCCTGCTCCATGGTGGAGGAGGCATCGAAGGGGATGGGACTGAGCCCTGAACAGAAGGCGGCTGCGAACTACTGGTACAGGCATGTCATTGAGTACTTCATCCCAGTCTATCCGGCGTTCATCCTCGCCTCTCAGCTGTCGGCTACTCCCATCAGAACGTTGATGATGCTGACTACGCCTGCCGCTGCGGTACACGCCGCAGTAGGTGCGCTGATGATCTTCGGCGGGCGCAGACGACCGATCCAGGGCGCTCAGCCTCAGCCCTATCCAGTGTCAGAACCCGGCCCGGTCTCGCCCATGCCCTCTGCGGCTCAACGACGCGCGGCGCTCCGCGGAGTCGTGATCAATATGGCCCCGATCATCGCCACCGTTCTACTTGTCGTCGTGGCAGAGTGGCATATCGGCGTCGCGCTGGGCGTCGTGATAGGGGCGATGCTCCTTTTCAGATGGCCAGGTTGGGCTCGCCTATTCGAGCTGGCAAGGGAATCTTTTCTGAGCCGTCCTGCGTTAATGTTGGTGGGGATACTTGCCTTCAAGGAGATGCTGATTCAGTCAGGAGCAGTCGCCAGCATAACCGACTACCTGGCAACAGTTGGAGCTCCGCCGCTGGTCATGGCGATGGCTCTGCCCTTTACGGTGGCGGCGGTGACCGGGCTAACGACGGCCGCAGTAGGCATCTCGTTCCCGATGCTCGCGGGAGTGTTCCTCACGTCCGGAGGCAGCTCAGCCCTGGCTGCTGTGGCATATGTATCGGCCGTAGCAGGACTGATGACGACTCCGACACACCTCTGCATGGTGTTGACCGTTGATTACTTCACTGCTGATGTTGGCAGGCTCATCAGGCTACTGGCACCGGCAGTAGCAGCGGTGCTCGCATCAGGTCCACTGGTGTATCTGCTGTCTCTCCTGTAAGCCGCGCCAGAACGCAGAACCCGTGGGTCGATTCTGTGCAATATCGGAGGGTCTTACTTGTCTCAAACGGATCTCAGATACTGGCACGCCATGGAGCAGGGGCAGATCCTTGCCGAGCTGGGTGTCAGCCGAAGTCGTGGCCTTTCTTCAGACGAGGCGGCCCGCAGGCTCAGCACATACGGTCCCAACGCGCTGGCCCAGGCTCCGCGCCCCACTCTCCTTCAGCAGTTTTTTGAGGAGTTTCGCGACTTCCTTGTCATCCTGCTACTGATCTCGGCCGCTGTATCGGCTCTGATGGGCGAGACTGCAGACGCCGCAGTCATCGGGGCCATAATCATACTCAATGCCGTGATAGGCGTTGCGCAGAAAAGGCGGGCAGAGAACGCGTTAGAGGCGTTGAAGAAGATGGCGGCGCCTACAGCGAGGGTGCTGCGAGACGGGCAGCCCGCTGTCGTGGAGTCCTCGCATATAGTGCCGGGTGACATCCTGCTGCTTGACGCAGGCGACACCATCGCCGCCGACGGTCGACTTCTGGAATCGGCACTGCTCAAGGTGGACGAGTCTTCGCTCACCGGTGAGTCAGTGGCCGTCGACAAGAACGCCGACGTCATTCTAGGCGGCGAGGCACCTCTGGGCGATAGGATCAACTGCGTGTACATGGGTAGCACCGTAACCTACGGCAGGGGTATGGCGGTGGTGGTCGGCACCGGGATGCATACTGAGATGGGCAAGATCGCGTCGCTTCTCGACCAGACTCCTGACGAGCAGACGCCGCTGCAGGCACGCCTAGCTGCCCTCGGGAGAACACTGGGCATAGCTGCACTGGCGATGGTGGCTGTGGTGTTTGCAGCCGGCATGCTCAGGGGCGAGGCAGCGTTCGACATGTTCCTTACCTCGGTGAGCCTGGCAGTTGCGGCCATTCCCGAGGGACTGCCCACGGTGGTGACTATCGTGCTGTCCATCGGGGTGCAGAGGATGGCTGCCCGCAACGCTATCATACGGAGCCTGCCTGCAGTTGAAACCCTCGGCAGTGCCGATGTGATCTGCTCCGATAAGACAGGTACCCTTACCACGAACCAGATGACCGTGCGTGCGTTGTTCACTCTGGATGCCAGTGTGAAGGTGACAGGTGAGGGTTACTCGTCCAGGGGCGAGCTCGTGCCTGAGGAGGAGGGTACGAAGGTTCCCCCGGGCGTCGAGCGCCTGCTCACATGCGCGGTGCTGTGCTGCGATGCCAGGGTGAAGCCGGTCTCTGAAGGGGCGGATCGCCTCGACGTCATCGGTGATCCTACAGAGGGTTCGATAGTGGTGGCTGGTCTCAAAGCTGACATCGGCAAGTCGAAACTGGAGCAGTGGGCGCCGAGGGTTGCTGAGATACCATTTGAGTCGGAGCGCAAGCGCATGACTACGCTGCACCGTCTGCCCGAGTCGTATCTGTGCTGCTCGAAGGGGGCGCCCGACGAGATACTGAATGTGTGCACGCACGTGCTTGCCGGCGGCCAGGTGATGCCGCTCACCGAAGAACTTCGGGCAAGGATCGAGCAGACCAATGCCCGGCTGGCAGAGGGCGCCCTCAGGGTGCTCGGAGTGGCCCAGAGAGAGCTCGCGGAGCTGCCTGCGGCTGTGACTGTGGAGAGCGTGGAGAGAGGCATGGTCTTCCTCGGGCTCATAGGGATGCAAGACCCGCCTCGCCCGGAAGCGGCAGCCGCTGTGGCCGAGTGCCGAGACGCCGGGATCACCCCTGTGATGATCACTGGAGATCATAGGAATACGGCCGTGGCCATTGCGCGCGATGTCGGGATCATGGTCGAGGGAGCAGAGGCGGTGTTGGGCTCGGAGCTCGCGAAGATGTCGGATGAAGAACTCGACAGGCGAGTTGAGTCGATTCGAGTGTACGCGCGAGTCGCGCCAGAGCACAAGGTGCGAATCGTCGATACGTGGCGCCGCAAGGGCCGTGTTGTCGCCATGACGGGTGATGGGGTGAACGACGCGCCTGCCCTGAAGGCTGCAGACATCGGCGCGGCCATGGGACGAACAGGCACTGACGTCGCGAAGAGCGCTGCGCACATGATCCTGGCCGATGACAACTTCGCGACTATTGTCGCAGCTGTGCGCGAGGGGCGCGTTGTGTTCGACAACATTAAGAAGACCGTGCTGTTCCTCACATCGTGCAACCTCGGCGAGATCCTCGTGATCTTTGCCGCGATACTTCTGGGCCTGCCGCGGCCGCTTCTTGCCATACAGATACTGTGGCTGAACTTGATCACCGATGGACTGCCTGCCCTGGCCCTCGGAGTCGATCCGGCTGCTGCCGACATTATGAAGCGCACGCCGCGCGGGCGCAGTGAGGCGATGGTGTCACGCGCCGGCATGGTGAGACTGCTGATCTACGGCCTGGCCATCGGCGGTCTGGGGCTGTGGTCGTTCGCAATGGGACTGGGATGGCCCGGGCCCCTCGACTTCAGTGAGGCAAGGCTGGAGCATGCACGAACGATGTGTCTTCTCACGATGAGTTTCGCCCAGCTGTTCCACGCGCTTAACAGTCGGTCAGAACTGGAATCCTTAGTGAGGGTGGGCCCCCTGTCCAATGCGACCCTTATAGGTGCCATACTGGTGTCGGGAGGGCTGCAGGCAGTGATAACGTACGTCCCATATCTGAGCAAGCTGTTTCACGCGGTACCCATCACTGGCCGGGAGTTCGGAGAGGCAATGACGTTGGCCATCGCGATACTGGCCGTCGGCGAACTGACCAAGCTGGTGAGCAGAACGCGAAGGCGAGCTGCGTAATCTGTATGCGTTCGTTTCCCTAGATGCGCAGGAGTTCGGCTGCTCGGAGTTGAAGTACATATCAGCCGACAACGGCGCACATGACAAGTCCGGAAGGGGTTGGTGCGAGTGGAGATCACGGTAATCGGCCGCAACATTGCGATCACAGATGCACTGAGGTCATACGCTGAGAAGAAAGTCTCCAAGCTGCAGAAGTACTTTGAGCGGGGCTTCATGACCGGGCAGGTCACAATGGCCGTCGAGCGCGGCATCCACAGCGTCGACATCACCGTTGCGGTGGATGGATTGCTGCTCAGGGGCGAGGAACATACCAATGACATGTACGCCTCGATTGACGGCGCCATCGACAACATCGACAGGCAGGTCAAGAAGTACAAGACGCGGATCAATCGTAGGCTGCGGCAGGAAGGCAACAAGATCGTCGAGTCGGCAGTGGTTGCAGGTGGCGATGCTGTTCAGGAGGCACCTGAGCCACGAGTAGTGAAAACCAAGCGCTTCGCGGTGAAGCCAATGTCAGTTGAGGAAGCGATCATGCAGATGGAGCTGTTGGGCCACGATTTCTTTGTCTTCACAAACGATACCAGTGAGGAAGTCAACGTCGTGTACCGCAGAAAGGACGGCAACTACGGCCTGATAGAGCCTGAGTTCTGAGGGCGCCTGGAGTGATCTCAGGGCGGGGTTCGGGAGCGGTGCTCCCGGTCCCCGCCATTGTTTGCAGCCGGATCGGTCAGGCGGCGTGGCGTGTGGCGCGAGACGTGCAAGGTGGGATGCGCGACGCAAGGCCGGCGGCGCGAGGCCAGTGGCGCGCCGGAGGTGGGAACTGAGTGAAGTTCGGAGCGTTAGTGTTTGAAGGCGGCAAGGTAGACGGGCAGATCGAGGCATGGGTGGCCCGTGCTCGCGAGGAGCTGTGTGTTGACTTGATGGGGCGGCTCGCCGTCACCGGCTGCTTCGATGAGGTTGTGGCCGTCACCGATAGGCCCGACTTGGCCAGCCGCGCACGCACTGAGGCGGGAGTCAGGGTGGCCGTCGCCGAAGAATCGGCGGCCGCGGGCGAGTTCCATTTCGGGCACAGGCTCAACCAGGTCGTCGACGAGCTGGGGCTCGACTCGTTTCTGTACATGAGCGGAGGCTCGGGGGCGCTGATGGACGACGCTGAGCTTCGGGCGTTCGCCGCTGCGGTGTTGGCCGGAAAGGACGCCATAGTGGCCAACAACGTCTACTCAGCCGACATGTTCGGATGTGCCGATGCCCGCGCGATTGCCGCCTACGACATTCCTGCCGTCGACAATCAAGTGCCGATGTGGGCTGCCGCAGAGAGAGGGCTTTGCGCCGTGGGGCTTGAGCCCACAGTCGGTGCCAGCTTCGATATCGATACCCCTGCCGACCTCCTGGTGTTCACGCACGCTGCCGAGGCTTTCAGGCCTCAGGTGGAGGGCGTTGCCCGGCTGGTGGCTGAAGGGCCCATCGACAGGGCGCGGTCTCGCCTCGAAGCTGCGTCGGCGATGCTAGGCGTGGACCTCGCTGAGATCGCGTTGTTCGGCCGGGTGTCGCCTGTGTCAGTCTCACATCTGAACACGACTACTAGGTGCAGGATTCGCGCGTTCTCGGAGGAACGCGGCATGAGGGCCTTCGGGCGCGACGTGCCGGGCGGGGCCCGAAGCCTCATTGGACGCCTGGCGGAGCGCGTGGGATTTCGACAGTTCTTCGCCGACCTCTCATGGTGCTCCGACGCTGCGTTCATAGACTCGCGGGTATGCTTCGCTCACCTGGGCGCGGCGCTGGATGCCGAGGAACGGTTTGCGTCTGACCTCTTCCTGTGGGAGAGGGTCGGACATGCCGGAGCCGCCGAGTTCACGCACGCGGCAGCCGAGAGCGCCATTCCCGTGGCACTGGGAGGGCACTGCCTGGTGTCGGGAGGCGTAAGGGCCCTGGCAGTCCGGGAACACCGGGGCAATGTGCTATAATTGAAAGATGGTAACCATCAAGCGAGGTGGATCTTTTGTTCGGGTTCATCAAGCGCATGTTCGATTACAACGAGAAGGAGACGAGGGCCCTCAGGGCTTTCGTTGAGCGCGTCAACGCGCTGGCTCCCGAGGCTGAGCGTGCGTCGGATGTGGATCTAGCTGCGCGCACGCCGGTCCTCCGCGAGAGGATCGAGAAGGGAGAGTCGCTCGACAGTATCCTTCCCGAGGCCTTCGCTACCGTGAGGGAAGCGGCCAAGAGGGTCATCGGTCTCTATCCGTACGACGTTCAGGTCATGGGCGGGATCGTCCTCCATCAGGGCAAGATCGCAGAGATGAAGACGGGCGAGGGCAAGACCCTGGTGGCGACGATGCCGTCTTACCTTAATGGGCTGACCGGCAAGGGCGTACACATCGTCACGGTCAACGACTACCTGGCCCGCAGGGACTCCGAATGGATGGGTCCGGTGCTGAGGTCGCTCGGCCTCAGCGTGGGCGTTATCGTGCATGACCTCGAGCCGCCTGCTAGGCGGGCTGCGTACGCTTGTGATGTCACGTACGGCACCAACAATGAGTTTGGTTTCGACTACCTGCGCGACAATATGGCGCCGTCACTGGAGATGCAGGTCCAGAGAGGTCACCATTACGCCATCGTCGACGAGGTAGACTCGATTCTCATAGACGAGGCCAGGACACCACTGATCATCTCGGGCCAGGCGGACGAGTCGACCGACAAATACGCGCTCTTCGCCAGACTGGCCGAAAACATGCAGCAAGAGCAGGATTACACGGTGGATGAGAAGGCCCGGACGGTGGCCATGACGGAAGACGGCGTGGCGAAGGTAGAGCGGTGGCTCAGGGTAGACAACCTCTACGATGAGGCCAACATGGAGCTCACGCACCACATCAATGCCGCCCTCAAGGCCAAGGCTCTCATGAGGCGAGACCGCGACTACATCGTCAAAGACGATGAGGTGATCATCGTCGATGAGTTCACGGGCAGGCTGATGTTTGGAAGGCGCTACAGCGACGGTCTGCACCAGGCCATTGAGGCCAAGGAAGGCGTGAAGGTACAGCATGAGAGCCAGACGCTGGCCACGATAACCTTCCAGAACTACTTCAGGATGTATTCGAAGCTTTCGGGAATGACGGGCACCGCCGCCACTGAGGAGGCGGAGTTCATCAAGATATATGGGCTGTCGGTCGTACAGGTGCCCACAGCCAAGCCCATGATCAGGGAAGACCTGCCCGACATGGTGTTCAAGACGCAGAGAGGCAAGTTCAATGCGGTTGTCAACGAGATAGTCGAGCGCCACGCCAAAGGTCAGCCGGTGTTAGTGGGTACAGTGTCCATCGAGAAGTCGGAGCTGCTCTCTGACATGCTGTCGAAACGAGGCGTGCATCACCAGGTGCTCAACGCCAAGCACCATGAGAGAGAAGCCGAGATCATCAAACTCGCAGGCCAGCGCGGCGCGGTTACCATCGCGACGAACATGGCCGGTCGAGGTACCGATATCGTGTTAGGCGAGGGCGTGGCGACCCTGGGCGGTCTGCACGTTATAGGCACGGAGCGTCATGAGAGTCGACGCATCGACAACCAGCTGCGCGGAAGGTCTGGCAGGCAGGGCGACCCCGGCTCGTCCAGGTTCTACGTCGCGCTGGAAGACGATCTGATGCGCCTGTTCGGAGGCGAATGGATCTCGGCGATGATGGAGCGGTTGGGCTGGGGCGATGACGACCCAATAGAACACTCTCGTCTGACGGCTGCCATTCGCCGCGCTCAAGAGAAGGTCGAGGCGCGCAACTTCGACATCAGAAAACAGGTGCTTGAGTATGACGATGTCATGAACAAGCAGCGTGAGGCCATATACGCCCGACGCGGGGCGATACTCAGGGGTGAGAACCTCAAGCAGCTGGCGTTGGACACAATAGCCAGTGTGGCCCAGGGCATAGTGAAGGCCCATGCCGATGAGAAGATGTCCAGCTCGGAATGGAACATCGACGCCCTCGAGAGAGAGGTCGGTGCGCTTCTGAACATGCGGGGGCCTGCGAAGGTCTACCGCGAAGGGATGAGCTGGCGGGATCTTGTTCAAGCCGTCGACGACCTGATCAAGGGCGCCCACGCATCGAGAGAGACCATGCTGGGCAATGACCGGATGCGAGATCTCGAGCGTGCGATCATGCTCTATCTCATCGACACGAAGTGGGTCGACCACCTGCAGGCCATGGACATGCTCAGAGAAGGCATTGGCCTGAGGGCATACGGGCAGCAGGATCCGCTTGTGGAATACAAACGCGAGAGCTTCGGCATGTTCAGCGACTTGCTGCAGAGCATCGGCGAGGACTTCGTAAGCTACATGCTTAGGGTGCAGATACGCGAGCGGAGAGCCGACGACGGGGGTGCCCCGCGTGCGGCGACGCCTGCCCAGGCATCGAGGTCGGACTCGGCGTCGGGTAGCGCGTCGGGCGGGTCAGGCGGATCTGGCGGGTCTGGCGGCGCAACCGCCGCTGCGCCTGCCGGGAGAGCGGCGGACGTGCCGCAGCGACCGAAGTACAGGATAACTACGAATCAGCCAACGACCGATTCCGGGCATACGCCTGTGAAGAACAAAGGCGCCAAGGTGGGCAGGAATGACCCGTGCCCTTGTGGCAGCGGCAAGAAATACAAGAAGTGCTGCGGCGCCGCTGACAAGGCCAACTGACAGGTTACAGGGGGGACGAGCGCGTGAGGGCGGAGCTGGAGTCGCCGATACAGTCTATGGAAGCACGAATCGCCGAGATGAGGGAGTATCTTTGACATAGCGGGCAAAAGGAGTAGGCTTGCCGAATACGAGGAGGCGGCGGCCGACCCCGGGCTTTGGCTCGACAAGGATGCTGCCGGCGCGATGATGCAGAAGATATCTGCACTCCGCGCGGCCATAGAGAAGTACGATGACGTGGTCCGCAGGATGGCCGACATCAGAGCCCTGGCTGAGCTGGCCGATGAAGAGGATGACCAGCAGTCTATCGAGGAGAGCCTGACCGAACTGGGCGAGCTCGATGTGACCGTGTCGCGGATCGAGTTGGCGAACCTGCTGTCAGGCCCGTACGATTCGGCCACGGCCATAGTGGCGATTCATCCGGGTGCGGGCGGCACTGAGAGCCAGGACTGGGCTGAGATGCTCATGCGCATGTACACCAGATGGGCTGAGCGCAACGGTTTCAGCGTGGAGTTGGCCGACTTGCTCCCCGGTGAAGAGGCCGGCATCAAGAGCGCCACGCTGTTCTTCAGCGGCGCGAACGCCTTCGGCTACCTCAAGGGAGAGAAGGGCGTACATCGGCTTGTCAGGATATCGCCGTTCGACGCTGCGGCGCGGCGGCACACTTCGTTTGCGTCGGTCGATGTGGTGCCTGAGATTGAGGATGCTGAGGTAGACATCGATCCGGCCGATTTGAAGATCGATACCTACCGCTCGGGTGGTGCAGGCGGGCAGCACGTTAACAAGACGGACAGCGCGGTGAGGATCACCCATCTCCCCACAGGCATCGTTGTGCAGTGCCAGAATGAGCGCTCACAACACAGTAACAGGGAGTCGGCAATGCGCATTCTCCGGGCCAGACTCGCCCAGAAGCAGCGCGAAGAGCAGGAACAGCGCCTGTCGGCAATCCGCGGCGAGCAGCAGGAGATAGCGTGGGGCAGTCAGATCAGGTCATACGTGTTCCAGCCCTATACCATGGTGAAAGACCATCGAACAGGTGTTGAGACGGGCAATGTAGGCGCCGTGATGGATGGCGAAATCGACCAGTTCATAGAGGCCTACCTCAGAGCGGCGGCCAAGTCGGCCGGCCGGGAGGTGCAGTAGTCATGCGAGGTCGCGCGTCTGCCGGCCTGGTGATGGCGGTCATAGTCCTCGTTGCGTTGTCAGAGGTGGTGCTACCGACACTCGTGGCATCGCAGGTTGAGGCATCGGTTAGCGAGGCGCTGGGTGGGGCAGCAACCCGAGTGCAGGCCAGGGTGTCGGGTCGCCCCGCACTGGCGATGCTGTTCGGCCGCTTTCGAGACGTCAGACTCGAGGTAGAAGGCATGCATGCGGCCGGACTCAGGCTTGCGCAGGTCACTCTGACGGCGCCTGAAGTCACCTTGCCCGTTGGCAAGTTGCCGGCCACGGAGGATGAATGGGCCATCGCCCTAGACGGAGCGACGGTTGAAGCGCTCATAACCGAGGCAGATGTTAACGCGTATCTGGTGGCATCCAGAACGGCGGCGTCAGGCGCCGACGTGGAGTTCGCCCCAGGGCGCGCTGTGATGACAGCGCCGCTGACCATCGCAGGCAACGACGTGCAGTTGACTACCGAAGGAGTCATGAAGCTGACCCGGAATGGAAGGATGCTGGAGTACGAGATGGAATCCGTCACCATCGACGACAAGGCGATCCCTGCGTTCCTCGTCGATATCGCCTCTGAGGTTGTGACTGTCGGCGTAGACCTCTCCGGACTTCCCCTGGGGATCAGGGCAAGCTCTGTCAGTGTTGTGGACAACGCACTGTTGCTCTCAGGGCGCATATCACAGGGGGTATAGCACGAATGGACGGACGACGCAGCATGACATCGCGAGCCCTGCTAGCCATGGTAGTCGTGTCCACGCTCGTAGCGGCGGCAGTGGGCTTTCAACGGCACCGTGCCGAGGCCGCATACGACCGGGTGGCGTTGTGCATGGACCTCAAGGAGGGCCTGGCCTTTGCCAGACGGGTCGGAGTGCCTGATCTCGACTATCTTCAGGGCCTGGCGGCGCAGGGAGTAGGTTTTGCGGCAATCGAGGAAGACACTCTGGCGAGCCTTGCGGATTCCGGCGATGTAACGCTCATAACCGGTGCGGAGTTCCTGGCCACGGGCACACTCGGTTTCTCGGGCGCGGCCAGGGCTGAGGGCACGCCTGGTGCAGCCGACGCCTCCGGCGCTGCGAACGCTTCTGACGTACCACCATCTGACCGTATCCGCCAGTGGCACACCGTGGTGCTTCCGAGAACCGCCGAGGCCGCGTCGCTGCTAAAGGCCAACCTTACCCTACGTGTCGAGTCGGCGTTCACAGTGTATACTGCATCTTCAGCCTACTCAGAAGCCTACGTGGTGCCCCTGCCCATGAGTGAAGCCCGAGGGCTCAACATCGGGATCAGACCTTCCAGCCGCGAGCTGCTGCGCTCGGCGGGGCTGAGCCCTGTGGCTCGCTTTACCAACTGGCCGGGGATATCGGCGAAGTGGATTGACGCCATGATCAGTGCCGTCAAGTCGTGGCAACGGGCTGGCACTGGTTCAGCCCGTGACCAGCAGCTCGTGGTGTTCGTAGGCACGGAGATAATGGGTTACCCGTCGCTGGTGTCGCACACAGCGTCAGCCTTCAAGGGCGCGGGTGTGACATATGGCGACATCGAGTTCTCGCCGCAGGCCGGCGGAGCAGCACTCACAAAGGCACTAGACTGGGATATCGTGCGTGTGCACAGTATCAGCCGTGCTGAGGTCGACAAGGGCCTCTCCGTCGACACGATGGTCGACAGGTACGTCAGAGCTGCCAAGGAGCGCAACATCCGGCTGATGTACATCCGTCCCATCAACAAGCAGATAGACTCGAGATCCCTTGTGGAACTGAATGACGATTTCGTGAGCGGCGTTGCGTCAGCATTGAAGGGCGCGGGGTTCGTGCTCGACCACCCGGGGTCGCTTGCGCCGGTGGAGCCCGGCCTCACCGTAACGCTCGTGCTGGTGCTGGGCATAGCTGCGGCCGGCTTGCTCATCCTCGACCTCATGATGGCGATGCCCGCCGCAATAGCTGTGGGACTTATGCTGGTGGCTGCGGCCGGCTTCTCGGGCATCTGGGCCTTGGGATACCATGTGATGGCCAGGCAGCTGGCTGCGCTGGCGGCCGCGGTGATCTTCCCATCGCTTTCGGCCTTCGTGCTGCTGAGGCCAGTCGGTGCCCGGGCCGGGGCTGCCCTGGGCGGCGGCGGGTGGCTGCTGACGGCCCTTGGCAGGCTGTTTGCCGCATCGGCATGTTCGATCGGCGGGGGCCTCATCCTCGCTGCCTGCATCACGACGCCTGCTTTCATGGTGAAGGCCAACCAGTTCGTCGGCGTGAAGCTCATGCATGTCCTGCCCTTCGCTGCGCTGCTCCTGGCATACTGGCACTACCACCTGCGCAAGCCGGGTGAGGGTATGCTCAAGTCCATCGTGAGGCTGGCCGTCAGTCCGGTGTTGATGTGGCACGCTGTCGCCGCTGCGCTCGTGGCGGCCGTCGGTCTCGTGTATATCGTTCGCACCGGGAACACGTCTTCGTTGGCCGTGAGCCCGTCTTCCATGGAACAGGCCATGCGTGCCCTGCTTGAGCGGGTTCTCCCTGCGCGCCCGAGGACGAAGGAGTTCCTCATCGGCCATCCGGCGTTCCTGGCTACGACGGCCCTTCTGGTGACCGACGGAAGGCCCCTCGTGCTCGCTGCTTCTGCGGCGGCCATGATAGGGCAAGTGTCGATGGTCAATACCTTTGCCCACCTGCACACTCCGATCTACCTGACGGTGGTCAGAACACTCACAGGCCTGACACTTGGCGCGCTCATCGGAGTGCCGGCAGCGGCACTGGCGGTGTGGTTCTACAAGGTCATGCAGGGCATGCTTGGGCGGGCGAGGTGATTAGCCGTGCGGATCGTTGTGTCGGGCTACCATGGAATGGGCAACACGGGCGATGAGGCGGTTCTTGAAGCCTTTCTTCAGGGAACAAGGCGATTGCTCCCCGACGCTTCAGTGACTGTGCTGTCAGGCGATCCTGAGGCAACAACGCGTGCCTACGGTGTGCACGCTGTGCCGAGAACGCACCTGCCCAGCATCGTCAGAGCCCTCAGAGGAGCCGACCTGTTGGTGAGCGGGGGCGGTAGCCTGCTTCAGGATGTCACCGGCAGGCTGACTGTGCCTTACTACACCGGCGTGATGGGCATCGCGCGTGCGCTGCGCGTGCCGGTGGCCGTGTATGCACAGGGTCTCGGTCCGCTGAACACCGGGTTCGCGCGCTTCCTTGTGAAGACGGCTCTCAAGGGAGCGAAAGTTGTCAGTCTTCGCGACGCCGAATCGGTGGAGCTCCTCCGTGAACTCGGTGTGGTCAGGCCCGATGTGAGCCTCGTTGCCGATCCGGCCTTCGCCCTGGCGCCGAAGGACTCACCGGTGGCCAGGCGCATCGAGACACTCGAGGGAGTGGTCATGTTCGCCTTGCGCCCATGGGATGTGGGCAGGGACATCACCGATGAGTATGCCCAGTGCGCCCGCAGGATCAGGGTGGAGCTTGGAGCCGAGGTGGTGTTCGCGGCATTCCAGCCCAGCGCAGATCTGGCGCTGGCCGACGCAATGGCCGGGCGGTCGGGCGCCACCGCAGTGCCCTTCGTCATGACGCCCGGGCAGGCCCTGGGCGTAGTGGGCGCCGCCCAGCTGGTTGTGGGAATGCGACTGCACTCGCTCATCTTCGCGGCCTCCGCCGGCGTGCCCGCCGTGGCCATCGAGTACGATCCGAAGGTTAGGGCTTTGTGTGAGCGAGTGGGCACACGCCATCTGCTGCCTGCGGGTGTGAGCGGCGACGTGCTCTATGAGACCATCGCGCGGGCCTGGAGCGTCAGGGAGCGGCTGCGTGCAGAGCAGGCACTGTCCGTCGATGAGCTGCGCGAGGGGGCCAGAGCCGCCACAGAGCAGGTGCTCAGTCCGGTGATGGGTCGGGGAGGTGCGCCACGTGGGCGGAAGCGGAGGCAATAGTCAGAGCGACGGCGGAAGTGGCACCAACCGCGGTGGCCGAGACGGCAGCATCCGCGTCGGCGGCCGTGCCAACGCCGCTCCCAGCCACGTTCCGCCCCGTGCACAGGTGCTTGGCGTTGAAGTAGACTGCGTCAGCCCTGACGAGGCGGTGGCCAGGTGCGTGGAGATGGTGCGCTCAGGCCGGGGCGGACAGGTGGTCACCGTCAACCCTGAGATGGTGCTGGCGTGCGCGAATGACAGTCAGCTGGCGCAGGCTATCGCCGCGGCAGATCTTGTGGTGCCCGACGGCATCGGCATAGTGCTGGGGCTGCGTCTGCTCGGTTACAGAGTGCCCGGCCGCGTGCCAGGTATTGAACTTGCCGAGGCGCTGATGCGCGAGGCGACGCTGGCACGGCAGAGCGTGTTCTTTGTGGGGGCGAAGCCCGGTATCGCCGAGGAGGCAGGCAGGCAGATGAGCCTCAAGGTTTCCGGGCTCCGGGTAGCAGGTGTCCGTCATGGTTACTTCGGCGCCGATGAGGAACCTCAGGTGCTGGAGGCCATCGGCCACGCCGGACCCGCATATGTCTTTGTCGGGCTGGGTGCAGGTAAGCAGGAGAAATGGATCGCTAGGGCTCGCAGTGCGTCGCACGGAGCGTACGCGCCGGGGGCCGTGTGGGTCGGCATAGGCGGGTCCTTCGATGTGATGTCGGGCACCCTCAAGAGAGCGCCCGCCGCGTGGCAGCGGCTTGGCCTCGAATGGGCGTACCGTCTGATTCAAGAACCAAGCCGGCTGAGAAGGATGACAGCATTGCCCGTGTTTGCGGCCAGGGTGGCCATGCAGGCAGTCACGGGCAGGGGCAATGCACACAGAAGGAGTTGAGGCTAGTGCCGCAAAGGCTACTCTCAGATCCTGAACAGCTCCGCGCTGCTGCGGTCAGGATACGGAAGAACATTGTGAAGATGCTTGGACGTTCCGGTTCGGGGCATCCGGGGGGTTCATTATCATCGGCCGACATCATGACAGTCCTCTATCTGAACGAGATGAACGTCAGGCCGGAAGAGCCGTTGTGGCCGGGCCGCGACAGGCTCGTGTTGTCGAAAGGGCACGCAGCGCCGGTACTGTACGCGGCTTTGGCTGAGGCCGGGTTCTTCCCGGAGGATGAGTTGCTTACATTGAGACAGTGGGGTTCTCGGCTTCAAGGACATCCCGACATGCGAACCACGCCGGGAGTTGACATGTCCACCGGCTCGCTGGGCCAGGGGCTTTCGGCAGCGTGCGGAATGGCGATAGCCTCCAAGATGGACGGAGCCCCCTGGCGCGTATACGCTCTCGTCGGCGATGGTGAGCTGCAGGAAGGGCAGATCTGGGAGGCGGCCATGACCGCGGTGCACCGAAAGCTCGACAACCTCACCGCCATAATTGACCTCAATGGTCTTCAGATAGACGGCACCACCGAGGCCGTGAAGTCGCTGCGAAATGTGGCAGACCGGTTCAGAGTGTTCGGGTGGAATGTCATCGAGACCGACGGCCACGATATCCCGGCCATCATGAAGGCATTCGCGGCGGCACGCGAGGCCAAGGGCGTCCCGACCTGCATAGTCGCGCACACCATCAAGGGCAAGGGTGTGTCCTTCATGGAGAACCAGGTTGGATGGCACGGCACAGCGCCCAAGCCGGACCAGGTGGAAGAGGCGCTGCGAGAGCTTGCCGCGGCAGAGGAGGTGCGCAACTGATGGCAGAGATGATTGCTACTCGTTCGGCATATGGAAAGGCCCTGGTCTCGCTTGGGGCCCGGCGCAATGATGTGGTGGTCCTCGATGCAGACCTGTCTAAGTCCACTATGACTGCCGAGTTCGCGAAGGCCTTCCCTGACCGCTTCGTTCAGATGGGCATCTCCGAACAGGACATGATGGCCACTGCCGCCGGACTCGCTGCTGCCGGGAAAGTGGCTTATGCAAGCACCTTCGCGGTGTTCGCGGCGGGGCGCGCCTTTGAGCAGGTGCGCAACTCCGTCTGCTACCCGCAGCTTGACGTGAAGGTGTGCGCCACCCACGCAGGTCTCACCGTCGGCGACGACGGCGGGTCTCACCAGGCGATAGAGGACATTGCCCTCATGAGGGTGCTTCCAAACATGAAGGTTTTTGTGCCCTCCGATGCCACGGTCACAGAGTGGATCGTGAAGCAGGCGGCTGAAGTGCCGGGGCCGGTGTATGTGAGGCTGGGCCGATTGCCCGTGCCCGTGCTCTACCAGCCTGACCAGCGTTTTGAGGTCGGGCGCGCAGCTACACTTCGTAACGGCAACGACGTGGCCATAATCGCCTGCGGCCTGATGGTATCGAAGGCTCTGGAGGCCGCCGATATCCTGATTGCCCAGGGCATCGAGGCAAGGGTTATCGACATGTTCAGCATCAAACCCCTCGACCTCGAGGCCATCGCCTGTGCCGCCGCCGACTGTGGAGCCATTGTCACCGCGGAAGAGCATTCCATCATCGGAGGGCTGGGCGGAGCAGTGGCGGAAGCTGTTACGTCAGCAGGCAAGTGTGTGCCTGTGGAGAGGATTGGCGTTGCCGACAAGTTCGGCAAGTCGGGCAAACCTGATCAACTGCTGGAAGCATATGGTCTGACGGCCGAAAGCGTGGCTCAGGCCGCACTGAGGTGCATTGCGCGCGCACGAGGCATGTAGAGCACGTCCGGCCCGGAATCCCGTGGCTAATCCCGCGGCTGGAAGACGGCCCAGCGCGTTCGCGGCGAGCCGAGCAATTCCACCTCGTTTCGGCAGGAATTCACGCTTTCGGGGAAGAACACGTTTCCGATGTGACCTGCACGAGACGGGGTGTTGCTGAATTGGTTCACATGTACGGGGTGACTAAGGTCTACCCAGGTGACGTAGTCGCACTCGCCGGAGTCGACCTCAGTGTTGAGAAGGGCGATTTCGTGTTCATAGTAGGGCAGTCGGGCGCCGGCAAGTCCACGCTCCTGTCTCTCATATACAGGGGCGCCACGCCCACTAAGGGGCAGGTACTGGTGGGCGGCAGGAACGTGATCAGGCTCAAGCGGCGCGAGGTTGCTGTGTTCAGACGCAAGATCGGCGTAGTCTACCAGGACTTCAAGCTCCTCCCTGAACGTAGCGTGTATGAGAACGTAGCGTTCGCGCTGGAGGTCATCGAGGCTCCGCAGAAGGAGATCGCCCGGAAGGTGTCGGCAGCCCTCGATATGGTGGGCCTGTCGCACAAGGCGAACTCCCTGCCCGGGCAGTTGGCCGGCGGCGAGCAGCAGCGGGTGGCGATAGCCAGGGCAATCGTGAATGATCCGCTGATCGTTGTGGCCGACGAGCCCACGGGCAACCTCGATCCTGATACCTCGGCTGGAATCATGGCTTTGCTGAGCGACATCAACTGCAGGGGCACGACGGTGATAATGGCCACCCATAACCAGCTCATCGTCGACAGGATGCGCAAGCGGGTGGTCGAGATGGAGAACGGACGAGTGGTCCGCGACGAGAGGCAGGGGATGTACTGCCATGAAGTTTAGGACTATTCGGACGCTGACCTCTCAGGCGATCAAGAGCCTCAAGCGCACGACGTCGCTTACCACCGTTCTCGTAATAGTCGCCTGCGTGCTTGCGCTGAGCGTGTTCACCCTGATCGCGGTGAACCTGACGGTCATGGGGCAGAGAATGCAGGCCGGCGTTGAGCTGAGGGTGTATCTGAAGGACGACACGACGGAGGCGTTGAAGAACGCCCTCGAAAAGTCGATAAGGTCGATTTCGGGTGTGACGAAGGTGGTGTATGTGTCCAAGGCCGAGGCGCTTGAGCGGCTCGGAGCTCAACTTGGAGACGAGAACGCTTTCTTCTTCGACGACATGCCGAACAACCCACTGCCGGCCAGCTTCGATGTGTCGGTGAGAAGGGCCGACGCAGCTTCTGACATCGCCGACCGCATCAGGAAGATGCAGGGCGTCGACGAGATACGTTACGGCCCTGAACTGGTGCGCAACCTGGTGGGCGCCCTCAGGGTGATGTGGGTGATCACCGGTGCCGTGGCGGTGCTGGTGCTCGTAGGTGCGTCGATGATAGTGTCGAACACCATCAAGCTGAGCGTGTTCGCGCGCAGGCGCGAGATCGAGATAATGAGGCTTGTCGGCGCGTCCGACGTGTTCATCCTCTTCCCCTTCGTAGTCGAGGGGCTGCTGATGGGCATCCTCGGCGCCGGTATCGCTTCGGCGATTGTGTTCGTGGCCTATTGGGCTGTGTCGGATTGGGTGAGGGCGGCTGCTCCCTTCCTGCAGATAGTGGTGGACAGCGAGTGGCTCCTCCGGGCTGCCCTCGGCGTGGTGGCGTTCGGTGCCGTCGTAGGCATCGTAGGCAGCGCCATGTCGGTGAGGAAGCACCTGAGGGTCCAGGGCTGATTGAGAGCTGGTTGAGAACTAGGCGCGGAGGTGCGGTGATGAGAGTGCGGATCCGCATGGTCGCGGTGATGCTGTGTTTACTGATGGTCGCGTTCGGCTTCGGTGGGCCCGGAGGGGCGCTAGCCACTGCGTCACAGCGCGATCTCGATGCTAAGCTTAATGAGCTCGATTCGGTGAACGAGCGCCTAGACCGAGCGCGCGAGCAGCTGGTCAGGTACGGCAAGGAAGAGAAGGACGCCATGAAGGCGTTGCAGAATGCAGAAAACAAGCTTGCCACGATCGAGCGGCAGATGGCCCAAACCGACAAGGACCTGAAGGCCGCCGAAGAGGGGCTTGTCAGAGCTGAGCGTGAACTAGTCTTGGCCGAGACCGAGCTGACGAAGCTGACGAAGAACTATGACGCCACGCTCGAAGGCCTTGAGGCGCGTCTCATCAGCATCTACAAGATGGGGCCGTCGAGCTACCTTGAGCTGCTGCTCGGATCAGAGAGCTTCGCCGACTTCGTGACCAGATACGATTTCCTACGCCTGATCATAGCTCAGAACGCCACAGACCTTGAAGGACTTAAGCAGGCAAAGTCCGACCTTGAGGCGCAGCGTGTCAGCATCTCGGCGCGCAAGACCGAGCTTGAGCTAAAAAAGCGCAACATTGCGACATTGGCGCAGAATCTCACGAAGCAACGTGCCGAAAGCGAGAAGCTAGCGGCCGAACGTGAATACTATCTCGGCAAGGTCACGGCGGAGAAGGCCAAGTGGCAGAAGGAGCTCGAAGAAGAAGAGCGCCAGTCGCGTGAGCTGGAAAAGACCATACGTGACCTGCAGAACAGCTTGATCAAGTCAGGCGGCACTCCTGTGTGGACCGGAGGCTTCATCTGGCCTGTGACTGGGCGCATATCCTCGTCGTTCGGCTGGCGCGTGCATCCCATATTCAAGGACAGGCGATATCACTCCGGGATAGATATAGCCGTGCCCACCGGCACGTCGGTTAAGGCTGCGGCAGGCGGCAAAGTGATCCTGGCAGGCTGGATAAACGGCTACGGAAACACCGTCATCATCGACCACGGTGGAGGGCTGTCGACCCTTTACGGCCACAACAGCAAGCTGAACACGGCTGCTGGTAAGGCAGTGATGCAAGGTGATATCATAAGTAAAGCAGGCTCCACCGGATTCGCCACAGGGCCCCATGTCCACTTCGAGGTGAGAGTCAACGGCACTGCCGAAGACCCGATGAAGCGGCTTCCTAAGTGAGAAAGCAGGTGTTCTGATCTTGAACGAACGAACGGGCAGTGCAAAGCGCTGGCTTCCCGTCCTAGCGTTAGTGCTCATAGCAGTGGGAGCTTTCCTGGCGCCCACAGTGCTCGGCGTGCCCGGCGCATCAGAAGGCGAGGCACAGCCTAAGTTCAGGGATATCCGGACTGCCCTGGAAACCATGTACCTCGTGAAGACCGAGTTCTACAAGCCCGTATCAATGGCCCAGCTCTTAGGCGCGTATATGAGCACCGGCACGGTTTCGGGCATGCTCGAGTCCCTTGAGGATCCATACACCAGGTACATGGCGCCCAAGGACTTTGAGGCCCTTAAGAGCGACTCGGCCGGCGTGTTCGGAGGGCTCGGCATCCTCGTCGGCATCCGAGACGATAAGATCACAGTGATCTCGCCTATTGAGAACACACCGGCCATGAGGGCCGGGCTGATGCCGGGCGACCACATAGTCATGATAGACGGCGTGTCCACCGAAGGAATGGTGCTCGACCGGGCAGTGTCGATGATGAAGGGCGAGCCAGGCACCGAGGTCACGCTCACAGTCGAGCGCAGATACCCTGCCAGCACCTTTGACGTCACCATCGTGCGCGACATCATCGACGCCCCGTCCACAAGGTCGTATATGTGGGATAAGGAGACCGGCGTAGGCTATATCGAGCTTCGCACGTTCTCCCAGAAGGCCGGCGCCGACATCGAGACCGAGGTCACCAAGCTCCTCGGTCAGGGCATGCGCGGCCTCATCCTTGATCTGCGCTATAACGGCGGCGGTCTGGTGACGCAGGCTGTGGAGGTGTCAAGCAAGTTCATCCCGGCAGGCCCTGTAATGCATGTGCAGGGGCGTGATGGTGCGAAGAAGACCCTCAACACCCAGGGCGCCAGGATCACCGACATCCCCATCGTGGTGCTGGTAAACGAGTATACGGCTTCTGCCTCGGAGATCGTGTCAGGCGCCATGCAGGACACCAAGGTGGCCACCATCGTAGGCGTGCCGACCTTCGGCAAGGGCCTGGTGCAGACGCTCTATCCGCTCTCCGACGGTTCAGGACTGGCCGTGACCACGCAGATATACCTTACCGCCGGCGGCCGAGCCATCACGCCAGATACGCCGCTTCAGCCTGACATCGAGGTCAAGGCGTTGGAGCCGGAGGAGCTGGAGAAGGCGATGGCAAGCAAGGCGAACGTCGGTCCGCAGGGTGCTGTCACGGCAGAAGACCTGCTCCGCATCGATCCAGATCTCGACCCCCAGTTCCGCAAGGCGGTAGAGGTCATAACTGAGAAGATCGAACAGGCCACGAGGGCCAGAACCGCAGCGTAGATCTGAATGAGACGCGGAGTTGCCCTCGGGGCTCAGTTGATTGCGATACTAGCTCTCCTGGCTTTGACTCTGACCCTTGCCGGTTGCGGCGGCAAGGACGTCGACAGTGGTGGCAGCGGCGACCGTGGAGGCGATGACGGCGCGGCGGCGGTCGACGCGCTTGGGCCCGGCACGTCGGGGGGCAGCTCCCTCACGATAGTGATGAGGCCGAACGGCGGCGGCGGTGCCGGCGACGGAGACGGCGGAGCCGAACCGGACGGAAGCGCAAGTGCGGATCAGAACGAGCCGATGCTGCCGAGCTCAGGTAGTGCGTATGATCCGGCCGAGGTGGCGCCGCTGGCTGTTGAGACCGTCGGGCTCAAGCTGGAACCGGGAAGCCTGGCTGGAGCCAGGCTGGCGATTATCATTGACGACCTTGGCGGCGGCGTATCCGGCACAACGGAGTTGATGCAGGTGCGCGCGCCGCTTACCGTTGCGATCATGCCCGGCGGACGTCATGCCGCGCAGGAGGCGCGAATGGCTGCAGAGGCCGGGTTCGCAGTCATCCTGCACCAGCCGATGGAGGCCCTTGACAGCACGAAAGACCCCGGCCCCGGGGCCATCACCATGGGCATGAGTGATGA
This sequence comes from Firmicutes bacterium UBA1393, assembly GCA_002305255.1. GTDB lineage: Bacteria > Bacillota > DTU025 > DTU025 > DTU025 > UBA1393. The sequence continues at coordinate 43,468 of DBQN01000040.1, read as the reverse complement.
GCAGATCCGTGACACCCTGGAGCAGAACCTTGGGAAGCTCGATGGAGTCATCGGCGTCAACAATCACATGGGTTCCAGGGTGACTGAAGATTCTGATGCAGTCGAGGCCATCCTGCGGGCGGTGTTTTCGAAGGGCCTGTTCTTCATAGACAGCAGAACAAGCTCCAAGTCCGTCGTGGCTAAGGTCGCCTCAGGCATGGGAGCCCGCGTTCTCGAGAATTCCACGTTCCTGGACGGTGTGAACACGGAAGATTACATCATCGAGCAGATAAGGTCTGCGGCGAAGAAGGCTCATGCAAGAGGATCAGCAGTGGCAATAGGGCATGTCAGGCCCGCCACCATCAGAGCCCTCCAGCGCATGCTGCCGGAGCTGGCCGCGTCGGGCCTCTCCCTCGTCACTGTGGACAAGCTCGCGCCGGCGATACCTGTGGCACTGCTAGGCGGCGGCGAGGCTGACCGCGACGGAGCCGGGCGCATCGAGGCTGGGCGCAGTGGCGCTGGAGCCGGTGACGCTGGACGCGATGGCGCCGGCTCCGGACATCCGGAGACGGCGCAGGAACCCGGGCAGGGACCTGTTGAGCTGTCAGAGCCCGTGCCGGCGACTGAGATGGAACCCGTTGGGACGCCGGAGGTGCCTGTGGTGCCGCGAGAGCCTGATGTTGTGACGCCTCCGACGCTGTAGGTACCACATGATCGGCCCCGATCGTGGGATGCACAGATTCTGGGCGCCCACGGCCAGAGCTGGTGGTTTTTCGGTATCTCGCGCTGCGAACCGCCTAGTATCCGGTATCTCGAGGGGTTGAGCTCGTTGTGACAGCGCGACCGAGCGACCCCGTGGGTCCGGGGCGTCCCGAGTCACGCGGCGCACGTCACGTTCCAGCAGCTAAACGCAGTATAGAGGGTCTGCCCCGCGGGGCAGACCAATCCATTGTTCCTCACCCCAATCGGACGCCATCGGTCTGGATCGTGAGATGCGCAGATTTCGGGCGTTCACGCCGTGAGCTGGCTGCTTTTGGGTTCTTCAAGCACCGAACCGCCAAGTATCTGGTATCTCAAGGGGTAGAACCAGGTGTGACGGCGCCCCCGAGCCCTCCGCGCACACTCAAGGGCCCTGCTTGCCTCTAGTCCCGCGCCATCCGCCTCGTTCCAGCAGCTAAATGCGACATTGTGTGTTCACGCCCAGACGCAGCCCGGTCCTCCCCCCAACCAAACGACTCACCGATGACCACTCGATCTCCATCTGACCGAACATAAGTTCGGTTCAGGCCTCCCCTTGCCGTATGACTCATGATATAATTAACCCCGACCGAGAGGGGAGAGGTGAGTCTGATGGCCGAGTTCAAGCTGGTAGCCGAGTATGAACCCGCTGGTGATCAGCCGAAAGCCATCGACGAGCTTGTCGATGGGTTGGAGCGGGGGATGAGGGCCCAGGTGTTGCTGGGCGTCACCGGCAGCGGGAAGACCTTCACGATGGCGAACGTCATACAGAGGCTGCAGCGACCTGCCATCGTCATCGCACATAACAAGACCCTTGCTGCGCAGCTGGCGTCGGAGTTCAGGGAATTCTTTCCCCGCAACGCGGTCCACTATTTCGTGAGCTACTACGACTACTATCAGCCAGAGGCGTATGTTCCCCAGTCTGACACCTATATAGAGAAGGACGCCCAGATAAACGAGGAGATCGACCGCATGCGCCACGCCGCCACCGCAGCGCTTGTGGAACGTCGTGATGTGATCATAGTGGCCAGCGTGTCGTGCATATACGGCCTGGGCATGCCTGAGGAGTATCTCAAGCAGGCGATTGTCGTGCGCCAGGGCGACACGATCGACCGCGACAGGTTGCTGCGTAGGCTAGTCGGCATCCAGTACTCGCGTAACGACATCGGCATAGCCAGGGGCACCTTCCGAGTCAGAGGCGACGTGGTGGAAGTCGTGCCGGTGTCAGGCGAGCAGGCCGTCAGGGTGGAGTTCTTTGGTGACGAGGTCGAGCGGATCACCGATGTCGACCTGATCACCGGCGAGATTCTGGGCACCCGGGAGTCGTTCGCGGTCTATCCCGCCAGCCATTACGTCACCAGCAAGGAGCGGCTGGCTGGCGCCATCGATTCGATCAGCCGAGAGCTCGCGGAGTCGCTAGCCCAGCTGAAGGGCGAGGGCAAGCTGCTGGAGGCGCAGCGCCTTGAGCAGCGGACCAACTTCGACCTGGAGATGCTGCAGGAAGTCGGCTACTGCTCCGGGATCGAGAACTACTCGCGGCACCTGGCGAGCAGGGAGGCGGGCAGCCCCCCTTCCACGCTTCTCGACTACTTCCCAGATGACTACCTGATGTTCATAGACGAGTCGCACGTTACGGTGCCGCAGATCAGGTCGATGTTCCGCGGCGATAGGTCGCGCAAAGAGACTCTGGTGAACTACGGATTCCGGTTGCCGTCTGCGTTCGACAACCGCCCCCTTACCTTTGAGGAGTTCGAGCGCAGGATCAACCAGGTGGTCTACGTGAGCGCGACGCCGGCCGACTACGAGAAGTCAGTCAGTGACCGGTTGGTGGAGCAGATAATCCGCCCCACCGGTCTGGTTGATCCAGAGATCACCGTCAGGCCCGTGCGCGGTCAGGTGGATGACCTCATCGGCGAAACCAGGACCACAGTCGACAGAGGCTACCGCGTCCTCGTCACTACCCTCACCAAGAAGATGGCGGAGGATCTCACCGACTACCTGCGAGAGTTGGGAATCAGAGTCAGGTATCTGCATTCCGAGATTGACACGCTTGAGCGTGTAGAGATATTGCGCGGCCTGAGGCTGGGCGACTTCGATGTGCTGGTAGGCATCAACCTGCTCAGGGAAGGCCTCGATCTGCCGGAGGTCGGTCTCGTGGCGATCCTCGATGCCGACAAGGAAGGGTTCCTGCGATCCGAGATGTCTCTGATCCAAACCATTGGCAGGGCTGCGCGTAATGTAGACGGAAGGGTCATCATGTATGCCGATTCCATCACCGACTCGATGAAGGCTGCGATCGGCGAAACTGAGCGCCGCCGCAACATTCAGATGGCCTTCAACCAGGCACACGGTATCATCCCTGAGTCGGTGCGCAAGGCTGTCAGAGACCTCTCAGGCATCCAGCGCGCCGCCGGCGGCGGGCGGGCGGCAGAGGCCGAGGCCGAGAGCCAGGCCCGGGCCGACCTCGAGCGCGGGCGTGCGCGAGGCGGTGACGACGACATCGACTTGATGGACGAGCGCCAGCTTGCCGCCAGGATCAAGGAGCTCGAGGAGCAGATGAAGAAGGCAGCGGCACTGCTCGAGTTTGAGCAGGCAGCTGCGCTGCGAGATCAGGTCTTCAGTCTACGACGGAGGTTCGCCGAACTGTGAGCGCAAGCAAGATAGTTGTGCGCGGTGCACGCGAGCACAACCTCAAGAACATAGATATCGAGATCCCCAGGGACAAGCTGGTGGTCATCACTGGCCTGTCAGGCTCGGGCAAGTCGTCATTGGCCTTCGATACCATCTACGCCGAGGGCCAGCGCAGATACGTGGAATCATTGTCGTCGTACGCCCGGCAGTTCCTGGGGCAGATGCACAAGCCAGATGTCGACTACATCGAGGGCCTGTCGCCGGCCATATCCATCGATCAGAAGGCCGCCAGCAACAACCCGCGGTCTACGGTGGCGACGGTGACCGAGGTGTACGACTACATGCGACTGCTCTGGGCACGCATAGGTGTGCCCCATTGCCCTCAGTGCGGGCGGGTCATCAGCCAGCAGTCAGTCGATCAGATCGTAGACAACCTCATGAAGCTGCCTGAAGGCACGCGCGCACAGATACTCGGCCCTGTGGTGAGGGGCAAGAAGGGCGAGCACAAGAAGGTCTTCGAGGACCTCAGGCGCGACGGCTACGTGAGGGTTCGCGTCAACGGCCAGGTTAGGGAGCTTTCAGAGGAGATCACTCTGGAGCGCTACAAGATTCACAACATCGAAGCTGTTGTCGACAGGCTCATCCTCAAGCCCGGCGTGGAACGGCGTCTGGCCGACTCACTGGAAACCAGTCTCAAGCTGGGAGACGGACTGGTCGTTGTCGATGCGAACGGCTCAGATCTGGTCTTCTCTGAGAGACTGGCGTGCCCGGAGTGCGGACTGAGTTTCGGCGAGCTCGAGCCCAGGCTGTTCTCCTTCAACAGCCCCTTCGGCGCATGTCCTGCGTGCTCAGGGCTGGGCGTCAGCACCGACTTCGATCCTGAACTCGTATACGACAGGTCGCTGTCCATCGAGGGGGGAGCCGTCCTTCCGTACAACCGGAATGGTTCAGTGCCTGAGTTCTACATGGGCAGGATCTTTGAGGTCGCGAAGGTGAAGGGTATCGATGTCACGGTACCCGTCTCTGAGCTGCCGGAGGAGCATATGAACCTCATCACCTTCGGCTGCGGGTCAGAGAGGTTCAAGTTCACCTACCATGACTCGCGCGGGCGCACGCAGCAGTGGGAGTCGAGGTACGAGGGCGTCATTCCCAACCTGCGGCGGAGATACAAGGAGACCACGTCCGACTACATCCGTGAGGAACTGGAGAAGTTCATGAGCTCGAAGCCGTGCGGGGCATGTAAGGGCGCCAGGCTCAAGCCCGAAGCCCTCGCCGTGACGGTGGGCGGCATGTCGATTTCGCAGGTCAGTGCCATGCAAACCGGTGAGGCATTCAGCTTCTTCTCCCGGCTTAGGGAGGGGCTTTCCGAGCGCGAGAAGGTCATCGCTACGCAGATCCTCAAAGAGATCGTGGGCAGGCTCGGTTTCCTCACTAACGTCGGTCTGAGTTACCTCACACTTCAGCGCCGGGCGGGCACTCTGTCGGGAGGCGAGGCGCAGCGCATTCGTCTGGCGACTCAGATTGGGTCGAGCCTCGTGGGTGTGCTGTATATCCTCGATGAGCCGTCCATTGGCTTGCACCAGCGTGACAATGAGAAGCTCATCACCACCCTCAAGCACCTGAGGGACATTGGAAACACGGTGATCGTAGTCGAGCACGATGAGGAGACCATGCGCGCAGCCGACTACATCGTTGACATGGGCCCGGGTGCCGGGTCGCACGGGGGGAAGGTTGTGGCCGTCGGTGCTCCCGACGAGATACAGGCCGACCCCGGTTCGATCACAGGAAGCTACCTCTCCGGCAGAGATTACATCCCGGCTCCGGCTGAGAGGCGCGCCCCGAACGGGAAATGGCTGACTATTCGCGGCGCTCGCGAGCATAATCTGAAGAATATTGACGTCAGAATCCCCCTGGGCACCTTCGTGTGCGTCACCGGCGTATCGGGCTCGGGCAAGAGCACGCTCGTGAACGGAATCCTCAGGGCCAGGCTGGCGCACGACCTGAACCGCGCGTTCACCAGGCCCGGAGCCCACGATGACGTGCTGGGCATGGAGTATCTCGATAAGGTCATAGGAATAGACCAGTCTCCCATCGGACGCACCCCCAGGTCGAACCCGGCCACCTACACCGGGGTGTTCGACCTGATCCGCGATGTGTTCTCCAAGACCCCCGAAGCGCGCGCCAGAGGCTACATGCCCGGGCGCTTCAGCTTCAACGTCAAGGGCGGCAGGTGTGAGGCATGCCGGGGTGACGGAATCATCAAGATAGAGATGCACTTCCTGCCCGACGTGTACGTGCCATGCGAAGTGTGCAAGGGGGCGCGTTACAACAGGGAGACCCTCGAAGCCAGATACAAAGGCAAGAGCATTGCCGACGTGCTCGAGATGCGCGTTGAGGAGGCCCTCGACTTCTTCGAGAACATCCAGCCCATCGCGCGTAAGCTCCGTACACTCAAAGAAGTCGGCCTCGGCTACATTCAGCTTGGGCAGGCCGCTACGACGCTGTCAGGTGGCGAGGCACAGCGCGTGAAGCTCGCCACCGAGCTGTCGCGCCGCACGAATGGCAAGACATTCTACATCCTGGACGAGCCCACCACGGGGCTGCACTTCGCCGATGTGAAGATGCTGCTTTCAGTGCTTCAGAAGCTGGTAGACGGGGGTGACACCGTGCTCGTGATAGAGCACAACCTTGACGTCATCAAGACTGCCGACTACATCATCGACCTGGGCCCCGAAGGCGGCGACGGCGGCGGCATGATCGTGGCTGAAGGAACGCCCGAACAGGTGGCGCAGATAGAGACTTCATATACCGGCCAGTTCCTGAGGAGGATCGGCTGTGGCCACGAGCACCGGAACTGACATCGAACGGATCCTTGCCGAGTTGCCCACCTCGCCGGGCGTGTACATCATGCGCGATGAGGCCGGCAAGGTGATCTATGTCGGCAAGGCCATCAACCTGCGTAACAGGGTGAGGTCTTACTTCCGCCATTCGAAGGGCAGATCCCCCAAAGTGATCCAGCTAGCGGCCAACGTACGTAACATCGACTACATCGTCACCGCCTCGGAGCTCGAAGCTCTGGTGCTCGAATGCAACCTGATAAAGGAGCACATGCCCCACTACAACGTCAGGCTGCGGGATGACAAGACCTACCCCTTCATCAGGGTCACTGTGGGTGAGACGTACCCACGGGTGTTCCTGACCAGACGAGTGATACGTGATGGCTCCCGCCACTTTGGGCCTTACACCGATGTGCCGGCTGCCCGCGAGACCTTGCGCCTGCTCAAGACAGTCTTTCCGCTGCGCCAGTGCTCGATGGAGATAGGGCCGGATACGCCGGCGCGCAGGCCATGCCTCAACTACCACATCAAGACCTGTATGGGACCGTGCTCGGGAGCGGTGCGACCAGAGGACTATCGCGAGATCGTCGATGGAGTAGTGCTGTTCCTCGAGGGCAAGCACAACGCCTTGCTCAAGAGCGTGGAGAGGCGCATGAACGCGGCGGCCGCCGACCTCAACTTTGAGCTCGCGGCCAAGTTTCGCGACCAGCTCAAGGCGCTTACGCGCGTAGCTGAGCAGCAGCGGGTGGTTTCGGATTCCGAAGTCGACCGCGACGTGATCGCCATTGCCAGAGACAGGTGGGGTGCGTGCATCAGGGTGTTGATGGTGCGCGGAGGCAAGCTGGTGGGGGCCGAGCACTTCATGCTCGGTGGAACCGACGAGACCAGCGACGGTGAAGCTGTCAGCGCCTTCGTCAAGCAGTTCTACTCTGAGGGAGCCCAGGTGCCCGCCGAGGTGCTGATACAGACGCCGATGGACGACACGGATGTGGTGCGCCGCTGGCTTTCGGAACAACGGGGCGGGGCAGTGAAGATCGTTGCACCCCAGCGAGGCGAGAGGAAGAAGCTGATGGATCTTGCCATCGACAACGCCCGGGAGTACCTCGAACGGGAGCGGGCGATGGAACAGCGCGAGTTCAGGGCCAGAATGGATGCTCTGACTCAGTTGGCTGAGGTGCTGCATCTGCCTCAGCCACCGAGGCGGATCGAGTGCTACGACATGTCCAACCTGCAGGGTACCGACGCAGTCGGATCCATGGTGGTGTTCGAAGAAGGCAAGCCTGCGAAGAGTCAGTACAGGCGGTTTCGCATCAAGACCGTGGAGGGCCCAAACGACTTTGCCAGCATGGGCGAGGTACTCGGCAGAAGATTCGCCAGGCAGCAACAGGGAGACTCGCGATTCGCGCGCGAACCCGACCTCGTGCTAGTCGACGGCGGCAAAGGGCAGCTGGGAGTGGCCGTCGACGTGCTTCGCGAGCGGGGATACGGGCACATTCCGCTGGCAGGCCTGGCTGAGCGGCACGAACACATATACCGGCCCGGCGATGCTGACCCCATCATACTACCTGACGATGCGCCGGCACTGTTGCTCCTGGAGCAGGTGCGCGACGAGGCGCACCGGTTTGCCATTGAGTACCACAGGTCGCTCAGGGGCAAGCGGGGTATCAGCTCGGAACTGCAGACTGTACCGAATATGGGCAAGAAACGACTCGTGGCGCTTATGAAGGCATTTGGCTCCATCGGGGCCCTTGCTCAGGCATCGGTAGAGCAGATCGCGGCAGTGCCGGGCATGAACATCCTCGCGGCACGGAGCGTATGGGATCACCTGCACCCGCCCGATTCGGCGGCAGAGGGAATGAAAGGAGATGGCGATGGTGGCAGTACCGACCAAAGCGATCAGTGATGATAGGGCACGACTCATGGTAGATACCATAGTGGGGCCGGTGACGATAGAGGCGACATCGGCCGGGCTGTGCAGCCTGGAACTCCCCGGGCCGGGGGAACTGCACCTCGAGGAGCTCTGGGCCGACCTAGATCTTCCGCGGCGGACGCCACTGCCGGGTGACTACGTGACCGATTTCGGTCTCAATGTTCCCCTTATCGAGATCGATCCCGTCCAACTCGGGCCAGCGGCCGGAGGCGACGGAGGCGACAGAGCCGATAGAGCCGACGCGCAGTTGCCTCGTGGGCTCGATCCAGAAATGGTGGTTGCCAGGTGTCGCGACGCCGTTGAGAGCTTCTTCGCGTGCCGCCTCGACAGGCACGGGCTGAGCTTTCACGACCTTCCAGTTGACACGTGCGGGATGTCGAGATTCGGGGTTCTGGTATCGCAGGGCATGAGGGCGATACCGGGAGGCAGCGTCACGTCGTACTCGGCTCTGGCGCGGGCCGCCGGAAACCCGCGGGCACCGCGAGGCGTTGGTGCGTTGGTGGGGGCCAATCCGGTGGGTCTTGTGGTACCGTGTCACAGAGTCGTGGGCATCACGGGCAAGCTCACGGGCTATGGCGGCTCACTGCCCCTCAAGGTAGCGCTGCTGGCGCTTGAGCAGCGAATGGTGAGTGCCGTCGACGCGTAACACGGCCATGGGAGCCGAACAGGTACCCTTGCCGGCGTAGGGTGGGGGCCTTATAGGGTGCAANNTTCATTAAGGCGTGGCCACAAGTGGCAGAGGAGGGGATTGCTTGGCCAGATACAAGATGCCGGGTTCATGCCCTGTGTGTGGCGGTAAGCTCGACATCACGAGTCTGTCGTGCCGCAACTGTTCTACGGCGATCACAGGCAGGTTCGAGTCGTGCCGGTTCTGCCGTCTATCGCCTGAACACCTCAGCTTCGTGGAGGTGTTCGTGAAGAATCGCGGCAACATCAAGGAGATCGAGCGAGAGCTGGGGATATCGTACCCGACAGTGAGGAACAGGCTCGACCAGGTCATCGCNNGAGCGATGATGACACCGACACTCCAGGCGCTCCGAGTGCTCAGGGCACCTCTGGCACTCCCGGCACTCCTGGCCCATCCGACGCAACCAATGCGTCCACCGCTGCCGCAGCGACCGCCAGGCGGGAGATAGTCGAAGCGTTGTCCAGAGGGGAGATCAGTGCCGAGGAGGCAGTCAGGCTACTCAAGTCGAGAACTCGATAGACGTGGAGGGATGGCTTATGGGCGAGGAACAGAGGATGATCCTCGACATGCTGGCCCAGGGCAAGATCAGTGTAATCGAGGCTGAACGGCTTCTCGACGCCTTGCGCGAGCCCGGCGGCGCGCCGGGACGGACGCGCGGGGCTTCAACCGACCAGCCAACCTTCGTCGACCGAATCAACAAGGTCGCGGTGGAGATGGGTGAGGCCGGGCAAGAGCTGCCGCAGAGGTTGTCGGGGCTGATCGATTCCCTCGTGGGGTTGGCATCGCGGTTCGGTTACAGTGCTGAGCAGGTGTTCGAAGGGATCACCTCCTCGGTGGAAGAGATCAGCAAGGTCGATCTGTCCACCACGAACGGCAGCGTGAGGCTGAGGGGCTGGGATGGCACCGGCTACCGAGTGATCGCCAGGGCGCAGGTCAAGGGAGTTGCCGATCGCGAACGGGCGCAGGCTGCCATGGCGGAAGGGCTCAGAGTGTCGGTGAAGGATGGCACTCTCGGCATTGACTGTATCGACAAGGCGCTGCTCAGCTCCTTGTCGGTAGATGCCGCAGTGCCGAGCAGGGGTAAGTACGACGTGCTGGTGAACTCGAGGAACGGTTCGGTCACAGTAGACGGCGTGGAGGCGAGAACCGTGGAAGCAAGATCGATGAATGGGCGAATAACCCTTGAGAGACTGCAGGCAGAGGCGGTCGACGCATCCACCAAGAACGGTTCGATCTACGCCTCCGGCGAGCTGGGCAACGCGACTATTGAGACGGCGAACGGGTCGATATCCGCCAGTCTCAACTACGAGCACGATGGCTCGCTGAAGATGTCCACCGGCAATGGTAGCATCAAGGTTGAGATTCCAAAGAGCCCCGCGGTGCAGTACACTGTGAACGCAGGGGCCGTAAACGGGGCTGTCAAGGTAGACATCGACGATGCCGGCACTGTGAAGAGTGAGTCACCACACACGGGCCACAGGAGACAGGCTTCTGTAACAGTTCCCGGCCCCGAGGGGTCTGACAAGTCCGTCGACGTCGAGGCGCGGGCGGTGAATGGCTCAATAACTGTTGTGACCGCATGAGTGTTGCCAGTCCTAGAGGATTAGCGAGACGAGCAGTAGAATAGTCATTTTATGCGCGGCCATGGAGGTGTGCTCGGTTTGGCAAAGCGATTGACTCGGTCAATACGTGAAAGGGTTCTTGGCGGCGTGTGCGGGGGCATCGCCAACTACCTAGGGATGGATCCCTCTGTAGTCAGGCTGATCTGGGCTGCCCTGACGGTGTTCACAGCCGGGTTTCCCGGAGTTACTCTGTATCTTGTATGCTGGTTCGTCATCCCTGAAGAGCGGATCAGCTGATGCGGCCGTTGGGTGCCCGCTCCTGCGCGGGCACCTGTCGTGGAGGTGTCGTGAGTGGACAAGCACAACGTCGTGATGCCCTCATGGGTTGCCAGGTGGCTGGCGAACGCCCTGGCGCTGCTGGTCATCTCGTTCATCCCCTTCCGAGGCGGGCGCCTCATCGAGATTCTCGGTCTCGGTGCGGTGCTGTTCGCGGCGGCGGGAGTGGGGCTCATCAACACGTTCATGCGAGGAATCTTCGGTCTCTTCAGTCTTCCAGAAAGAGACTTAGCCCTCGTCATCTTCGCTGTGGGTGCCAACCTCGTGGTGCTGCTCATCGCTGACTGGGTGCTCGCCGGGGGCTTCGGCTTTCCGTCGCGTCTGCTCGGGTTGGCCCTGTCGGCCGTGTTGCTGGCAGCGGCCGGGGGCATAACGAACCTGGTGTTCGGAGGCTCGGAGAAACGGTGATCAAGCTTGTTACGCTGGACCTCGATGGCACGACCCTCGACTCGAATCGGCTGATAAGCCAGGAGAACATACATGCGGTGCGCGAAGCGAGAGCTAGGGGCGTGGTCGTGGCCATCGCCACCGGGCGAATGCACTCCACGGCCGTTGCAGTGTCGGCTCCCCTTGGGTCCGATCTGCCCATCGCCAGCTACAATGGCGCGTGGGTGAGGATGAGCGCGACAGGGCCGGAGCTGTTGCGCATGCCGGTTCCGGTTGAAGAGGGCCGGCGCATAGTGAGGCTGTTGTCAGATTGGGGACTGGTGTTCCACGCCTACTTCGACGATGTGATGTATGCCGTGCGCAAGAGCCAGCCCACCTCCGACTATGAGGCGAAGTATGCCAGCGTGGCGAGGATCCTGCCCGACCTTGAGGAGTTTGCCTCGAGAGAGTCCATGAAGTATCTCGTGCTCGATACCGAAGAGCGTATCCTCGCGATTGAACCTATGATCAGGCAGATGGCAGGTCCGTCTCTGAACGTCATGCGTTCGCAGCCGGGCCTTCTGGAGATAGTCAATGCGCGCGCATCCAAGGGCGCAGCCCTTGAGCATCTTGCGGCCAGTCTGGGAATAAGCATCTCTGAGACGATGGCCATAGGTGACTCCGAAAACGACATTGACATGCTGAAGGCTGCCGGCATCAGCGTCGCGGTGGCAAATGCTTCACCAACTGTTAAGGCGGTCGCGGATCACGTGACCGCGAGCAATGACGACAACGGCGTGGCTGCCGCATTTCGCCGATTCGGCCTATGTGGAGCGTGAGTTAGGGTTTGGGCCTGTTCGACTGGTCTTCGGTGAGTCCCATGGGTGTCCTCACCACGGCCGCGGATATCGCGGTCGTGGCTACTATGGTGTACTTCCTGCTCAGGTCGCTCAAAGGCACACAGGCCGTTAGCCTGCTCAACGGTCTGCTGATCCTATATGCCGCCAACCTTCTAGCCGGTCTGCTTAGGCTCGAGGCCCTGGCGTGGTTGCTCAAGCAGGTGACCACCATGGCCATCGTGGGCATACCCGTAGTCTTCCAGCCGGAGATACGAAGGGCCCTCGACCAGCTCGGCCGGGGCAAGATATTCGCGGCGTCGTTGCGCGGGCCCGGCCTGGAGGAGACTGAGCGGGTGCTTCGCGAGGTGGCGCGGGCGGCCGAGGCCATGAGCCGCGACTTCATTGGCGCGCTCATCGTCATAGAGCGGGCTACAGGCACCGGAGAGATCACGGAGTCTGGGGTGAAGCTCGATGCCCTCGTATCGGCGGAACTCCTAGTCAACGTGTTTTCGCCGCACACGCCATTGCACGACGGCGCCGTCGTGATAAGAGGAAACAGGATCCTGGCTGCTGCATGTGTTCTGCCGCTGTCGGAGGCACACTCATCAGGCACGAAGCTGGGCACCAGGCACAGAGCCGCCCTCGGCATGAGTGAGCGCACTGACGCCGTGATGGTCGTCGTATCGGAGGAGACCGGAGGCATCTCCCTGGCGTCGGAAGGGCAACTCCATCGAGACCTGGGGCACAATGAAATGCGTGAGCGGTTGCGCGTGTTGTTTGGCCTTGACTCGCGCGAGCGCAAGTTCTGGCGACCAAGGGGGCGATCACGTGGCCGCGCCAAGTAAGGGCATTACTGTAAACACATCATTGAAGGTGCTCGCCATCGTCGTCGCGTTCGTGGTGTGGGGCGTGGCCATCAGCGACCGAAGCCGCACATCTCCGGTGCTTACGTTTGATGCGGTGATTCAGGCGCCGGTGGAAGCCATCAACGTCGCCGGAAACGTGCGCGTTGTGAGCATGCCCGATTACGTGTCGGCCCGGTTGCGCGGTCCGAAGGAGCTCGAGTCGGGAGATCTACCGACTGTCACCGCCACCTGTGACCTCGCCGGATTTGGCCCGGGCAAGCACTCGGTGGCTCCGGTAGTCGCGGCACCCATCCCGTTCGAGCTGGTTAACCCGCCTGGCAGGATCCTAATCGAGCTTGAGAAGATCGATCGCCTGGCGCTTGACGTAGAGGCTCCGCCCGGCTTCTCTGCGGTGCCGGCCAGCGTTGAGCTCGAAGGGCCGGCGAGCGCCCTGGCACAGGTAGACAGGGCAGTGGCTGTGTCTATCAGCGATTCGACAGCGACTGTGATAGCCGTAGACGAACATGGTGTGGCTGTGCCCGGTGTCAGCGCCTTCCCAGGGGCGGTTACCATTCTGTTAGTTGCCGGTTACTCGCCGCCTGCCGGCAGCACTATGCTGCAGATCGGCGGGGCCATCGCCGCAACCGCTCCATCCGGCGACTCAGTCTCAGAGCAACTCGTGTTGACGCTAGATCGTGACTCCGAAGCACTCAGATAGTGCAGTCTAAATTCACTGGAGGTCGAGAGCTTGGCAAGGCTATTTGGCACCGATGGAGTCAGAGACATCGCGAATGGCGTCCTCAGCCCGGAGCTGGCGTTCAGGCTTGGCAGGGCATGCGGGGCACGCGCGGTTGAGGATCAGTCGACGGCAGCGGGACGGCGGCCGTTGATAGTCGTGGGCGGCGATACCCGCAGATCCACAGGTATGCTGGAGTCAGCCGTTATGGCCGGCATAACGTCAGCCGGCGCCGACGCGCTCCGAGTGGGCGTGGTGCCAACACCGGCAGTCGCCCGTCTCACAGTGGCGCACTCGGCTGCGGCCGGCGTCGTGATCTCCGCTTCTCATAACCCCGTGGAGTACAACGGAATCAAGTTCTTCGGCCCTGATGGACTCAAGCTACCTGATGCCACTGAAGACGCCATGGAAGCTGCTGTCATGGCAGGGGCACAGGCGGACTCCTCCGGGCGCAGCTGGGGCGAGACCGACGGCCTGCCTCGACCTACGGGCGGGGGAGTTGGTATCTGGCGCGAACTGCGCGATGCGGCTGAAGAATACATCGAGTTCGCAGTTGGCACTGTCGGGGGCGACCTCAGGGGCCTGCACGTTGTGATAGATTGTGCGCACGGGGCGTCTTCGCAGACGAGCCCTGAGGCCTTCCGCAGGCTGGGTGCGAAGGTCAGCGTGATCAATGCCTCGCCCGACGGCGACAACATAAACGTCAACTGTGGGTCGACTCATGCAGAAGGCATGCAGAGGGCCGTGGCTGAGCTCGGGGCCGACATAGGATTCGCCCATGACGGCGACGCCGACAGGGTGCTTGCCGCAGATGAACACGGCAACGCCGTTGACGGAGACCAGATCATGGCGGTGTGCGCGGCAAGGCGACTTCGGGAAGGCAAGCTGCCTGGGCCTGCCCTGTGCGTCACCCAGTACAGCAATCTTGGTCTGCACGAAGCCATGGGCAAGCTAGGCGTCGAGATGGTTGTCGTGGAGAACGGCGACAGATATGTGCTTCAGGCGATGCTCGACAAGAAGCTCCTGCTCGGCGGTGAGCAGTCAGGCCACATCATCATGCTCGACAAGTCCACCACAGGCGACGGCCTCATCACCGCCCTCGAGCTGGCGTCCATCGTGGCATCGTCGGGCAAGCGCCTGTCGGAGCTTGTAACCATCATGCGTAAGTTTCCTCAGGTGCTTGTGAACGTGAAGGTAGCAAACAAGCATCTCTACAAGGGCAATAAGGCCATAGCCGACGCGGTGGGCTGTGAGACTGAGGCCCTCGGGGCCAACTGCCGACTTGTCGTTAGGCCGTCGGGCACTGAGCCGATGGTGAGGGTGATGGGTGAGGGCCCCGATGAGAGTCGCGTACGCGCAGCCGTCGACAGAATCGTGAAGGTAATTGCGGCCGAGCTGTCATGAGTGCCTCCGGTCATCGAGTCATCGGCGTGGGAACAGATATCATAGAGACACGCCGGTTTATACGTATCGCCCGCGAGGCCCCCTCAGGAGTGGCCTCGCGGATATTCACTCCCGGCGAACTCGAAGGAGCCGTCGGGCGCGGCGAACGATGCGCATCACAACATCTGGCGTCGCGCTTTGCCGCGAAGGAAGCGGTGATGAAGAGCCTCGGATGTGGTATGAACCGCATCGAGTTCATCGACATCGAGCTGGTGCATGATGGTGTCGGTCGCCCGGTGGCAGTGCTTCGAGGCACCGCGAAGGCCTATGCCGAAGAACTGGGTGTGGCCGACGTGATGGTATCGTTGTCGCACACAGAGCACTATGCGTGCGCCTTTGCGGTGGCGTTGGGAGGGAGTGCGCGTGATCCTGATTAGCCCCGAAAGGGCCAGGGAGATGGATGCCAGCGCTGCACAGCTCTGGCAGGTAGCCGGACTTCAACTCATGGAGAACGCCGGAGCGGCAGTAGCTCGCGCGGTGCGCCTCATAGGCGCGTCGCGCGTGTGCGTCGTTGCGGGTACAGGCAACAACGGCGGCGACGGAGCTGTGGCCGCCCGTCACCTCCTGGCGTCAGGTGTAGATGTGCGCGTGCACTATGTGGGTGGTGCGCCGCGCGCGCCGGGTGATGCCATGGCCGCATACAACGCCCTCAAGGCGTCGTCGCCCCAGGTGCTGGTGGAGGCGGAGGGGGCGGNNCGCGGGCGCGGGCGGCGATACCCGCAGCGACTTCGGCAGGCTCCGCGCAGATCTCCAATGGGCCGACGTTGTTGTCGATGCCTTGCTCGGCACTGGGTTCTCCGGCACTCCTCATCAACCCGCGGCAGGCGCAATATCACTGATGAATGAGTGTGCGCGCAAGATAGTAGCTGTCGACGTGCCCAGCGGGCTGGACTCGGCCACAGGGCATGTGCCCGGCCAGTGCGTGAGGGCCGACCTCACAGTGAGCTTCGGCCATGCCAAGCTTGGCCTGCTCCTGCAGCCCGGCGCGGCGGCAGCAGGGCGCATCGTCGTCGACCATATCGGTTTTCCCCGGTGTGAGCTGCATTTTGAGCCCAGAGCGGAGATGATTGACCCCGACCGCGTGCGTGCCCTGCTGCCTGCGCGAAGTGGCGTGATGCACAAGGGTGATGCAGGCAAGGTGCTGGTGTTGGCCGGGTCGGAGCCTATGCCCGGCGCGGCGGTTCTCACCTCCATGTCGTGCCTGCGGTCAGGGGCGGGGCTAGCCTACCTTGCGGCGGTGCCGGCGGTGGCGGCTGCTGCGGTTGCGCGGTATCCTGAGATCGTAACGCTGGGGCCGGAGAACGCCTCCGCCATGGCGCCGTCAGTCGATGCCGTGGTGGTGGGGCCGGGAATGGGCAATACGCCAGCCACTGCCGCAGCCGTGGCGGCGGTGATGGAGAGGGTTTCCGGTATCCCCGTGGTGCTCGACGCCGATGCTCTGAACTGCCTGAACGGTGATGTTCGCCCGGTGAGGGAGTGGTCTCGCCGGGGCGTCAGCATCGCCCTCACTCCGCATCCGGGCGAACTGGCCAGGCTCATGGGATGCTCTGTACCTGACATCGAGCATGATCGTGTGGGATGGGTGCGGCGGGCCTCAGAGGCTTCCGGTGCGGTGGTAGTGCTTAAGGGAGCGCGGACACTGGTGGCAGCACCCGACGGCAGGCTTGCGGTGAACCCCACAGGCAACAACGGGATGGCCACGGCCGGCAGCGGCGACGTGCTCGCCGGGGTGCTGGGCGCCATCTGCGCAGGCGTGTCGGCCGCCCGTCGTTCATGCCAGAGCGCCGGAACATTGCCTGCTCTGCCCACCGATGAGGTGTTCAAAGCGGCGTGCTCGGCAGTGTTCTGCCATGGCCTCGCCGGCGACCTTGCCGCTGGCAGGAAGGGCACACGTGGCATGACCGCCGGGGATTTACTGGACAGTGTGCCCGACGCGTTTTCCCTGGTTGAGGGTGACCCGGCCGGCCTGTGGAAGCGTATGCCTTGTGTGCCCATGAGCTTGTTCGAAAGATGGTGATCCTGCGTGCGGCCCACGTGGGTTGAGATAGACACAGATGCGATAGCCGACAACCTCCGCGAGGTGAGAAAGACCCTGCCTTCCCACACCTCCGTGATGGCAGTCGTAAAGGCTGACGCCTACGGACACGGCGCCGTGCCGGTCGCCGCGGCCGCCATCCGAGCCGGGGCCGAGTTCCTCGGCGTGGCGCTGGTGGAGGAGGGTGTGGCTCTGCGCCGTGCGGGGATCACCCGCCCGATTCTCTACATGGAGACGCTCTTTCCGTGGCAGGCATCGGAGCTGGTTCAGGCAGACCTCACGGCCACAGTGGCCACGCAGGGCTGTGCTGACCTGCTGGAAGAGGCGGCGGCCAGGTTGCGCCGGAGAGTGGCGGTGCACATCAAAGTGGATACGGGCATGGGTCGCCTGGGGCTGCCGCCCGCTGAGATCCCCGCCCTTGTCGATCGCGTGGCGCGCCTGCCCCATCTGGAGATAGAAGGCATCTTCACGCACCTTGCCTGCGCCGAGTGTGACGACTGTATGACTGACCGCCAGTTGGACCAGTTCGCCCGCCTGCTCGACAAGCTTGAGGCGATGGGACACCACATCCCTGTGGTGCACGTGGCGAACAGCGCGGCTGTGATGCACGTGCCCGCGGCCGCTTTCAACATGGTCAGGGTGGGAGCTCTGCTCTACGGGATCTCACCGTCGGGGACGTCACCACTTGAGGGAGGGTTCAGGCCCGCGCTGTCATTCCATACGAGAGTGTCCTTTGTGAAGACAGTGGACGTGGGCACGACTGTGAGTTACGGAGCGACATACAAGTGCGGGAGGCGTGAGAGTATAGTCACGCTGCCCGTGGGATACGCCGACGGATACTCGAGAGCGCTATCATCGCGCGGGCAGGTGCTCATCGATGGTCGGCGCAGGCCCATTGTTGGGCGCGTGTGCATGGACCAGATGATGGTGGCCATCGACGAGGACGAGCACGTTGAGGTTGGCGATGAGGTCGTGCTCATCGGCCGGCAAGGCGACGAAGTGATAACGGCTGAGGAGATAGCCTCGCTCACGGGCACTATAAGCTACGAGGTTGTGTGTGGGATATCCAAGCGCGTGCCGAGGGTTTACACAGGGTCGCAACAGGGCATTTAGCCGCATTGTGCCGGTCTACCCACCGGTTGACAGGGCTTTTGGCACACGGCTATAATGACGTTGAGCATGGGGGTGTGTGGGTGTGGCCCAGACCAACCAGACCAAGAGGATCATGGTATCTGTTCCCACCGGGCTCCTAGACGAAGTGGACTCCTTCGGAGCACGGAACGGAATCAACCGCAGCGAGGTAGTGCGGAGGGCCATGCGCCTCCTGGTGGCGGAGGGCGCCCGATCCCAGATCATCCAGATGATGGCCACCGGATACACGCAGATGGCCCAGGTCAACCTCGATTTGGCTCAGGAATGCGCAACTGCCGACGAGGATGCGTACAGTGTGTACCAGCGGTGGTTGGATAATGTCTGATGCTCAGATCAGGAGGGGCGACATCTTCTACGCTGACCTGAACCCGGTGATCGGGTCGGAGCAGGGTGGAGTAAGGCCTGTGCTCGTATTGCAGAACAACGTTGGGAACGACTACAGCCCCACTACAATAGTGGCGGCGGTGACGAGCAGAATACGCAAGGCCAAGTTGCCGACCCACGTGGAGTTGCCCTCTGCAGCCGGCGTGTTGCCGGCCGATTCGGTGATCCTCACCGAACAGATCAGAACCATTGATCGGTCGCGGTTGAGGCAGAAGGTGTCGACGCTCGACGCGAAGCTGATGGAGCGAGTCGACCGAGCCGTGGAGATCAGTCTGGGGCTAGTGGATATCTGATAATCCGGCTGCGGCTTATCTGCGGCCGGATGTGTTTGTGTGCCTGCAAAGCACCGACAGCAGTTGGGAGGCGACGCTGTGAAACCCATTGTGATCATCAGCGGCGATTGGCGCGAGGACGCCGGGGGCGCCGTCGCACTCAATCCCGGCTACGTCTCGGCCGTGATCAGGGCAGGGGCGACACCTCTAGTGGCGCCGCCTTCAGAGAATTACGATAGCTCAGACGCCGCCGCCGCGGAGCTGCTCCGGGCAGGGTCGGCGTTAGTTCTTTCAGGAGGTCCGGACCTCGATCCCGATCTGTTCGGGCAGGCGCCGAATCCGCGCCTGGGGCAGATCAACCCCATAAGGGACAGGCTCGAGCTGGCCCTGGCGCGTGAGGCCCTGAGGCGAGGCGTGCCCGTGCTCGGCATCTGTCGCGGGGCGCAGGTGCTGAACGTGGCGGCCGGCGGAGGCCTGGTGCAGGACATCGCGTCAGCGGTGCCCGGCGCGCACCTCCACGACGTGCGTGCTCCTCGCGACTACCCGACTCACTGGGTGAGCATCGAGGAAGGCACGTTGCTCCATCGGATTGTGGGAGAAAGCAGACTCAGGGTGAACAGCTTCCACCATCAGGCGTGCGCTCCGGTGGCCCCGGGTTTTGTGCAGAGCGCTTCGGCCGATGATGGCGTCGTTGAAGCCATAGAGCGGGCCGAGGGTGGCTTCGCTCTGGGCGTTCAGTGGCATCCCGAGTGTATGTATCACAAGTGCGGCAGCTCGCTCAGGCTCTTCGAGGCACTGGTCGAGGCCGCGTGGGAAGGTAGGAGCTGACATGGACGCGAACTCCGTACCCCTTGCCGCATTGACTCGCGGGAGTATGGTCGAGAGCCTCCACCGCGGCTTCATAGCTGTAGTCGATGTCGACGGTAATGTGATCTGGAGTGTGGGCGATCCACACCATGTCACCTATTACCGGTCATCGGCCAAGCCCATTCAGGTGCTTCCTGTTGTAACCTCAGGAGCGTGCGACAGGTACGGCATAACCCAGTCGGAGCTGGCGGTGATGGTCGCGTCACACCATGGGCAAGACTGTCATGTGGAGGCCGTGAGGAGCATTCTGGGCAAGATCGGCCTCGACGAATCGTATCTGGCGTGCGGAGTGCACCGGCCCACCGATGGCAGGCAGGCGGAGAAGCTGGTGAGAGAGGGGCGGCCCGTCACTCCGATCTATAACAACTGCTCCGGCAAGCACGCAGGCATGCTGGCGTATGCGCTACACATGGGCTATCCGGTTGAGAACTACGTAGACGCCTCTCACCCCGTTCAGGTCGACATGCATGCCGCAGTGGCCGAGATGTGCGGGCTCCACGCGAAAGAAGTCACTGTCGGCGTGGACGGCTGCGGTGTCGCAGTGTTCGGCATGCCACTGGCGAACATGGCATACGCCTACGCAAGGTTCTCAATGCCTGATACGATGCCTGAGAAGTTCCGCGAAGCCGGCATCAGGGTGAGGGCCGCCATGACTGAGTTCCCGGTGATGGTAGGCGGCGATAAGGACTTCTCAACACGGCTCATGCAGGCGCTTCCGGGCAAGATCGTGGCCAAGGGTGGTGCCGAGGGCCTGATGTGCTTCGCTATGCTTGACAAGGGAATCGGAGTCTGCATAAAGGTGGAAGACGGGAGCGCCAGGGCGCTTCCGGTGGCGATAGCAGAGGTGTTGAACCAGCTCGGAGTGGGGACCGCCGGTGCCGACAATTCAGAGGTCCTCTCCACGGTGCAGCAGATACGCAATCACCGTCGCGAGGTTGTCGGTCAGATGCAGCCGTGCTTCCGCCTACAGCCGGGGCAGTAGCCCCGCAGTTTACGGCCTTGCCGGAGCTAGAGTATAATTATCGATGTGATCTGCGCTGAGAGGGAATCGAACGCAATGGCACATGTCTTCCGCGCGGTGTCGGAGTCGCCTGCCGATACGGCCGCCATCGGCTATAAGCTCGGCAGGCTTCTTGAGTCTGGCGACATAGTCTGCCTAAGAGGCGAGCTCGGAGCAGGCAAGACCGTTCTGGCCCGCGGCATCGCGGCAGGCATGGGTGCTGATGCCTCGCGGGTCGCGAGTCCCACGTTCACGCTGGCCCGAGAGTACTCCGGCAGGCGCCCGATATACCATCTTGACCTGTACAGGCTGTCAGGTCCCGATGACGTGGAAGACGCGGGGCTAACTGAGTACATCGGCGGCGACGGCGTAGCACTGATCGAGTGGCCGCAGGTATACCGCTACCTCAACGAAATCGACAGGCTGGATGTGAGCATCACAGCCCCGGGTGCCGGCGACACCGGTGACACCGGCGATAGCGGCGACAGGCGCGAGTTGGAGTTTAGGGCGCATGGCGCCAGGTATGAGTCGATTCTGGAGGCGATGGGCGGGTGCTGACTCTCGCTATAGACACTTCAACGGCTACGGGCGGCGCCGCGCTTCTGCGCGATGGCCGACTGATCGGTGAGACGATGCTGAGTGTCAGCGCAGTCCATTCCGAACGGCTCATGCCTGCCGTGGAGTGGCTGCTGTCAGCCGCGGGCGTCGACCCGTCTCAGCTGGGGGCGGTGTGCGCCGGCGTGGGTCCGGGTTCATTCACCGGCGTCAGGATCGCCGTGTCGGCGGCAAAGGCCATGGCCTATGCCCTCGCTGTGCCACTCGTGGGTGTGTCTACCCTCGATGCACTGGCCGCGGGCAGAAGCGTAGGCACCGACGTCGACGTATGGAGCCTCATCGATGCCAGGCACGGGCGGTGCTACTCAGCCCGGTACGTCGTGCGCGCCAGCGCGGCGGAGCCCGAACGCGTCAGTGACTACGCGATTCGAACCGTCGACCAACTAGGCGTCGTCGCAGATGCCCGCCTGGGGCCGACGCTGTTCGTCGGCGATGGCGCGGTTGCTCTGAGGGATGCGATTGCAGGCCGGTTCGGCGAAAGGGCATGCGTTGCGGAGCAGCCTTGGGCGTTGCTCAGGCCTGTACAGGTAGGGCTGGTTGGCGCCGCGATGCTGGCCCGAGGAATCTCGCACTCACCCGAGGCACTGGTGCCGCAGTATTTGAAGGCATCGGAGCCTGAGATACGGGCGGCGGCCCAGGGGGAAAGGGCCGGCGCCGAGATATGAACATGAACGTGTCCACGATGTGCCTCGCCGATCTAGACGATGTGGTTGAGCTGGAGCGGCTGAGCTTTCCGACTCCGTGGAGCAGAGACGCTTTCCGTGACGAGCTCACGAACAACAGCCGTGCCACGTATCTCGTGGTTAGAGACTCCCACGGGACGGCGGTGGCCTACGGCGGGTTTTGGCTGATCTTCGATGAGGCGCACGTGACCAACGTCGCGGTTCACCCGGCCCATCGCCGCCGGGGCATCGGCTGCATGTTGATGATCACCCTCATGTACTCGGCCCTGGCGAAGGGGGCCCTCAGGATGACGCTGGAGGTAAGGGTGTCGAACCACGGCGCGCAGCAACTATACAAGAAGCTCGGGTTTGTGAGTGAAGGAATCCGGCGCGGCTACTACCTGGATACGCGCGAAGACGCGCTGGTGATGTGGGTAAGCGATCTGCGCGCGGCCGTTGGAAGGGTCAAACTGGAACAGGCGGCGCGAGATGGCATCGATGACGACTGCAACGACTCGGCTTGCACGAAGGGAGAGCGTGAGACCGATGTGTGACGATCTCATCGTGCTTGGCGTTGAGACTAGTTGCGATGAGACTGCCGCGGCTGTTGTGGCGTCGGGCAGGCATCTTTTGTCATCAGTAGTATCATCTCAGATCGAGGTGCACAGGCGTTTCGGAGGCGTGGTGCCTGAGATCGCGTCGAGGAAGCACGTCGAATCAGTGATACCCGTTGTCGACGAAGCCCTGCGACAGGCCGGGGTTACCATGCGTGAGCTAGGTGCCGTGGCGGTGACCTATGGCCCTGGTCTCGTAGGCGCGCTGCTTGTAGGATTGTCGGCGGCCAAGGGCCTGGCCTTTGCGTCCCGTGTTCCCATGGTGTGCGTGAACCATATTGAAGCGCACATCTATGCGAACTTCCTCGCCCACCCGGGGCTTGAGCCTCCGCTGGTGTGCCTCACGGTGTCAGGTGGACACACCGACCTCGTAGCAATGGAGGCTCATGGCCGATACACCGTTCTCGGCCGTACCAGAGATGACGCTGCAGGCGAGGCTTTCGACAAGGTGGCGCGGGTGATGGGACTGCCTTATCCGGGTGGACCGGCCCTTGAGAGACTGGCGCGCGATGGAGACCCTGAGGCCATACGTTTTCCGCTTTCGCGCGTGGCCGACAGTCCCGGCGACTTCAGTTTCAGCGGCCTGAAGACGGCGGTAATCAACTACCTGCACGCCGCTGAGCAGCGCGGCGAACACGTGAGCCTGCCCGATGTCGCTGCAAGCTTCCAGCGAGCCGTCGTTGAGGAGCTCTGCGATAGGGTATCGAACGCTCTTCGCTCTCACAGGCCGGCGACCCTGGCACTGTCAGGCGGAGTAGCCGCAAACGGTGCGGTGCGCGGAGCCCTCAGAGCAGTTGCAGAAGCGCACGGAGTGGCATTCGTGTGCCCGCCGCCCGAGCTGTGCACTGACAACGCTGCGATGGTAGCATGCGCGGGCTATTATCAGTTTGTGAACTTCGGGCCGTGCGAGTTATCGGCCAACGCGTGCCCCGGAGCGGATCTGCCTCAGCGGCGGCCGAGTGCTGGCGTTGAGGTTACGCCAGGGCACGGTGCGCACGTACACAGCTGAAGGATATGGAAACACATTGTAGAATTCAAAGGGTGGTCGCGCTCCGCCTCGGGGAGGTAGCTCTGAGATGACACGGGCAGCCCGTATGTGGCTGAGGATAGGGCTGGGGCTGCTGATAGCAGTCGTTCTGGCCGGCACGGCTGGTTACCTGACGTTTCGCAACTTTACGGCTTTTCCGGGTGAGGCCGACTACTTCTCCGTATTGCTCATCGGCGAAGACAAGAGTTATCTGCGTAATGGTGAGGCAGTGGAGGCCACCGGAAGGATGGACGCCATTCTCGTGCTGGCTGTGCCTCGTAAGCCGGGGCCGTCGCTGCTTATGTCTGTACCCCGAGATACCCTCGTGAGATATCCCGGAGGCGACACACGCAGGGTCAATGCCTCGATGGCGCTGGGCGGAATAGAGCTGGCCACACAGGTGGTGTCGAGTCTTGTGGGCCTCGATATCCACAGGTATATGAGAGTCGATTTCGCGGGCTTCGTCGGTCTGGTAGACGCTGTAGGCGGCGTAGACATCGAGGTTGATAAGGTGATGAAGTACACCGACAAGGCCGGTGGATACTCCATCGACCTTCAGCCGGGCATGCACCATATGGATGGCGAGACGGCGTTGAGCTATGTCCGCTACCGGAACGATGCCCTGGGCGATATATCCAGGACCTCACGCCAGCAACGTTTCCTCAGGGCCCTCATGTCGGAACTGGTGTCGGTGAAGGCGATCAAGGCCGCCAGAAGCGTTCTCGACTTGCTCACCGAGTACACTGACACCGACATGTCGACCAAAGAGATGCTGGCCGTGGGCTGGCGACTGCGGAGTATGAGCGAGGCGACGCTGCGCACAGCCACATTGCCGGGGCGCTTCCAAGGAGCGTACTGGGAAGTTGATCCCACGGCTACAGCCGAACTCATTCGGTCATTGGGCCTGCCGTTCGGGCAGTGAACGAAAGGGGACATAGAATGCGAGTCGACGTTTCTCTAGCTCCAGGCGAGATATCAGCGGGCGAAGCCGCACAGGCAGTGGTAGTAGTCATTGACGTCCTGAGGGCCACATCAACGGTGGTAGTGGCGTTGGACAACGGCTGCGAAGAGATAATCGCCACTGAGAGCATCGAAGAGGCGATCAACATAGCCAGTGGGTACACCAAGGCTGACTACGTGCTGGGCGGAGAGAGGCGCGGTCTCGCCGTCGACGGATTCGACCTCGGGAATTCACCTGCCGAGTACGTGCCCTCTAAGGTGGCAGGAAAGAAGCTTATCTTCACGACCACCAACGGCACCCGGGCCATCAAGGCCTACGGCAACGCCTACGCCATATACGCAGCTAGCTTCCTCAATGCCGATGCGGTGTTTAGGGCACTGGCCCGCAACCACGCTGATCGAGACGTGATTCTGGTCTGCGCGGGTCAAGACAGCAGGTTCTGCATGGAGGACGCGCTGTGCGCGGGCCTTCTCGCCCGACGTCTGCGTGACGAACTAGGCGCTTCGCTGTCCGACTCTGCCAATGCAGCGGCTGACCTCTTCGGGATACACGAGAACTCAATTCACGGAGCCCTGGCCGCATCGAGTCATGGGTCCTATCTGATCGGTCTCGGTTACGGGCAGGACGTAGAGTTCTGCTCGCGCCGTTCCGAGATAGACGTGGTGCCAAAGGTGTACGACAGGAGAGTAATAAGGAGGGCTCCCGTGGAGCCGGAGGAGTGAACACAGTGTTGAGCAGCATCGAGCGAGACGGCATAGTGCGCTGGCAGGACGTTGAGGGAACAGCCGGTTGCCCTCGGCGCCCGAGAACGAACGGCAAGCCCGTCGCAGTCATCGAATGCCTTCAGGAGATCCCCTGCAACCCCTGTGAAACCGGATGCCCTTACGGAGCAATCAAGGTAGGTGAGCCCATCACCAACCTGCCTCAATTGTCGGAGGATTTGTGCATCGGCTGCGGCACCTGCGTTGCCGTGTGCCCCGGCCTCGCGATATTCCTTGAGGACGACTCGCATGGACCAGACGCTGCTCAGGTCACCTTCCCCTATGAGTACCTGCCTGTTCCCGAGAAAGGCCAGCAGGTACGGGCCACGAACAGGGAAGGCCAGGAGATCTGCGATGCGACCGTGGTGAGCGTGAGGAAACCCAAGGCGTACAACAAGACGGCAGTGATCACGATCTCGGTTCCCCGGGAATACCTGCACGAGGCCAGGGGAATCGCTCTTAACCGCTGACGGCGGAGGATCTGGCAAGCTTCGATGGCCGGTCCGGCATAATGGCGGGCCGGCCACTGGAATTCGATGGGAGGGTGTTTACGTGTCGGGACTGCCACACACTATTGCTGATGATATCAAACAAGTGCTCTTGTCGGCTGAGGCTATCGAGGAACGCGTGGCAGAGCTGGGCAGGAGGGTGTCTGCTGACTACGCAGGCAAGGACGTGCTGCTGGTGTGCGTCCTGAAGGGGGCCATGGTATTCATGGCCGACCTTATCCGGCACATCACTATTCCCGTCGGCATTGATACGATGGCGGTGACCAGCTACGGAGCTGCCACAGTGTCATCGGGCGTGGTGAGGATAGTGAAGGATCTGGACTCACCCATCGCCGGAAAGCACGTTCTCATCGTGGAGGACATTGTCGACTCAGGCCTGACTCTGAACTACTTGCGCACCTACCTGGCCAACCGTAAGCCCGCATCAGTGAAGGTGTGCACACTGCTCGATAAGCCTGAGCGAAGAGAGGCTCCGGTGACCCCTGACTACTGCGGATTCGAGATACCGAACCTGTTCGTCGTAGGCTACGGCCTCGACTATCAGGAGAGGTACCGCAACCTGCCATTCGTGGGCATTCCCCACGACTACGTGTGGGCCAAAGATAGCTCCCAGGATATTCCCGACAGCACTCTACAGGAGGTATGACACCTGACATGGCTATGAACGATGCATTTGATGCTGCAGCATTTGTGCCAGTAGCTGTCGAGCAGATCGCGGAGAAGATAGGGCAGGGCAGGGCCGTGTGCGGCCTCTCCGGAGGTGTCGACTCGGCAGTCTCAGCGATGCTGGTGGCCAGGGCAGTGGGCTCAAGGCTGACATGCATCTTCGTTGATCACGGCATGATGCGTGAGGGAGAGCCCGCCGAGGTGGAACAGGTCTTCAGGAGCAGCCACGGCATGAACCTTGTCGTCGTGGACGCTGCCGACAGGTTCCTTGAGCGCCTGCGCGGAGTGGCCGATCCTGAGGCGAAGCGCAAGATCATCGGCGAAGAGTTCGTGCGCGTGTTCGAGGAAGAGGCAGCCAAGCTCGGTCCCATCCAGCACCTGGTGCAGGGCACTATCTACCCCGACATCATTGAGAGCGCCAAGGGCTCACAAGGAGTTAAGGTCAAGAGCCACCACAATGTGGGGGGACTGCCTGAACAGGTTGGGTTCGAGCTAGTGGAGCCGGTGAAGTATCTGTATAAGGAGCAGGTGCGTGCCGTAGGCGAGATTCTAGGTCTGCCGCGCACTCTCACTCGCCGGCAGCCCTTCCCAGGCCCCGGCCTAGGCGTTAGGGTCATTGGCGAAGTGACACGCGAGAAGCTCGACACCCTCAGGCGAGCCGACGCCATCGTCAGGCAGGAACTCGATCCACTGGCCGGAGAGCTCGGGCTGTTCCAGTATTTCGCCGTGCTTCCTGACATGCGGAGCACCGGTGTGAGCGCCGGGGAGAGGACCTATTCGTACACGATTGCCGTGAGGACAGTTGTCACCCGCGACGCAGTGAGCGCTTCGTGGGGCCGCGTGCCCTTCGACGTGCTCGACAGGATCTCAACGCGCGTCACAACCGAGGTGCCTGGCGTCAACAGGGTAGTGTANNGCTCCTGGCCGATCTGGGGCTAGTGGGCATCTGCTTGATATGGGGGACCAGCTTCGCCATTGTCAAGACCGTCGTCGGCGACACCAACCCGGCCACGTTTATCGCGGTGAGATTTGCCATTGCCGCCGTGGTCACCGGCGCGATGTGCCTCGGCAGGCGCCGCGGCAAGTCCGGGGGCGGCGTCGGAGTATGGATTGCCGGACTCCTTGCCAGCGTGCCCCTGATGGCCGGCTTTCTGACGCAGACTGTCGGCCTCGGACTGACCACGGCGTCCAAGGCCGGCTTCATCACCGGCATGCACGTGGTGTTCACGCCGATCATCGACTGGCTGGTTACGAGGAGACGAATAGCACCGTACCAAGTGGCCGGCATCGGCGTGGCCCTGGTGGGGCTGGGTCTGCTCAGCATCGAGACCTTCGGCCGGCTTCAGCTGGGCGACCTTCTGGTGCTGGCATGTGCTTTCTTCTTTGCTGTGCACATTGTCATGCTCTCTCGGTTGAGCCCGAGGTTCGATGGGTTCGCGTTGTCGTTCACTCAGATGGTCGGCGCCGCTCTGTTGGCGGCTGCCGTCGCCGGCCCTGATATGGCGCAGGCGGCGCAGTTCGGTGCCGAAATGTGGGCATCCGTCATCTACCTTGCTGTAATGGCTACGGCAGTGGCATACCTCGTTCAGACACTGGCACAGCGCTATACACCGCCCACTAGAGCGGCTCTGTTGATGCAGCTTGAACCGGTGTTCGCGGCGGTCTTCGCCCGACTCCTTATCGGCGAGATGATGAGTGCAAGACACTACGCGGGCGCCGCCATGATACTCGCCGGCATCATAGCGTGTCAGATAGGCGATGCCAGAAGGACTGTGGAGGTGTGAACGACGTGCGGCAGCTGGAGAACGTGTTGCTGGCCGCTGAGCGAAGCGGGGCATCATACGCAGACGCAAGAGAGGTATGGCTGGAAACCGACAGCCTGTCAGTGAAGAATGGACAGGTTGATACTGCTTCGTACGACAGCTCTCGCGGGATCGGCGTGAGGGTTCTGGTAGATGGGTGTTGGGGTTTCGCGGCGACGAGCTCGTGCAGCGAATCCGACGCTGTGGATGCCGCGAGGCGTGCCGCCGAGATAGCTGCCGCCAGCAGTCGGGCGGCGAAGCACCGCGTCGAGCTGGCGCCGGTGAAACCGGTTGTTGCCGAATGGGAAGGGCCCTGCCAGATCGACCCGTGGTCGGTGCCCAGAGAGCGCAAGGTCGACCTGCTTCGCGAGGCGTGTTCCAGGGCCCGCTCCGGCGGTGACGACATCGTCGTGGCGTCGGCCTTCATGAAGGCCATCCGAGAGCACAAGGCCTTCGCCAGCACTGAAGGAGCCCGGATCGAGCAGCGTACCACGGTTATGTCGGCCGGAGTGCGGGCCATTGCCGTCGCTGCCGGCGAGATGCAGCAGCGCTCCTATCCCGGCACCTTTGAGGGCAACGTGTGTCAGGCGG
The DNA here is from genome assembly GCA_002305255.1 of Firmicutes bacterium UBA1393. Classification (GTDB taxonomy): domain Bacteria; phylum Bacillota; class DTU025; order DTU025; family DTU025; genus UBA1393. The sequence continues at coordinate 14,620 of DBQN01000040.1, read as the reverse complement.
GCTACGAATGGGTCGAGCAGCTCGGTATCGCCGACGCCGCACGGCGCACGGGTGAACAGGCTCAGGCGCTCCTGAGCGCGGAACAGTGCCCGTCAGGCAGAGCCACCTTGGTACTAGGTACGAACCAGCTGGCATTGCAGATCCATGAATCGTGCGGCCACCCCACTGAGCTAGACCGCGTGTTCGGTCAGGAAGCGTCCTTCGCGGGAACCAGTTTCCTGACGCCTGACAAGTTGGGCAATTTCGAATACGGCTCACCACTGGTGAACCTTTACGCCGACTCCATCACCCCGGGCGGCCTCGGCACCTTCGGCTACGATGATGAGGGTGTGCCTGCGGGCAAGAGCGACCTCGTGCGCGGCGGAGTGTTTGTCGGCTATCTGAACAGCCGCGAGGCAGCGGCGAAGCTGGGCCTTGAGCCCAATGGTGCGATGCGCGCCAGCGGCTTCGACAGAATGCCCATCATCAGGATGACGAACATCTGCCTGGCACCGGGATCAGGCAGCCTTGAGTCGCTCATCAGAGATGTGGACGACGGCGTGTTCATGGATGGCATCAGGAGCTGGAGCATTGATGATCGGAGGCTGAACTTCCAGTTCGGCTGTGAGATAGGCTGGCGGATCAAGAACGGACAGCTCACAGAGATGATCAAGAATCCGACTTATACGGGCATAACCCCGGAGTTCTGGCGGAGCTGCGACGGCATAGCCGGGGCAGATGAATGGGTGCTCTGGGGAGTGCCGAACTGCGGCAAGGGCGAGCCCATGCAGATAATGAGGGTGGGGCACGGTTGTGCGCCCGCGAGGTTCAGAAACGTGAGAGTGGGTGTGGGCCGATGGTAGGCAGGGATCTGGCTGCTGATGTGATAGCCCGGGCCCTTCGGGCTCTGGCCATGGTGGGCGCCGACGGCGGGGAGGCGGTGCTCCTCGCCCAGAGGGACGCCCTCACGCGATTCGCCAACTCCGAGATCCATCAGAACGCCGACGTGGACGCCGCAACGCTCAACATTAAGGCTGTGTCGGGCATGCGCGAGGGCACAGTCGACGTTTCGCAGTTCGACGATGCATCGCTAGCCCGGGCCGCCCGCATTGCCTACGACATCGCCAGTGTGCAGCCGGCGTCTGACGACTGGCCCGGCCTGGCAGAGCCTCAACAGTATGAGGCTGGGGAGACCTTCGATGAGGCCACGGCCGTAGCCGACCCGCAGTTCAGGGCGGGAGAAGTTGCCAGGGCCATTGCCCTGGCGGATCGCGCCGGGCTGAATGCGTCGGGCTCCTTGCGCACGAGGGTCACAGAGGTTGCCTACGGCAATAGCCTTGGTGCCAGTGCCTATGCGAGGCTGACTGATGCATCGTTCAAGACGGTCATGCTGACTGATCTGGGGCCTGACGCCGGGTCGGGTTACGCGGAGCAGGGGGCGTGCAGCGTGCGCGATCTCGACGTGGACGCCCTGGCGGCACAGGCCGTGGAGCTCGGCAAGTCCACTGTGAACCCTGGTACCCTCGAGCCTGGAGAGTACCCGGTCGTGCTGATGCACTCTGCCGTCGCAACCGCCGTGGGCCTGCTGGCCTATGCGGGAGTCGACGGGCTGTCGTACCTCGAGGGACGCAGTTACGCCAGCGGCAGGCTGGGGCAGAAGATCACCGGCGATCTGGTTACAATAGTAGATGACTGGAGGGTGCCGGGAATGCCGGCCATGCCCTTCGATTTCGAGGGTATGCCGCGGCAGGCCGTCAGTCTCATACATGAAGGTGTTGCTGCCGAACTCTTGTACAGCAGGCGGGCGGCGGCACGGGCGGGACGCCAGTCTACAGGGCATGACCTCTATGGCGGCATGGCGAGGGGCGGCTACCCGCTTCACCTGTGCATGATGCCGGGCGACTCCTGTGTGGAGGAGATGATTGCCTCGATACGCAGGGGCGTTCTTGTGACGAGGTTCAACTACACGAACATCGTCCACCCTGTGAAGGCCATGTTCACGGGGATGACGAAGGACGGCACCTTCCTCATTGAAGACGGCAAGGTGACGCGACCCCTCAGGAACCTGAGGTTCACCGACTCCCTGTTTGAGGGGATTTTCGCGAGGGCGGAGAGGCTCTCGCGCGACACAAAGCTGTTCGGCGACGACATGTTCCCATCGCTATGTAGTGCGCCGGCTCTGCAGACAGTACTCAATTTCACGGGTTCCACCGTGTAGCGCAAGAGGAGTGTAATGTCTATGACCACAACCGATACCGTCAGGGTGAGGATCGCGCCGTCTCCCACAGGCAACTGCCATGTCGGCACAGCGCGTACCGCCCTTTACAACATGCTTTTTGCCAGGAAGTACGGAGGCAAGTTCGTGCTTCGGATAGACGACACCGATCTTCAGCGCAGCACGAAGGAGTCGGAGGAAGGCGTGCTGGAGGGGCTGAGATGGCTTGGGATCAAGTGGGACGAAGGCCCCGATGTGGGAGGCCCCTACGCGCCCTACCGGCAGATGGAGAGGCACCATACATACCGTGAGGTCGTGAGCCAGCTGCTGGCCTCCGGCCAGGCCTACTATTGCTACTGCACTCCGGAGGAGCTCGATGCCGAGCGCAAAGCGGCTATGGAAGAGGGTCGCCCGCCGAGATACTCGGGTAAGTGTGCCCATCTCACGGCGGAACAGCGGGCTGAGCTCGACGCCGCCGGGGCGAAGCGCGTCGTGCGCCTCAGAGCGCCGCAGGAGACGCTGACCTTCGTGGATCTGCTCCGCGGCGAGCAGCACAAGGACATGGCCGAACGTGGCGACTTCGTCATCGTCAAGAGCGATGGCAGCCCCGTGTACAACTTCGCCACCGTCGTGGATGAGCACTTGATGGAGATCACCCACGTGTTCAGGGCCGTGGAGCACCTGACAAACACCTTCGACCAGCTGTCGGTGTACAAGGCCATGGGGTGGAAGCCGCCTCAGTTCGGGCATCTGACGCTGATGCTCAACCCCGACCGCACCAAGATCTCGAAGCGCGCAGGCGCCGTCTACATCGGCGAGTTCCGCGAAATGGGCTACCTGCCTGAGGCGCTTATCAACTTCCTGGCGCTGCTGGGCTGGAACCCCGGCACCGATCAGGAGATCTTCGATATGGACGGGCTGGTGCAGGCGTTCTCAGTTGAGACGCTGTCGAAGTCGGATGCGATATTTGACATCAAGAAGCTAGACTGGTTCAATGGCGTGTACATCAGGAGCCTGTCCGTTCCCGAGCTGGCCTTGAGGGTCAAGCCCTTCATGGAGCGGGCGGGATTCGACGTGAGTGATGAGGCGAGACTGGAGGCCGCTGTTGCCCTCGTCACCGACAGACTGAACAAGCTGACTGAAGCCCCCGACATGCTTGGCTTCCTGTTCACGAAAGACGTGGCTATATCGGCCGAGTCCTTTGCGGGAAAGGCGAAGATCGGCCCAGAGCAGATCCTGGATGCACTGAAGCAGGCAGACGGGGTGCTGCGGCAAGTTGACACGTGGGAGCACGGGCCCATCGAGGCGTCGCTGCGTGCACTGGCTGAGGCCATGGGCTGGAAGATCGGCGACCTCCTCATGCAGGTGAGGATAGCCATAACGGGGCGTAGGGTCACGCCGCCGCTCTTCGAAAGCCTGGTGCTCCTGGGTAAGGACGAGTCTCTGCGCCGCATCGGGCTGGCCATCGCCGCCCTTGAGCATTGAGAATGGACTGCAGTGTGCTTGAGGGGCTCAACCCCCAGCAGCGGGAGGCCGTGGAGCACGTGAACGGCCCCCTGTTGATTCTCGCCGGGGCGGGCTCCGGGAAGACCAGGGTGCTGGTGCACAGAGTGGCGCATCTGATCTCAACGGCAGGGGTGCCGCCCTACAGGATTCTGGCAGTGACCTTCACCAACAAGGCCGCGGCTGAGATGAGGTCGAGGGTGATGGATCTGGTCGGGCCGGCGGGATCGCTGGTGTGGGTGTCGACGTTCCATGCGATGTGCGCCAAGATGCTGCGCATGGATATCGAAGCTCTGGGCTACAAGAGGAGCTTCTCCATCCTCGATGAGTCAGATCAGATGACGGCCATGAAGCGCATTCTCAAGGAGCTCAACATCTCGAGCGACATGTTCAAGCCTCAGTCGGTACTGTCGGCCATCAGCGATGCGAAGAACGAGCTGATCAGCGCCGCGGAATACGTTGCGGCGGCCACGGACGTGAGGCAGCGCACCATAGGCCAGGCGTATGAGATGTACCAGAAGATGCTGGCGCGCGACAACGCCCTCGATTTCGACGACCTCATCATGCTCACCATCGAGCTGTTCAGAAAGGCGCCGGAGGTGCTCTCACGCTACGCGAACAGGTTCACGCACATCATGGTCGACGAGTACCAGGACACGAACCACGCCCAGTACGTGTTGGTCCAGATGCTTGCCTCTGCGCACAAGAACCTGTGCGTCGTCGGCGATGATGACCAGTCCATATATGAGTGGCGGGGAGCCGACATCCGCAACATACTTGAGTTCGAGCGCGACTACCCCGACGCGCGCGTAATCAAGCTCGAGCAGAACTACAGGTCCACGTCTAACATCCTAGATGCCGCCAACTGTGTCATCGCGAACAACAGGGGCAGGAAGAGCAAGTCGCTCTGGACAAGCCGGGAGGCGGGGGCGCGCGTGTCGGTGTACAGAGCCGCCACAGAGCGTGATGAGGCGAGGTTCGTAGCAGACGAGATCCAGAGGCTCACTGCAGCCGACTGCCGGCGCTATGGCGACTTCGCCGTGCTCTATCGGATGAATGCGCAGTCGCGAGTGATTGAGGAAGTGCTGCTGAACAGGGGAATCCCGTACAAGATGGTGGGAGGCCTCAAGTTCTATGAGCGCCGTGAGGTCAAAGACGTTCTGGCGTACCTACGCGTCATCGACAATCCCGACGATTCGAGCAGCGTGGAGCGGATCATCAATGTGCCGCGGCGCGGCATCGGCGATGCTACGCTGGCAGTGGCAAGGCAACTTGCGGCGGAGCGAGGCGCGTCGCTGTTCGAAGGCGTGAAACTTGCGGCCGAGGCGCCGACGCTGGGGGCCAGGGCCAGGGCGGCGCTGGCTTCATTCGTCGGCACCGCAGAGTCTCTCATGGCCCTGAAAGGTCAGGCCACTGTGTCGGAGATAGTGCGCAAAGTGGCGGAAGATACCGGCTACGTGCGAGAGCTCGAACAGGACGGGTCCATCGAGGCCGAATCGCGCCTTGAGAACTTGCGCGAGCTTGTATCGGTTACGGCGGAGTTCGAGTCGAGGCACATGGAGCCTGATGAATCGGGCGCAGGCGGGCCTGACGACATCGGCGCGTTCCTCGAGGAGGTCGCGCTGCTCACCGATATAGATCGCACCGAGCTAAGCGGCGATCAGGTGACACTGATGACGTTGCACACAGCGAAGGGACTGGAGTTCCCGGTGGTGTTCATAGCCGGCATGGAAGAGAACATCTTCCCACTATCGCGGTCGCAGCAGGATCCGCACGCCCTCGAAGAAGAGCGGAGGCTCGCGTACGTAGGGATCACCAGGGCGAAGGACAGGCTCTACCTGAGTAATGCCGCCTCACGGATGATCTTCGGGTCAACGACGATGAATCCGCCGTCACGGTTCATCAGGGAGATTCCCGAGCACCTGATGCAGGATGCATTCCTCGAGCGCTATGCCTACACCAGGTCAGGCATGGGAAGTGTGGGCGGCAAGAGCGTTGGTGCGGGTGCGGGCGGGCGCGAGTGGTCTAGGCCCGACCAGGGCTTGCCTGCGGGCGGCGGCAGGCCGCCGGCGAGATCGAGCTCGAGGCAGGGGAACGCCGAGTTTGCCGCAGGAGATAAAGTGAAGCACGGCAAGTACGGCGAGGGAACTGTGGTGGCGGTGTCGAAGAGCGCAGGCGATGACATGATCACTGTGGCCTTCCCGGATCTTGGGATCAAGCAGTTCCTGGTGGAGATGGCCCCCATAGAGAAGCTCTAGTGAAGGAGGGGTGGCCGTGAGCAGTGGTAGCCCCGAGGGAGTGCGCGAGCGGATAGCTAGGCTCCGACAGGAGATTGAACGGCATAATCACCGATACTACGTCCTCGATGATCCTCTGATCAGCGATGCGGAATACGACGGGCTAATGCGGGAGCTCAGGCAGCTTGAGGCGGAGCACCCTGAGTTCGATGACGATACTTCGCCGACGCGGCGCGTGGGCGGGGCTGTCGCGACTGGGTTCGCTCCGGTGGTGCATGAGATCGCCATGCTGTCGCTGGACAACGCGTTCAGCTCGGGAGAGCTCGAGGCCTTTGACGCTCGGGTGCGAAAGGGGCTGGGTCAGGGCGCAGTCGACGCAGGCGCGGTGGAGTATGTTGTCGAGCCCAAAATCGATGGACTGGGCATCAGTCTCTCATATGTGCGCGGCCGTCTCGATGTGGGAGCCACGAGGGGCGACGGTGCGGTTGGCGAGAACATCACGTCGAACCTGCGCACGGTGCGGTCGATTCCGCTCAGTCTACCTGAAGGAGCTCCGGAGCAGCTCACGGCGAGGGGCGAGGTGTACATGGCGAAGGCCGACTTCGTGAGGCTAAACGCCGAACGGGCGGAAGCCGGGGAGGCGGAGTTCGCCAATCCGAGGAATGCGGCGGCCGGGTCGTTGAGGCAGTTCGACCCCTCGGTAACCAGCCGGCGCAGGCTGGGGGCGTTCTTCTATTACGTGCCCCGCCCGGAACAGCTCGGTGTGGCCACTCACTGGGACGCGCTCCAGGCCCTGAAGGGGCTGGGCTTTCCGGTCAACGGTCTCATCAAGAAGTGCCGCGGCATCGCCGAAGTCATTGCCGCCGCAGAGGAGCTGGCGGCTGCAAGGCCTGGCCTTCCCTACGAAATCGACGGGATGGTGGTGAAGGTCAACGACCTGGAGCTCCAGTCGCGGCTGGGCTTCACGTCGCACTCGCCACGCTGGGCCATTGCCCTGAAGTACCCTGCACAGCAGGCGGTGACGAGGCTGCTCAACATCGTGGTGCAGGTGGGTCGCACCGGGGTGCTTACGCCGGCGGCGCAGTTCGAGCCGGTTGTCGTAGGCGGGGTCACCGTGAGCAGGGCATCGCTTCACAACATCGATTACATAAGGGCAAAGGACATCCGCATCGGGGATAAGGTCACCATCCAGCGTGCAGGCGATGTGATTCCCGAGGTCGTGAGCGTGCTGGTGCAGGAGCGCGACGGCAGTGAGCGTGAGTTCTTCATGCCTGAACGCTGCCCCGAGTGCGACTCGGAGGTAGTGCGAGAAGAGGGCGAGGCCGCCACGAGGTGTGTGAACTTCGCGTGTCCGGCAAGGCTCAGGGAGGGCCTGATCCACTTCGCGTCGCGAGATGCCATGGACATCGAGGGAATGGGTCCGTCGATGGTGGAGAGGTTGCTCGATGCAGGGTTGGTGCGCGATGTAGCCGATATCTACTACCTCACCGCGGAGCAGCTCATGACCTTGGAGCGCGTGGGAGAGCGATCAGCCGCAAACCTTGTAGCGGCGATCGAACGGAGCAAGTCAAACAAGGTGCATCGACTCATATTCGCCCTCGGCATAAGGCATGTAGGCGAGAACATGGCCAAGATTCTGGCCAATGAGTTCGGTTCCATAGACGCGCTGGCCGCGGCGGACCAGGCGCGCCTCCTAGAGGTGCCCACAGTAGGGCGGGCCATCGCCGAGAGCGTGGCCGATTTCTTCAGAACTGAGCAGAACAGGGCGGCGCTGCGACGACTGGCAGAGGCCGGGGTGTCTATGGGTTCCGGCGCGAAGGCCAAGGCGGAGGCCGGGGCTGACGGCGATGGTAGTGGCGGCGCAGGCGATGCTGACGGCGAGGGCGATGCTGACGGCGGCGCTGAGGCGGCTGAGTTCGCGGGCAAGACGTTCGTGTTCACCGGGACGCTGTCGAGCCTCAAGCGCCAGCAGGCCGAGGAGATAGTGGAGAGCCTGGGCGGCAAGGCCGGCTCTAGTGTGACAAAGAGCACCGACTACCTCGTGGCCGGAGCCGACGCCGGTTCCAAGCTCGCACGCGCCGGTCAGCTGGGCATCGCTGTGCTCTCCGAGCAGGAGTTCATAAAGATGCTGCGGCGGGCGGGACGCAATCTCACAGATGGTGGTGAGTGATTTGGGCTATACGATAGAGGATGCCGCCGCCCTGGCTGAAAGGGCGAAGCTGCGATTCTCTCATGATCAGCTTGTGAAGCTGACGAAGGATCTGAATGATATCATCCGCTACGTTGATCAACTGGCGGTGTTGGACACTGAGGGCGTACCTCCGATGACCCACCCGCATTCCTTCATCAACGTGTGGCGCGACGATGAGCCGAGAGAGGGGCTCACGGTTGAGCAGGCTCTGGCAAACGCGCCCGACAGGCAGGGGCAGTTCTTCAGGGTGCCCCGGATAGTGGCAGGGGAGGCGGAGGAGTAGTGGCGATCACAGACCTTCGTGAACACAACATCAGCGAGCTCCACGCCATGTTGCTTCGGGGCGACATGTCAGCCCGTGAGCTTGTGGGTGCCTCGCTCGAGCGCATTCGGCGGTATGACGGCACCGTCGGAGCTTTCATCACTGTGGATGATGCAGGCGCCATAGCCGCGGCGGAGCGCGCAGATGAGGCGATAGCGGCGGCGCGCAGCGGCGCCACATCGGGCGCAGCGGCAGGAGCTGCGGCCAGCGCAGGCGGAGGCGCAGGCGCCGACGGCCTCCCGATCCTGACGGGCATTCCTGTGGCACTGAAAGACAACATCTGCACCGAAGGCATAGCCACGACGGCCGGCAGCAAGATTCTGACCGGGTTCGTGCCGCCGTATTCTGCCACGGTGGCAGAGAGGTTAACGGCTGCAGGCGCAGTCATTGTGGGCAAGGCAAACATGGACGAGTTCGCCATGGGTTCCACCACTGAGTCATCGGCCTTCCACCCCACCCGTAATCCCTACGACACGCAGCGTGTGCCGGGTGGATCGAGCGGCGGGTCGGTTGCGGCGGTGGCAGCCGGCATGGTGTGTGCGGCTGTGGGCACTGATACGGGAGGTTCGGTGAGGCAGCCTTCGGCGTTCTGCGGAACCGTTGGTCTCAAGCCCACGTATGCCAGAGTCAGCCGTTACGGAGTCGTGGGGTTCGGCTCGTCGCTCGACTGCGTGGGGCCCATAGCAGGCAATGTGCGCGACTGTGCCACGATGCTCGGGGTGATGGCCGGGCACGATCCGAAGGATTCGACATCATCGCCTGAGGCGGTGCCTGACTATGTTGCTGCGGTGGAACGTGGTGCGGATGGCGTCAGAGGCGTCAAGATCGGCGTGCCCAGAGAGTTCTTTGCCGACGGTCTCGATGGGGGAGTCAGAGCCGCCATAGAGCGCACCATCGCCCGACTGGAGGAGGCAGGCGCTGAGATCGTAGAGGTGTCCATTCCGAATGTCGAGCACTCGCTGGCGGTCTATTATCTTGTGGCCACGGCTGAGGCCAGCTCAAACCTGGCCCGCTACGACGGGGTGAGGTACGGCTTCCGCGCGGTCGGTGCCGGCGACGTGGGGTCGGCGATCGCGGCCAGCCGCACTGAAGGCTTCGGCCCTGAGGTGCAGCGCCGGATTCTGCTCGGTTCGCACGCGCTCAGCGCCGGGAACTACACGGCCTACTTTGACAAGGCGATGCGTGTGCGCACGCTGATCCGCCGCGACATCGAGGCCGTGCTGGCCGAGTGCGACTGCTTCGTGTCGCCTACGGCTCCGACCACCGCGTTGAGAATCGGCGAACTGGTGGAAGACCCGCTCACCATGTACTTACAGGACATATACACCATTGTGGCCAATCTCGTGGGCGTGCCTGCGCTGTCAGTACCCTGCGGCTTGCACGGTGGCCTGCCCGTCGGCTTCCAGGTGTTCGGACCGATGTTCGGCGAGACAATGCTCTTCAGGGTGGCTGCCGCAGTGGAGCAGGCGTCAGCCGGCGAGATGCGCCGGCCTGAGCTGGAGGTGATGTAGCATGGCGGCGACGACTGAATACGAAGTCGTAGTGGGTATGGAGGTGCACGCAGAACTCGACACCGAGTCAAAGGTGTTCTGCTCGTGCCGAGCTGAGTTCGGCGCGGCCCCGAACACACGAGTGTGCCCGGTATGCCTCGGGATGCCCGGAGCGCTGCCGGTGCTGAACAAGCGCGCTGTGGAGTTCACGATAAAGGCGGCACTCGCGCTCAACTGCCAGATCACCCCCTACTCGAAGTTCTTCCGGAAGAACTACTTCTA
>DBQN01000040.1:1855-4372 GCA_002305255.1 Firmicutes bacterium UBA1393 | reverse complement strand
AAGCGCATTGGGATACGGCGGGTGCACCTCGAGGAAGAGACCGCCAAGCTGACGCACGCGGGTGACGATATCATTTCGGCTTCGAGTTCGCTTCTGGACTTCAACCGCTCGGGGATCGGGCTGATGGAGATCGTGACCGAACCCGACATCCGCTCTGCTGAGGAGGCGCGCGCGTATCTGAACAAGCTCCGGGCCGTGCTGGTCGCCGTCGGCGTGTCAGATTGCAGGCTCGAAGAGGGTTCCATGAGGTGCGAGGCAAACATCTCAGTGAGACCGAAGGGGTCGCAGACCTACGGCAATCTCGTGGAGCTCAAGAACATCGCTTCGTTCCGGGCAGTTCACAGGGCCATTCAGTACGAGTCGGCAAGACAGGTTCAGCTCATCGAAGGCGGAGGAGAGGTACATCGCGAGACCAGGCACTGGGATGACGCCCGAGGCGAGACTGTGTTCATGCGCAGCAAGGAGTCGGCGGCCGAGTACTGCTACTTCCCCGAGCCGGACCTGATGCCCATCGAGATCTCTGACGCGTGGATCAGCGAGATCAGGCAGAGCATGCCCGAACTGCCCGATGCGCGGGCTTCGCGGTATGAGGCAGACTACGGACTTGCCAGCGAAGACGCTAGGCAGATAGCCGAATCACGCGAGCTGTGGGCGTTCTTCGAGAAGGCGGTGGAGACTGCGGCGGCAGGGACCGCGGCCGGTGCAGGCGGCGAAGGTGGGCGCGAGGTGGCCAAGTGGCTGCTGGGCGAAGTGTCAGCTGCTGTGAACGCATCAGGAATCGAGCTGTCGCAGTCGAAGCTGCAGCCTGAGCACGTTGCTCAGCTCATCGCTCTAGTGGCTTCGGGGCAGATCAGCGGCAAGATCGCCAAGTCGGTGTTCGAGGAAGTGTGGGCCGGCGGCAAGGCCCCAGCCGACGTCGTGCGTGAGAGGGGGCTCTCGCAGATCAGTGACGAGAGCGAGCTCCGAGCCATGGTGCGTGCCGCCATCGAGGCGAACCCCGCGGCTGTGGAGGACTTCCGCGCCGGCAAGGATCGGGCCATCACCTTCCTTGTGGGACAGGTAATGAAGGCATCGCGCGGGCGAGCCAACCCCGGCGCCACAAACAGGCTGCTCCGGGAGGAGCTGGCACAGTACGTGAGGTAGCGGGCATCTGTGTGACGCGTTGACGCGTTGACGTGAAGCTACAGAGGAAGAGGGGATCCCGCCATGAGTATCGCGGCAACGGAAGGGCTGCGCACCTTCTCGCCGGAGCACTGTCGGTACGTAGATGCTGTTCTGGACTCGATTCTCGAATACTATGGCGAGAATCTACGTGGCCTCGCCATCTTCGGCTCGTTCGCGCGCGGCGAGAACCGCAAGGGTTCAGACCTGGATCTCCTGATCATCCTGAGGAGCGCCCTGGGAATGCGCCTCAGGATAGCCGAGTTCATCCGGGAGATAGAGATGAAGCACGATGCCGAGGCTCAGCAGCTCTTCAGCGAGCAGGGCATCTCTTGCGAGCTCTCGCCGTACATCATCACTGAAGATGAGGCGCTCATGATGCAGCCGATCTACTATGACCTCGTGACCCACAACGTAGTCGTTTGGGATCCAGAGGGGCTGATCAGGCGGATCATCAGCTCCGCTTCGACGCTGCTCAAGGAAGTGGGAGCCCGCCGCGTCAGGCGGAACAACACGTGGGAATGGCGCACCAACCGGTTCCTGGGAGGTGTCAGGTTGTGAAGACGGATGAGCTTGCGCTGGCGTACCTGGAAAAGGCCTCAGTGCGGTTGGAGGCTCTCGACTTCTATCGGGAACGACAGGCGTACTCCGACGTCGTCCGGGAGGCCCAGACTGTAGTAGAGCTAACGCTGAAAGCTCTGCTGCGCGTGGTCGGAGTCGAGGTGCCGAAGGTACACGATGTTGGTCGGAGCCTGGAGGACAATAGAGACCTGTTGCCGACGCCCATCGTCGATCACCTAACAAGGATCCGCAGCATCTCAAAGAGACTGCGCAAGGAGCTCGAGCTGAGCATGTACGGCACTGATGACTTCGTGCCAACTGCAGAATATGACCTTGCCGATGCGGATCTCGCTATCGAAGAGGCCGGATTCGTGCTGGATGTTGTGCGCGGTTCGCTGGCGCGCGGAGAGTCTGCCCCTCGAGATGAGAGAAGACAGTGACTGTAAGCCCAAGTCCCGAGCCGTGCAGACGCGTCCTCTGTGCCGGTTCCGCAGTGTAGCGGAGCCGGTTTCCTTGCGAGATCGCCGCAACGCCCTGTGTCTCGTCGAGCGATGGCTGGGTGCGGGTGATCAGCGCGCCCTGTGAGCCATGTCGGCCCTACTCACTCAGCGGTCGCGCCGGAGCCCGTTCGGCTCGCCGCGCGCATCCCCGGCCCGCAACATGCCGTTTCCGGAATGCCTGACTGCCCCATGCCACTCGTGGGGCACGGGCTCAGGCGCATGTCACCACGCCGACCCCAAGCAAAATCACAGGAGATGAAGGAGCAATTCGATGGGGAGCGGGGGCTGTTGCGTG
>DBQN01000040.1:0-1745 GCA_002305255.1 Firmicutes bacterium UBA1393 | reverse complement strand
TGCCGGCACCGACACCATCGTGATCATCTCTCCACACAGCACGCTATACTCCGACGCCATCGTTGTGCGGACCGGCGGCCGCCATGAAGGAGATCTCGCCGAGTTCGGCGCAGGCGAGCGTGTGAGCTTCGCAGGCGACAATGAGCTTGCAGAGGCTATAATCGAGGAGGCTGTGCGGCTGGGTGCACCGGCGCACCTGAGCGGGCAACGCCGTCTCGATCACGGAATCATGGTGCCGATGTACTTCATACGCCAGGAGCTGCCCACGGTAAGGCTGGTGCCGGTCTCCATGGGGCTTGGCCCTGCTGAGCAGCTCTACTCGTTCGGCATGGGTGTGGCCACTGCGGCCGAACGAGTCGGGCGACGAGTAGCGTTGGTAGCAAGCGGTGACCTCTCGCACCGGCTGAAGCCCGGAGCCCCGGCCGGTTACTCGCCCCGTGGCAGGGAGTTTGACGAGGCGCTTGTCGACGCCCTGCGGCGCGTCGACGTTGAGGCTGTGGCCGCCCTCGATGGCAGCCTTGCCGAGGAGGCGGGTGAGTGCGGGCTGAGGTCTGTGCTGATGATGCTCGGCGCCCTGGATGGCCGGAAGGTCGAGGCTCAGGTGCTGTCATACGAAGGGCCCTTCGGAGTAGGCTACGCCGTTGCGATGTTCAAGCCGGGACCGGCGGGCAGCGGCGAGAACAGGCTGGCACGACTGCGTGCTGCCAGGGAGGCGGAGGTGTCGGCACGACGCTCGGGCGAGTCGGTCTTTGTGCGGCTGGCACGTGAGGCGGTGGAGGCGTTTGTGAGGCGGGGTCAGGTGATCGTGCCGCCGTCGCCATTGCCGGACGAGATGAAGGGCAGGGCCGGCGTGTTCTGTTCGATCCATCGCGGACGGATGCTCAGGGGCTGCATCGGCACCATAGAGCCTGTGCGCGCCAATATCGCCGGCGAGATCATCGCGAACGCCATTTCCGCTGCTGTGCACGATAGCAGGTTCGACCCGATCGAGGCGGACGAACTGGACGACCTGACCTACTCCGTCGATGTGCTGTCGCCGCCCGAGCCCATCAGCGGGCCTGAAGAGCTCGATCCCAAGCGCTACGGCGTGATCGTGAGCAGTCGGGGGCGGCGAGGTCTGCTACTGCCCGACCTCGATGGGATAGACACCGTTGAGGAGCAGGTGAGCATCGCTCGGCGCAAGGCCGGCATCGGCCCGGGCGAGCGGGTGAATCTCGAGCGGTTCGAGGTGATCAGGTACGAGTAGGGAACGCGATGCCATGTACGCGGAGCGTGTAGCTGCGGCAGGCGGCGAGCCCGCCGTCGCCTGCCTACTGTGCCCACACCGCTGCGTGCTGCGGGCGGGCGCCGTGGGCCGCTGTGGCGTGCGGGCGGTGGAGGGCGGCACCCTCGTGAGCAGGAACTACGCCATGGTCACCGGGGTGTCCATCGACCCGATTGAGAAGAAGCCTCTCTATCACTTCGTGCCTGGTTCAGAGATACTGAGCGTTGGCACGTTCGGCTGCAATATGGGCTGCCAGTTCTGCCAGAACTGGGAGATCAGCCAGGCGAGGGCCGGCGGCACCCGGCTCGAGGCGGAGGAGCTCGTAGCGCTGGCCGATGAGCATCGCGACCGGTCCATTGGGGTGGCATACACTTATTCAGAGCCCACAGTGTGGTATGAGTACGTGCTGGAGTGTGCGCGCCTGATCAAAGCCGCCGGGCTTCGGAACGTGCTGGTGACGAATGGGTTCATCAACCCTGAG
>DBQN01000011.1:12657-41537 GCA_002305255.1 Firmicutes bacterium UBA1393 | reverse complement strand
TGCTCTTCCTGCTTGGCCTCTTCGATCCTCTGCTTGATCTGGCTGATGGAGGAGATAGTCTCCTTCTCATGCTGCCAGTGCACCTTCATGGCGGCCGACTCCTCGCGCAATGCGGCCAGCTCCGACTGGATCTTCTCGAGCCGTTCGCGCGCCGCAGCATCGTTCTCCTTTTCGAGGGCGTGGCGCTCAATCTCCAGCTGCATGATCCGACGTTCCACCTCGTCGATCTCAGCAGGCATCGAGTCTATCTCCATCCGCAGGCGAGACGCAGCCTCGTCCACCAGGTCGATGGCTTTGTCGGGCAAGAAGCGGTCGGAGATATACCTGTGAGACAGGACTGCCGCAGCCACGAGCGCGGAGTCTTTGATGCGCACACCATGGTGCACCTCATACCTCTCTTTGAGACCGCGCAATATGGCTATAGACTGCTCCACGCTGGGCTCGTTCACCATGATCGGCTGGAACCGGCGTTCGAGAGCCGCGTCCTTCTCGATGTGCTTACGGTACTCGTCGAGGGTGGTGGCGCCAACGGCCTTGAGCTCGCCTCGGGCGAGGGCGGGCTTGAGCATGTTGGAGGCGTCCATGGCACCCTCTGCCGCCCCGGCGCCCACCAGGGTGTGGAGCTCGTCGATGAAGAGCACGATCCCGCCCTGGGCCTCCTGTACTTCGCGGAGCACGGCTTTCAGTCTGTCCTCGAATTCGCCGCGGTACTTGGCGCCGGCGATCAGGGCGCCGAGGTCAAGCGCCATTACCTGCTTGTTCTTTAGGCTGTCGGGCACGTCTCCCGCCACAATCCGCTGCGCCAGCCCCTCCGCGATGGCCGTCTTGCCGACGCCGGGTTCGCCTATGAGCACAGGGTTGTTCTTGGTCCTGCGCGACAGCACCTGTATGACCCGGCGGATCTCATCATCGCGGCCGATGACGGGATCCAGTGCACCCTTGCGGGCCAGGGCAGTGAGGTCGCGACTGTACCTGGCGAGTGCCTGGTATTTCTCCTCCGGATTCTGGTCGGTTACTCGATTGCTGCCCCTCACGTCGACCAGAGCCTTGTATATCTCATCGCGCTTGGCGCCTGCGGCTCTGAGCAGCTTGCCGGTGTCATCATCACGGCCGGCCATGGCCAACAGCAGGTGCTCAACGCTGACATAGTCGTCGTGCAGTCTCTCAGCTTCAGCAGATGCCTCCTCTAGCATGGCCGATGCCGAGCTGGAAAGGTACTGCCCTGGTTCCTGACCGTACACCTTGGGCAGCTTGCCGAGGGCTGCGGTCAGGTCTCGCGACAGTGCAGCAGGCGACACGCCCAGCTTCTGCAGCACAGCCGCGGCGACGCCGTCTTCCTGCTCCAACAGCGCGAACAGTATGTGCATTGGCTCTATGCTCTGGTGCTGACCTTCGCGGGCCAGACTCTGAGCTCGAGCCAGAGCTTCCTGAGACTTCACTGTGAGCTTATCGAACCTCATGGCTTCGAGCCTCCTTCAGTTCCTTGAATAGTTCTCTCTCCCTGTCGGTGAGGGAGGTGGGTAGCAGCACGTTCACATGTACCATCAAGTCGCCCTGCACGCCCGATGTGGAGGGCATCCCCTTGCCGCGCAGCCTGAGGGAGGCGCCGTTCTGCGTCTCCGGCGGGATCTTCACGGCGATGACCCTGCCGTCAAGGTGGGTGAAACTCACCTCGCCGCCTAGCACAGCCTCGGTGAGCGGCACATCCAGCGTGGTGTGGAGAGTACCATCGCGCAGTTCGAAGCGGGGGTGCGGGCGCAGCTTTACTCGGATGAAGAGATCGCCGGCGCGCTTGCCTGAGCGAATTCCCTTGCCGGCCATCCTCAGCTTCGAGCCTGACTTGACGCCCCGCGGAATCGACAACAGCAGGCGCTCCCTGCCTGAGGGGCCCTCGAGGTCGAGGTAGCGCTGGCCGCCGTTGTATGCTTCCTCAAGGCCCACCTCTAGTTCTTGCTCCACATCCAGTTCGGCTCTGGCGCGAGATGCTGCCGCCTGGCGCGCGCCGGTGCCGAAGATCGTGCTGCCGATATCGAAACCGCCGAAGAACTGCCTGAAGAACTCGGAGAAGTCGTCATCGTCACCGACAGTGTACGTCGTCTGCCGGCGACCCTGCGACGCGCTGGCCCGGCTGTAGTGATCCCAGTTGGCGCCGAGCTCGTCGTAGCGTTTGCGCTTCTCCGGATCTGACAGCACCTCATATGCTTCTGATATGTCTTTGAACTTCTCCTCGGCCGCCTTGTCGCCCGGGTTCACGTCAGGGTGATACTTGCGGGCCAGCTTGCGGTAGGCCGCTTTGATCTCCTTCTCCGAAGCAGAGCTCGACACTCCCAGTGTCTTGTAGTAATCCTTGAACTCCATTGGTACTCCCCCCGGACGCGAATCGACAGCGTCGCTACTGATTCGGCACGGCCACGATGACCAGCGTCGGGCGGATCACATCGTCGTCGTATGTATAGCCGCGCCGGAGCTCCTCTACGATAGTGTGGTCGGCGACGCCATCTTGTTCGCGCGTTGCCACAGCCTCATGTAGCCTTGGATCGAACGGGCACCCTACCGCCTCGATGGGCTTCACGCCGTCACGCGCCAGAACATCAAGGAGTTTGCGCATTATCATCTCGACGCCCTGCTTGAAGGGCGAGTCCGCTGATTCCGCGCACAGCGCCCGCTCGAAATCATCGATTACGGGCAAGATCCCCTTGACCAGCTCGCTCTTGCCGCACCTTATGTTGAACGCGAGATCACGCTGAACGCGCTTTTGGTAGTTCTCAAACTCCGCCCTCGTGCGAAGATACAGATCCCAGTGCTCCGCAGCTTTGGCTTCGGCTTCGGCCAGCTTGCGCTCAAGCTCTGCACAGGCCTGCGTGCCGGCGCCGAGGTCAGCGTCGGCACCTGCACCGGTGCTGTCGCCGGCGCAGCCGGTAGCGCACTTGGCGCTGACCGCGTCGCTCTGGCTACCCTGTTCGCACCGGCAGTCGCCGCCAGGGCATTGTCTCTCATGTTTCATGTATCACACCGCCGCTCATATATGATGCTGCCCGGCGAGCGGCGAAGCGATGGCGCCGCCCGCCGGGCGCTCTCTACCGTTATCGAATCAGCCTACTGCTCAGCCTACTGCATATCGGCTTTGACTTTGATCTGCCTCGGAAGCGCAGTCTGCACCTTGGGCAGCTCTACTTCGAGCACACCATTCCTGTAGGTGGCCTCGACCTTGTTGCTGTCGACGGGCACTCCCAGGTTGAAGCTGCGCGAGAAGCTGCCGTACCTACGCTCGGAGCGGATGTAGTTGGTGCCTTTCTCCTCTGTGAATGCGTTGCGGCTGCCTTTCAGAGTCACCTGGCTGTCAGCCACGGTGATCTCAATGTCATCCGGGTTCATACCGGGCATCTCGGCCGTGAGCACGTATTTGTCGGCAGTCTCGCGTACGTCGACAGGCATGTAGAGGCCCGACACCGTGGCCGGCACATCGCCCGCGAGGCGTGGCGCAGTTCCGTCTCCGAATACTCTGTTGTAGATGGATCTCATGTCGGCGAAGTCGCGCCACGGATCCCAATTCATCATCGTCATCTGTTCTCACCCCTCTGGATGTTTGGGGCATGTGCCCCGTAGAATTACTTGTCGTTGTCGTTCATAGTTCTGAAGTCGGCATCGATCACATCGTCATCGCCTTTGGTGGCCTTGCCGTCCCGGTTCTGCGAGCCGCCGCCCTGGCCATCTGTGGATGTGCCTGCCGAGGCAGACGATGCGTTCACGTTCTTGTATAGCTCCTCCGACATCTTGTACGATGCCTGCCGAACCTCGTCCATGAACTTGCGGATCTGGTCTATGTCGTCGTCGGCGATGGCCTTCTTGAGCCTCTCTAGCTCGGCCTCGATCTTCTCGCGGTCGCCGGCGGGCACCTTGTCGCCCATGTCGCGCAGTGTCTTCTCAGTGCTGTATACAAGGCTGTCGGCGCTGTTCTTCAGCTCTACGTTCTCACGACGCTTCTTGTCTTCCGCTGCAGTTCGCTCGGCATCGCGTACCAACCTCTCGACCTCGTCCTTTGAGAGCTGCGTAGACGCGGTGATGGTGATGCGCTGCTCCTTGCCGGTGCCCAGGTCCTTCGCTGCCACGTTGACGATGCCATTGGCGTCGATGTCGAAGGTGACCTCGATCTGCGGCACTCCGCGGGGGGCGGCAGGTATGCCTTCCAGCCTGAACATGCCGAGTGTTCTGTTGTCGCGGGCAAACTCGCGCTCTCCCTGCAGCACGTGCACGTCGACGGATGTTTGACCGTCAGCAGCCGTGGTGAACACCTGGCTCTTGCGAGTTGGGATCGTCGTGTTTCTCTCAATCAGCCTTGTGGTGACTCCGCCAAGGGTCTCAATGCCCAGCGACAGGGGAGTGACGTCGAGCAACACGATGTCCTTCACTTCGCCGGCCAGCACGCCGCCTTGAATCGCCGCGCCGACTGCAACGACCTCGTCAGGGTTGACTCCCTGATGCGGATCCTTGCCGGTGAGCTTCTTGATGAGCTGCTGTATGACCGGCATTCTCGTGGCACCGCCCACCAGGATGACCTCATTGATGTCGCTCACCGAAAGCTTTGCATCGCGGAGCGCCTGGTTGAAGGGGCCGGTGCACCTCTGGGTGAGGTCGCTGGTGAGCTCCTCGAACTTGGCCCTGGTCAGCTTCATCTCAAGGTGCTTGGGCCCCGTCTGGTCGGCCGTGATGAACGGCAGGCTGATGCTGGTTTCAAATACCGATGACAGCTCGATCTTGGCTTTCTCGGCCGCCTCGATCAGCCTCTGCAGTGCCTGGCGGTCGCGCTTGAGGTCGATGCCCTGCTCACGTAGGAACTCGCCGGCCATGTAGTCGACGATCTTCTGATCGTAGTCGTCGCCTCCGAGGTGCGTGTCGCCTGCGGTTGACTTGACCTCGAAGATGCCGTCGCCGACTTCCAGCACCGACACGTCGAAGGTGCCTCCGCCGAGGTCCCACACGAGTATGGTTTCGTTCTTCTTCTTGTCGAGCCCGTACGCGAGGGCGGCGGCGGTGGGCTCATTGATTATCCTTAGCACTTCCAGCCCTGCGATACGGCCTGCGTCCTTCGTGGCCTGGCGCTGCGAGTCGTTGAAATAGGCGGGCACAGTGATGACTGCCTGTGTCACTTTCTCACCGAGATACTTCTCTGCATCGAGCTTCATCTTCTGCAGGATCATCGACGAGATCTCTTCAGGCGAGTAGTCCTTGCCGGTGGAGGGGACATCGATCCTTACACCATCGTTGTCACCAGACTTCACCCTGTAGGGCACGCGGGTGCGCTCTTCCTGTACCTCGCTGACGCGATGGCCCATGAATCGCTTGATGGAGAACACAGTGTTCTCCGGGTTAAGTACCGACTGCCTGCGCGCCAGCTGGCCAACAAGGCGCTCGCCTGACTTACTGAACCCCACAACTGATGGCGTAAGCCTGGACCCTTCAGCGTTCACTATGACTTTAGGCTCTCCGCCTTCCATTACGGCGATGACGGAGTTGGTTGTTCCCAGGTCAATTCCTACTACCTTGCCCATGTAATGCTCTCTCCCTCCAAGAATTCGATACCACTGCCGGTCGTAACGGCTCGATGCCCAGGAGCTATCTAGTCATCGGCACCGTCGTCGTCGGATCCATTCATTCCTGCCGTTCCGTGACTTATGGTGGTTCGCCTGATGGTCACTGATGTTCGGTTCTCACCCAACTCCATACTGAGGATGACTTTGACTCCAGCGAAGTTCACACCCTCCTCGCGAACCAGCACGCATATGCGCTTCAGTATCATCAGGTCGTTCTCTGAGTAGAGCCTGATGTTCGCATCGGTTCTGGCAGGCTCCAGCAGCCCTTCCCGTTCGATCACCCGCAGAGTTTGCGGGTTCACGCCCAGGAGACGAGCCGCGACTCCTATGGTGTACACTGGCTCATCAGGGCCATGCAACCTCAACGTAATCACCTCTACCTCAATAACCTTCTGCNNAAAGTTATATCGACCAGATAAGAACGTCGCCGTACCCTGTATAGTCCCCACACGCCGCAGGCCGATTCGCGATGCGTCGGCGAACATCACGACAACTGTACGAGAAAGGAGTTCGCCCACTGGGAACTAAGCTCGCCACAGGCAGTCTGACTCAGTGGACGGAGACGACTGGAGATGCAGACGTGTTGGTGGGGGCGGCGCGGTTGCAGTAGGATTCATCAGCGCGTTCGGCGAATAGTGACACTATTCAGAAGGAGTTGATTGCGGGATGAGGCCGCGTGTACCCGCCGGAATCGTGAGGTTCGCGGCGGTTCTGCTGTTGGCTGTTGCTGCTGTAGCCGTGGCCATGGCGGCAGCGTCGCCGCGCCTGCGAGTTCCGGTTTCGCGGCACGACGTGCCACAGCTCGTCGCCAGCGCCGAGCCGGACGGTCGCGGCGAACCTCACGATTCGGCGCCTGGCGCTGCAGGCCGTGCTGACCTGCTTGAGCAGCTCGGCGCGGCCGCCCGAATGGATCCGGCACTAGAGAGAGTAGTGCTGGAGCTTGCCATGGGCAGCCTTGTGGCGTCTGTCACAGGCGAGCCACCGCCGGAACCTCATGGCTGGATCGACGCATCAGGCGTGGGCACCGAGGCTGCTGCGCTCCTCAAGGGCGGCCGCTCCGGAGTGTTTGTTACCGCAGTGATGAACAATCGGGTGCGCGCGTGCGTCGGATCAATATGGGCGAACACCACAAGCCTTGCACGGGAAGTCGGTCACTACGGAGCCCTGGTGGCCGCACGCGACCTGCGCCGGTCTCCCATTGAGAAGCGCGAGCTCAGCCAGATAGAGCTGGCGGTATCGGTGGTGGGGCGTCTGGAGCGCGTCGCAAGGGGTGACGCATGGGATCCGGCCGGGTTCGGAGTGTTTGTCAGGTCGGGTGCGCGCACAGGTGTTATCCTGCCGGGTGAAGCGCTTACCCATGCAAAGCAGCTAAGCTGGGCTTTGCAGGAGGCCGGCATCGGGCTCGAGGAGCCGTATGAAGCTTACAGATTTCAAACAGTGAAGTTCGGAGCTTCGCTGACTATACGAAACTAGAAGACCGGAATGTCAGACTGGCCGCGATTTTCGGCAGTTGGAGGTATACGCCAATGAATCTCTTACTTCGTGAACCGAGACCGAGGGCAGGAGCGAGCCGCCGCATGCCGCTTGTGGTGACGTTGGTCCTTGCGGTTGTGATGGTCCTGGCCGCCCTGGTTCTGACGGCGGGAGCTCCCGCAGAGGCGGCCGCATCAGGGCAGGCATGGCTGTTCACCACAGCCAGAACTTACGGCCCCGCCCAGAAACCTGAGATAGGCGTGAGGGGGCAATCACTCAAGACGCTGTCGGTGTCGGTGTACTCGTTCGATGGGGCAGCGCACTTCTCAAGCGCGGGTGAAGAAGGGTTGTGGGGCATTGACGTCGCCCGGCTACCAGGGCGCAAGCTGGTCAAACAGGTGTCGGTGCCCATCGACAGGAAGGGTCAGCCCGCGAGGAGCTCCGTCGTACTGGACCCGTTGCCCCCCGGGTGCTACGTGGCTGTTCCGGTCTCGCCACAGGTGCGCTCGACGTATGCAGTCTGGTTCACCGTGTCAGGCTTCGGCTTGGTGACGAAGGAGTCGGCAGGTAGTCTGCTGGTGTATGCCGTCGACACGCTCACAGGCGCTTCTGTCGCAGGTGTGGACGTTACCGCCACACTCTACCCTGAGGTTGGCTACGAACCGGAGTGGGGCACTGACTCTGACACGCCTCAGGGGCCCGTGAAGCTGTCAGGCACGACCGATGAGGACGGGCTATGGAGAGTCAGTCTCGACACTCCGGCAGCGTCGGCGCTGGTGATGGGGGTACGCGGGCAAGAGGTGCAGGTCGCGAACTCCTACTACTGGTACGACTCCCGCCTGCACAAGGTGTTTGTCTACACTGACAGGCCAGTGTACCGGCCGGGGAACACAGTGCACTTCAAGGGTATCGTGAGGGCCATGCTTGATCCCGGATACAAGACTCCCGACCCGGCGACGGTTTCCGTGGAGGTCATGGATCCGGAGGGCAACAGGATCTACAGGGAGGACCTGTCGACAGGGGCGTGGGGATCGTTCGACGGATCGCTTTCGCTGGCGGCCGAACCCCCGCTGGGAAGGTATTCGATCGTAGCCAACATCAATGGCGAGCAGCACTGGTCGGGCTTTGACGTGGCTGAGTACCGCAAGCCCGAATGGTCGGTGGAGGTCAAGTTTGACGAGCCCAGGTATGTGGCAGGTGACCGCCTCGAAGCCGAGCTGAGCACCATGTACTACTTCGGATCGCCGGTGCAGAACGCCTCGGTGAACTTCCGCGTGTACCGCCAGCGCACAGGGTTCTTGGGTTACGCCGGCACCGAGATGGCTGACGAGGAATCCCAGTACTACGCGGGCCAGGAGATGTACTGGCAGGAGTACGTGACCTCAGGCACTGCGACCACCGACGACAGTGGCCGTGCTCGCCTGAGCTTCGATGTGCCCAATACGGCCCCCGGCGGAGGCAACTACATCTACACCGTCATTGCCGACGTGGCCGACTCGACCGGCAAGACGGCCTCGGGTTCAGGGTGGACGCTGGTCGTCGGTGGTCTGTTCGATGCTGAAGTAAGTGTGGACCAGTGGGTGGTGTCACCCGACAGTGAGTTCACGGCCAGAGTGCGAACGGTTGACGCTTCAGGCAAGCCTTGTAGTCAGGCTCTCGTGGTCAAGCTGATGAAGCGCACCTGGCACAAGAAAGGATACACCGACTCCACAGTGATGACAGGGCAGGTGACCACCTCTGCGCGGGGTGAGGGTGAGGTAACCCTGAAGGTTACGGAACCAGGAGAGTATGTGGTCACTGCCTCCGCAGTCGACGAGCGCGGAAATCATGTCGAGGCATCTGCCTGGGTGTGGGCCTCGAAGTTCGGCGTCGGTGTGCAGTCGGAACGGACCGATCTTGCCGTAGTCATCGACAAGCCCAAGTACAGCGTGGGTGACACAGCACTCGTGTTGATCTCGGGCCCGGCTGAGGCCCAGACGGCACTGGTCACTGTAGAAGACACAGACATCCGTCTCGCCAGAGTCGTCCCTCTCGAGCAGGGTTCCGCGTCGGTAGAGCTGCCGATCGAGGCTGCGTATGCGCCGAACACCTTCGTGAACGTAACGGTTGTGTCAGGCGGCATCATGCAGGCGGCTTCGGCTGAGGTCGTGATAGACGACCCCTCAACCTCTCTGACAGTGGAGATTCAGCCCAACAAGACGCAGTATCGCCCGGGCGAGACTGCCACCTTCCTTGTGACCACGCGCGATTCGAATGGCGACGCGGTGCCGGCTGAGGTGTCGTTCGCCCTGGTTGACGAGGCCATATTCGCCGTAAGGCCCGATACGACCTCGGATATCGTCAAATTCTTCCACGGCAAGCGCCAGCAGGCTGTGACAACGGAGAACTCGTTCCCAGCCACCTACTACGGCGGCGCTGACAAGGAGGGCGCGGCCGAGTCGGACAGGAAAGACTTCCCCGATACCGCGGCGTGGTACCCCTCGGTGGTAACCGATGCCAACGGCCACGCTGTCATCAAGATCACACTGCCTGACTCGCTCACCACGTGGCGGGCCACTGTGAGGGCGCACTCCCGCACTACGATGGTGGGGCAGGCCACCGCGAAGGTCAAGGTGTCGCTGCCGCTCTCGGTGAGGCTGGGTCTGCCGCGCTTCTACACTTTGGGCGACAGTGGTTCCGTGACTGCCGTTGTGCATAACGACACCAAGTGGCAGAGGACGGCCTCGGTCACTCTCCGGGCCGACGGCGCCGACATTGTCGGGCCGGCGAAGAAGTATGTGAAGGTGGCGCCGTTCAGCTCTGCAACGGTGGAGTGGACCGTCATGCCCAGGTCCGTGGGTGAGGTGAAGTTCTCAGCGCGCATAAGATCCTGGTTCACCACCGACGGTATCGAGCTACGCGTGCCGGTTCAGCCCTTTGGTGAGCCGGGCAGTGCCGTCCGAGCCGGCGATACAGGAGTCGGCGGCGGTGATGCGGAGGTCAGTCTCGACTTGCCGGAGCGAGTCGTCGCGGGTTCGCTCAAGGCCTGGGTAGACGTGAGTTCGGGATATCTGGGCATTGTCTCAGATGCCCTTGAGTACCTGGTGGCTTACCCATACGGCTGCGTCGAGCAGACCATGAGCGCTTTCGTGCCCGACATCGTCGCAAGCCAGGTTGAGGCAGAGTTCGGCGTTAGCGCACGTCGTAGTGCCGAGCAGCTAGCGAAGATGGTAGGTGACGGCCTGGCCAGGCTATATGGCATGCAGCACGCCGACGGGGGCTTTGGCTGGTGGGAGTATGACAAGAGCGACGCGTGGATGACCTCGTACGTGCTGTACGGCTATGCCCTGGCGAAACAGGCCGGTTACGATGTGAGCGAGGGCAGCGTGTCGAGGGCGCTGCAGTATCTGTCATCCACGGTGCTGAACCAGGCTGACCAGCGCAAGCAGGCATTCGCCTTCTACGTGCTGGCTCTCCATGGCCGCACGAACGATCAGATGGCTGCGGCGATGAAGAAGCTGCTGCCCAAAGTGACTGACAGCCAGACACTGGCCTTCCTAGGCCTGGCTGCCGGTGCACGGGGCGATCAAGAACTGGCCGCGGCTGCGGTGAAGCGTCTGGCGGCTCAGGCCTCGCGCGCCGACGGGCAGGCAATATGGCGTACTGACGATCCTAAGAACCCGTGGAGGAACGAGTCGTCGGAGTCAACTGCATGGGCTCTGATGGCCTTGCTGAGCACCGGCTACGACGATGAGCTGGCCGCCGAGGCAGCACGCCATCTGGCCGCCGCGCGACGGGGAGACCGGTGGCTGTCGACGAGGGACTCCGCTGCGGCCGTGATGGCTCTTGTCAGATTCGTCAGCCACACAGGCGAGAAGGCAGATGCCAGTGCACCCGCCGTGACCATTACTGTCAACGGCAAGCAAGCGGTATCGGGGCTCGTTCGCGTGGATGGGAGCACAAGGGTGCAGATCGACTCTGCGCTACTCGGGGCCGGTCTGAACATGGTGAGAGTCCATGCTGACGGAGGCAGGGTGTACTTCTCAGTCGCGGCCGAGTGGCACGGTGAAGCATCGGACGTTGCAGCGGCAGGTGATAGTGCTATGATCACCCGCGAGTATCTCATCGTTGACAGGTCACTTCCCCTCGATAAGCAGGGCCGGCCTGCCACGTCGCCGGCGAACGGCACGGTGAGGGTGGGTCAGGAGGTACTTGTGCGTGTGCGTGTGAAGGCCCTCGAGAACCTCGAGTACATGGCGTTCGAGGATCCGATTCCATCGGGGTTCGAGGTATCGGGTGACTACTCAGATCCTTACTCGTGGTCGTACTGGTACCATCGCAGAGAGGTCAGGGACAACCGCGTAGTCGTGTTCGCAGGCTCCATCGCGAATGGACAGGAGAGAGAGTACGAGTACGTGATCACTCCCGAACGGGCGGGTGACTACCGGATCATGCCCAGTACGGCATGGTCGATGTACTATCCTGACCAGTACGCTCGCGGGACGAGCGCGACTCTGAAGGTGTTGCCGAGATGAGAGCGCGGCGACCCGTCCTCGCTTTGCCTGCCTGCGCATGCCTCATTGTCGCTGTCGTCACCGTGGCCGTCGCCGCTGCCGTGCTGGCTGCCGCCTGGCGAGGGACGGGCGCGTCGTCGGCGGGTGCGTCATCGGCAGGCGAACGTGCGGATGCGCGTGCGGCAGATCTGGCCACGCCGGCCGGGCGCGTGGTGATAGGCCAGTGTACGACCACGCTCGATGATACGCAGGTCGGCAGGCGCGCCAATGTGGCCCTGGCTGCCCGCGTCATCGACGGCGTTGTTGTTGAGCCGGGCGCCGAGTTCTCGTTCAACAGGGTAGTGGGGGAGAGGACTACCGAGGCAGGATACGTCGACGCCAGGGTGATAGTGGACGGAAGGAACCAGCCCGGGCTGGCCGGCGGCATCTGTCAGGTGTCGTCGACACTCTACAACGCGGCGCTGCTTGCGGGCATGGAGATCACGGAGCGGCACGCTCACTCCAGGCCGGTACCGTATCTGCCGCCCGGTCGCGACGCCACTGTCGCGTACGGTTCGCTTGACCTTCGGTTCACGAATCCGTTGGACTTCCCGGTGACAGTCCGGGCGGGTCTGGAAGGTTCAGGGGCAGAGCTCAGCGTGGCTATTGAGGCTGCCGAAGGCTCCGGCGCGCATGCTTCCGGCATCAGGCTGGTGTCTGAGATCGTGGAGGTCATCGAGCCTCGCCCGGCGGGCGAGCCCGGCCCCACAGGCAGACCCATCGCGGGGGCACCCATGGCCAAGGGGCAAGTGGTAGATACCGGACAGCCCGGCTATCGAGTGCGTGTGTGGGCAGAGTGGGAGGATAGCACGTCGACCAGGCACAGGGAGCTTGTGTCGTACGACTTCTACGAGCCGGTCAGCGCAGTTGCCCGCTGAACGAGCTCCTCGATGAGCCGCCGCCACATATGTCGCTGGAGTCGCCGGCGGTGCCCAAGAGACCCCTTTGCGCCAGGGCCTGAATGGTCCTGGCGACTCCATCTTCGTCGCATGACGGTGCCACCATTGCGGCCAGGAGCTTCACTTCGTCGGTGGCGTTGGCCATCGCCACCGGCAAGCCGGCGTAGGTCAACATCTCGCGGTCGTTGACGGAGTCGCCGAAGGCTGCCACGTGGTTTCTTGGCACACCGAACATGTCGGCTACGAACGCGAGGCCGGTTCCTTTGTTGATGCCTCCGGCCAGCACGTCTACGAGGGCCGTGCCGCCTTCGGCGGCGCCATAGTCGACAGTGAACACCTCATTGCCGTGGCAGGCCTTTAGCTGAGTGAGGAACCCGTCGACCGACTTGGGCGATCCGAACACTGTGATCTGCAACGGGTCGTGCGCGCAGGCCTGTTCGTAGCTGTCTACCAGTTGGCATACCTGTGCCAGGCTGGGCCAGTACTCTGCAGCGTGTTCAAGTTCGCCAGTGCCGGTGACCATAACCCCGCGACCGTGATGCAGGTTCTGGTACACCGCCACGCTGGCGCCCGACTCGGTGGCGAGTTCGCAGACGGATACGGCCAGGTCACGATGGATGTGCGTCGCGTCGATGGCCGAGTCGCGAACCGGGTCGACAATGGCGGCGCCGCAGTGCGCGACACACGGAGTGGCGAGGCCAAGTTGCCGCGCGACGCTAATCGTGCTCTCGACGCGCCTGCCGGTGACAAGGCACACGGGCACACCGGCGGATGATGCTAGGGCGATGGCATCAAGAGTGTGGCGGCTGACTGATGAGTCAGACCTCAGCAGGGTTCCGTCGATATCGCAGCCAATCAGCCGGATACGGGCGTTGCTCATCGGGCTTTCCTCTGAGCGGAGTCCACCAGGAAGATCCCGCCCACTACGACCATCCCTCCGACGAGCTGAGCCGCCGACATGGCCTCGCCCAGAATAAGAGCGCTTCCCAGCACGCCGAAGACGGGAATGAGGTTGATGAAGCTCGACGCAGTCGTGGATCCCAGGGTCCTCAGGGCGAACAGGTAGAGGGCGTACGCCACCGCCGAACAGAGTATTCCGAGATAGGCAAGGTTGAGGATGACCCCAGGCTCAGAGAAGACCTCACGCCATGGCACCGAGCCACGGTGCAGCGCCGCCATGAGGCCTAGCACCACTGTGGCAGCTGTGACCTGGTAGGCGTTGGCAGTGATCACGCTGTAACGCTCCATGAGTGGTCTGTTGACTATGGTATACACCGACCAGGCTGAGGCCGATAGAAGCAGCATTACCGCGCCCTTCGTGAAGGTGTGCATGTCCAGCGCTCCACCAGTGGTCAGAGCCATCTGGGCCGCCTGAACGGCGCCCATCCTCACCACGAGTGCCACGCCTGCGGCGCTGATGAGGATGCCGATCCAGCTGCCCAGGGGCAGGCGCTTGCGATGAAGAAGGCTCTCGAGTGAGGCGGTTATCGCCGGGTTGGCGGCTGTTATCATAGACGCCGTTGCCGCTGATACATAGAGGAGACTGGTGTTTTCAAAGTAGAAGTAGACCGGGATGCCTACGACCGCGGCACCTAGCATCGCAGGGACGTCAGAGCGCCGTACGGTTAGAGGTTGCCTGGTGACCAGAGCCACCGCCAGCGTGGCCACAGACGCGAGTACGTGGCGCATGAATGCAACCTGAACGGGGCTGAGCGTTCTTAGGAGCACCTTTGTGCTCACAAAGGACAACCCCCACATGGCCGCCACTGCCGTGATCCCCATGAACGCTGCGGGCCTTTCGTATGAGCGAAGTGCGTCGGTTGGCCTGATCATAGTTCCTCCTTGTGCATCGGGCGAGTATCATAGCCAATTATACAGCAGGCGCTGCCACGACGCAGAAGGGATTGGGACTATCGAGTAGAATCTTGTTTTATGGTACAGCTCCGATTATAACCGCTGCATTCGGGGGTGAACTGATGGATCACGACCACGAGGTGAGAGCCGCCTTAGCAGAGGAACACCTGCGCCTCCTGCCCAATGTGGTCACGGCCAGGATCATTGACACTGCCGACGGCGACGAGATCCATGTCATGGTGAACCAGCGTCTCGACCAGGACGGCATTAAGCGTCTCAAGAAAGACATTGAGACGATATACGTGCTTGATGTGGGCGAGAGAGTCGACTACCGTAAGGTCAGCATCGCCCAGGTGCAACAGGCCGAGTCAGGTGGGAGCCCGGGAGTAGTCGGCAGGCCGGTACTGGCCAGTGTAGGTTTGGAGTACGGACCGAAGGGCGCGATGTGTGCCCGGGTCGTCCTCGAGCATTCCGGTCATTCGTTCCAGGGGAACGCCACCGGACGCGCCGGGGAGGACGAGGTGTGCGAGATGGTGAAGGATGCCACTGTAGATGCGATCCAGCTCATGACTGGCGATGCCCTGCGCCTTCAAGCCGCGTGCGAGTTGCTCGGTGACAAAGTAGTCGCCGAGGTGATAGTGGTGAACTCGTCTTCAGGCAAGAAGCAGCGTTATGTGGGTGCAGCGTTTCACAAGGAGGACCTGCCGACCTCGGTTGCGAGGTCTCTCCTCCATGCACTGAACCGCCAATTTGAGATAGTGCTGAAGCCACTGATATCCACCTAATATCCACCTAGTAACGTTCCCGTCGCAGCACGAGCTGAGAGCTTGAGCTGAGCTGAGCCCCCTGGTACCCCACCAAGATCAGGGAGGTGACGCCAGTGAAGAAGTTCACGCTGGTAGGGCTGGTTGCTGCTGCTATCACGCTGCTCATGACCGTGGTCGCGTTTGCTGACACGTTCCTCATGAAGTAGCCACGCAGGCACGAGTGACTCTATCTTCTGCGTTTACCGCCGCGACGGGAGCTTTTGTTATCGACGTACACGTTGCATGCAATGCCGCATGTACGGGAGGGTATATTATGCACCCTATGCGCCTACTGCACAATCTATACATAGTCGCACTCATCGTAGCATCCGCCGCCCTCATCGCGATCTCCGGCCCATGGGAGACGCCCCTCCCCACCGCTATCGTGTGCGTGGGCGTGTTGTGGTTGTGCTCGCTCTCCGTCATCAACCTTAGGAGCACTGTTGTGGTGATGGTGTTCCCTGTAGTGTTGGTGTTGTTGGTGAAGTACGATGCCGGCTCCGCAGCCCTGGTAGCTGCTATCGGCAGCATGAGCCTGCAGGAGTACCGCATAATGCACGAGAACAACCCACGGCCCCTTGCCCTTCTGAAGTTCGTCGGAAACAGAGCGATCACAGCCTTGAGTGCCCTGGCTGCCTCGGCCGTGTTCCACCTTGTAAGCCCTGGCAAGGACCCGACGCTATCCAGCATCTGGTTTACACTGGCCGCGACTATGGCGGGGGCCACGTGGGTTATCACTTCGGGCCTTATCGTGAACATCCAGATCATGCTTTCGCGGCCACAGTTCAGGCTGAGGATTGAGCCTTCCATTGTGTTCGGCTCTGTGTACTCGACGCTCCCGTCGGTGGTCATGGGCATGATGGGCGCGGCCATGTACGAGCTGGGCGGAACGCTATCGTTTGTGCTCGCCCAGGCCTTCTTCATCTACAACAAGCACTTCAGTCAGAGGGCCATGGTGCAGAAGGAGAACGCGGAGCAGATCAACCTGGCTCTTGCCCGCATTATCGACTCTAAGGATCACTACACGGCCGGCCATTCCGAGCGCGTCGCTCAACTGGCCCGAAGCCTGGCTGAGAAGTGCCACATGTCGAGGAATGATATCGAGCGTCTGGAATACGTAGCCCTCCTTCACGACCTGGGCAAGGTGAACATTCCCGACAGCATTCTCTCCAAGCCCTCGGCGCTTACACCTACGGAATACGACTCGGTTAAGATGCACTCCCAGTGGGGCGCAGAGCTCATCAGAGGCATGGACAAGATATACAGCGAGCGCGACTATCGTGCCATCTTGGAGCATCATGAGAGGTACGATGGCAAAGGATACCCCCTCGGGAAGCGCGGTCAAGATATCTCTCTGTGGGCCCGGGTTCTGTGCATCTGTGATTCATGGGATGCAATGACGAGCGAGCGAGTGTACCGCCGGGGGCTATCCAAGGAAGAGGCCATAGCAGAACTCAGACGCAATGCGGGAACGCAGTTCGATCCCGGGCTTGTCGAGGTATTCATACGTCAGGTTCTGGAGTGATGGCATTGGCGAGGGACATGGTGTTCGGCCTGGTGGGCGGGCTCGGCCTATTCCTGTACGGCATGACGCTGCTCGGCGAGGGGCTGCGGCGGGCCGCGGGCGACAGGATCAAGAGCATCCTAGCGGTCCTCACGTCCACTCAGATCCGGGGGATCCTGGTCGGCGCCATCGTAACCGCTGTCATACAGAGCAGCAGCGCCACCAGTGTGATGCTGGTCGGATTCGTTAACGCCGGCCTGATGACCTTGCGTCAGGCCATCGGAGTGATTATGGGAGCCAACATTGGCACCACCATGACCGCACAGCTCATTGCGTTCGATCTTTCGCAGTATGCTCTGCCTGCCATCGGCGCCGGCTTTCTGCTCATCCTCGTGTCGCGGCGAAGAACCTGGCGAAGCGCGGGCGAGGTGGTTCTGGGGTTCGGGCTGTTGTTCCTCGGCCTTTCGGTGATGAGCGAAGCTGTTGTGCCGCTTCGTGAGAACCCGGGCTTCGCCAGAGCCATGCACGCCTTCGCAGGTAATCCCTTCCTAGGTGTGCTGGTGGGGCTGGTCATGACCGTCATAATCCAGAGCAGCTCGGCCACGGTGGGCATCCTGATGGCAGTCGCAATAGCGTCGCCAGACGTGATTACGCTTGAGGTCGCAGTCCCAATCCTCTTTGGCGATAACATAGGCACATGCATAACCGCGATACTGGCCTCCATAGGCACAAGCCGTACGGCCCGACGCACGGCCGTCGTGCATCTGCTCTTCAATGTCTTCGGTACGCTCATATTCACGATCCTCCTGAGGCCGTTCACCTGGGGCGTACACGCCCTGTCGGTGGGAGCCGGGATCCAGCGTCAGATAGCCAACGCTCACACGCTGTTCAACGTGCTCACTACCCTCGTGTGGCTGCCGGGCCCCGGTCTGCTCGAGAAGTTGGCTGTCCGACTCGTTCCGGGCGTCGACACCGCTCTTGAGGCGGCCCCGAAGTACCTTGACAGTCACGTGCTGGGAACTCCCGGTGTCGCGCTTGGCCTGGCCCGTAAGGAGCTCGAGCGTGTGGCCGGCACAGCAGCAAAGATGCTGTCGGTTGCCCGGAGGGCGTTGACGGAGGCGTACTCAGAATCGCTGGAGCGACAGATCGCAGCGATGGAGGATATAGTAGATAATGTAAGCCGCGAGATAGTGCTTTACTGCTCCCACCTGGTGGCCGGGACGAGGCTCACGACACCGCAATCCAACACACTGGTGAGGCTGATGCATGCCGCCGGCGACGTGGAGCGCATTGCAGACTGCTCCGAGCAGCTCATGAGATATGCCCGTGACCGCGCCGAGAACAAGGTTCCCGTGTCAGAAGAGGCCATTGACGAGATCAGGCATGTGTTTGACGTTGCAGGATCTATGGTGGAGTCCGGCACCATCGCACTGGCCGAGGAAGACCACGCGGCGGCTGAGAAGGTGTATAATCTACATCCGGGCCTCGACGACCTGACGGAAATGCTCAGGACAAACCACATCAGAAGGCTCAATGAGGGAGTGTGCGTGCCTCGCGCAGGGGTGATATTCGTTGAGGTCATGAACACCCTCGAGCGCGTGGGCGATCTGGCCGTCAATCTGGCCGACGCTGTGATAGGCACGAAGACGCCCAGCCTGGGCAGATAGCAAGGCAGTTTCTGGAAGGAGAACCTAGACGTCAATGGACACCAAGTCGGCGCGGGATTTTACCACAGGCAGCATACCTCGTCATCTGATCAGTTTCGCCACACCTATGCTCATTGGAAACGCCCTGCAGGCAGCATACAACACGGTGGATAGCATCTGGGTGGGTCGATTTCTGGGGCCCAACTCACTGGCGGCGGTGTCGGTTGGGTTCCCTATCATCTTTGCACTGGTGGCGTTGGTGACCGGCTTGACCATCGCTACTACGGCTCTGGTATCACAGTACTACGGAGCCAGAGATGACCAGCAGCTCAAGGCCACCATCGCAAATGCGATGACTGTGCTGACGGCTGCAGGCGTGGTGCTGGCCATTATCGGCTACATGGTGCGCTGGCCGATGTTGCGCCTGCTCAAGGCGCCCGCTGACATAATCGAAGAGGCAGCCGTATACCTGGGCATCTACATGCTCGGCCTGCTACCAACATTCGTGTACAACGTGTGCAGCTCTATACTGCGGGGACTCGGCGACTCGCGCTCGCCTGTGACGTTCCTTGCCATTGCCACAATCACCAACATCGTACTGGACCCCCTCATGATCTTCGGGGTGTGGCCCTTCCCTCCGATGGGTGTCGCCGGCGCTGCATGGGCCACCGTATTCAGTCAGGTCCTGTCGGCAGTGTTCGCAGTGATCCACATGGTCCGGCGGCTCGGTGTGGCGAACAGCTGGCGCGACCTTGTCAAGTTTGATGCCAAGCTCACCTCGCTCACCGTGAGGATAGGTTTGCCGGCAGGTGCTCAGCAGATGCTGGTGTCACTGGGTATGATGCTGGTTATGTCCACGGTGAACTCGTTCGGAAGCGTGGCGGTAGCGGGCTCCGGATCCGGGTCAAGGATTGAGCAGTTTGCATTCATGCCCTCCATGAGCGTTAGCCTTGCAGTGACTGCCCTGGTGGGGCAGAACATTGGCGCCGCCAAGCAGGAACGGGTGCCGGAGATAGTCAAGTGGGCGTTGATTCTGTCATGCTCAATATCCGGCGCAGCCATGTTGGCAGCTCAGCTCATTCCGCGCACATTGCTCTCGATGTTCACTAGTGATGCCGCCGTGCTAGCTGCAGGCGCCGACTACCTCAAGTGGCTGAGCCTTGCGTGGATACCCTTTGCGGCCAACTTCACCATGACGGGAGTACTCCGCGGAGCCGGCGACACGGTTGCGACTCTGTTCACGACAGTGTTCGCGCTGTGGCTCGTGCGGGTGCCCCTCGTGCGTATACTGGCTTCGACCTCACTGGGTGTAACCGGGGTGTGGATGGGAATGGCGGCAAGCCCGATCGCCGCTTTCGCCGCCACCTATGCCTACTATCGCAGCGGACGGTGGAAGGGGCGCCGTCTTGTCCAGAGCGTACCCGCCGCTGACCCCGATATCACAGCATGAGGCTTGCGCAGAACTGACCGGTGCGAAACCGGATCCTGAGCGAACAGGGAGGTAGGGATTGTGTCGGAAGCCAAGGCTCCATCGGCATTGCCGAACCGCGCAGATGTTCCTGACGAACTGAAGTGGAGACTAGAGCACATCTACGGTTCTGACCATGACTGGGAGGCCGATATGTCGCTCAGCTCGGCGGAGATCCCCAAGCTGGCTGCGATGGCCGGCACGCTGGGTAGCAGCGCTGCAAACCTGTATAAGGCCCTTTCGCTCCGCGACAGCGTGGCACACCGCATCGAGAGACTCTACGTGTACAGCAGGATGCGGCGTGACGAAGACAACGCCAACCCTAAGTATCAGGCTATGAGCGACAGGGCTGCCAGCCTCGCAGTGCAGGCCCAGGCCGCAGCTTCCTTCATCGCGCCAGAGGTCTTGAGCATCGCGCCAGAGGTGCTAGACAGATTCTTCAGCGACATGCCTGAGCTGGATCTGTACAGGCACTTCTTGGACGACATCACCAGGCGCAGGGCGCACACACTCTCTGTTGCCGAAGAACGAATCGTGGCTCAGGCAGCCGAGGTAGGGCAGAGCGTCGGCGCGGTGTTTACGATGCTCAACAATGCCGACATCAAGTTCCCGTCCATCATCGATGAGCACGGGAACACCGTGGAGGTAACCAAAGGACGCTACCTCTCCCTGATGGAGAGCAGAGACCGCAGAGTGAGGAAGGAAGCCTTCGAGGCGCTCTACTCCTCGTACCGGTCGCTGATCAACACCATCGCCGCCACCTATAGCGCGTCAGTGAAGCACGACACGTTCAATGCCAGGGTGCATAGCTACCCGGATTCGGTCACTTCCTCCCTGGACCAGTTCAACATTCCCGTCGCCGTGTACGACAATCTTGTTGAAGCCATCCGACGCCGCATGCCCTCGATGCACAGGTACGTTGCATTGCGTAAGCGCGCCCTGGGCGTCGACGAGCTGCACATGTATGATGTGTACACCCCTATCGTGCCCGCAGTGGAGTGGAAAGTGAGCTACGAAGAGGCCAGGTCGGTTGTGATCAGAGGGCTATCACCCCTTGGATCCGACTATGTCGATATCATGGCGAAGGGCATGGAGGACGGCTGGGTCGACGTTGTTGAGAGCCGTGGCAAGACGGCGGGCGCGTACTCGTGGGGCGTGTACGGGACCCATCCCTACGTGCTGCTCAACTGGAACGACACGCTTGACAACATGTTCACCCTCGCACATGAGATGGGCCATGCGATGCACTCGCATTATTCATGGAGCACCCAACCCTACGTGTACGGCGAGTACCCCATCTTCCTTGCCGAGGTGGCATCCACAGTCAATGAGGTTCTGCTCTTGAAGTACTTGCTGGGCGTGGTGGACGACCCCATGCGCAAGCTCTACCTGCTCAATCACTTCCTCGAGTCGTTCAGGGGCACCATGTTCCGGCAGACGATGTTCGCAGAGTTCGAGCGGAACGCCCACAAGATGCATGAGGAGGGGCAGGCCCTCACACCTCAAGTGCTCGGGGAGATGTACCGCAGTCTCAATGGTGACTACTTCGGCCCCGAGATGGTGCTGGACGACGAGATCGCGCTGGAGTGGGCCAGGATACCACACTTCTACACCGCGTTCTACGTCTACCAGTATGCGACCGGCTTCGCGTCGGCTGTTGCCATTGCTGACGCCCTGCTCACTGAGGGCGAACCTGCGAGACAGAGATACATCGAGTTCCTGAAGGGCGGCGGCAGCGCCTATCCGCTTGATCTGCTCAAGAAGGCAGGCGTCGACATGACCACCGCCGACCCAGTGCTGCGGGCTCTTGGAGTATTCGAGAGCACTGTGGAAGAGATGGAGTCGTTTTTCAACAGGTAGACGGCCTGACCCTGCCTGCGCCCGTGGACACGCCTTGCGCGTATGTTGTATCATGACTGTATGCGGCTAACAGGCTGCTCAAGACGGGTTTCGCGGGAGGTGGGTGCAACAATGAGCATAGGGGCTCGCGATGTGGTCTCTTCGGCGGGGCAGGGGCTCTTCGAGCTGTACTACCCCGGCGATGACCTCGGTGCCACGTATACTCCCAGCTGCACTGCGTTTCGCGTGTTCGCGCCGCTGGCCTCGGCCGTGTGGGTGCTGGTGTACGACTCGGCCTACGCTCCCACTGCTCGCGAGGTTGCCATGCGTCCGATCGGTGACGGAGTGTGGTTTGCCGTGATCGAGGGGAATCTTGCAGGCCGTTCATATACGTATCGTACCAGGCACGGGTCTTCCATTGCCGAGGCGGCTGACCCATATGCACGCGGCCTGACCCTCAACGGTAAGCGCGGTCTCATCGTGGATCTGGCATCGACGGATCCTGAGGGCTGGACGTGCGATGTGAGGCCGAAGTTTGAACATTCAACTGACGCAGTGATCTACGAGATGCACGTGCGCGACTTTTCGGTATTGCCTGAATCTGGCATACCTTTCGGCGGCAAGTATCTTGGCATCACGGCCAGAGGTACCACGTATGAAGGTCACTCCACAGGCCTCGACCACCTGGTCGAGCTGGGGGTGACGCACGTGCACCTCATGCCGGTGCAGGATTTCGCTTCAGTGGATGAGAATGATCCATCAGCATACAACTGGGGCTATGATCCTTACCACTACTTCGTGCCTGAAGGCTCGTACTCGGTGTCACCGGCTGACGGCGCTTCCAGAATCACTGAAGTGAAGAAGATGGTGCAGGCACTGCACCGCGCTGGCCTCAGGGTAGTTCTCGATGTGGTCTACAACCATACCTACACTGTGGCTGAGAATCCGCTGAATGTGATGGCGCCCAGATACTACTACCGCACTTGCGTCGGAACGCTGACCAATGGCTCAGGTTGCGGTAACGAGATCGCCACTGAGAGGCCCATGGCACGCAAGCTCATCCTCGATTCGTTGCGCTACTGGGTGAAGGAGTACCATGTCGACGGTTTTCGCTTCGATCTTATGGCCCTGTTCGATGATGAAACCATGCGGCAGATAGGTGCCGAGCTGAAGGCGATCGATCCCAGCCTACTCCTGTACGGTGAACCATGGGCAGGAGGGCCGTCGGGGCTTGATCCAGTAAGGATGTTCACCGCCGGCAAGCAGCGAGGCGCTGGCATTGCCGTATTCAACGACGGATTCAGAAACGCCGTCAAGGGCGACAATGACGGGATCGGCCGCGGATTTGTGCAGGGTGCGAAGGGTGTTGAAGTCGCCGTGGCGGCGGGCGTGGCAGGGGCGGTTAACTACAACTCTGAGCTACGCGGGCATGCGGATGCTCCCGGAGAGACCGTGAACTACGTGTCATGTCACGACAACCTCACGCTGTGGGACAAGATCAGTCGCTCATGCCCTGACGATAGCAGAACCGACAGGATGCGCATGGCCATGCTTGCCCAGGCCATTGTCATGACCAGCCAGGGCATACCCTTCCTTGAGGGCGGCGCAGAGATGCTGCGCACCAAGGGTGGCGACGCCAATAGCTATAAGTCGGACGATTCGGTCAATGCGTTCGACTGGACTCGAAAGGCTAAGTACCGAGTGGTTTTCGACTATGTGAAAGGACTCATCCGGATGCGCCGGTGTCATCCTGCGTTCAGGATGACCAGCGCCGACCAGATACGGAAGGCGCTCAGCTTCTTGAGGGTCGAACCCGGCCTTCTGGTATTCAGAATAGATGGCGAAGTCGCCGGCGATAGCTGGCGTGACATAGTGGTGGTGTACAACGCACGCAGGCACGGGCTTCGCGTCGACTTGCCTGAGGGTAGGGGTCCGTGGCGAATCGCAGTCGGAGGGATGTCGGCAGGCACTGAACCGCTGGATCCCGGGCCCTTCGCTCTCGAAGGTCAGAGCCCGTCAGCCTTGTTCGTGCCGGCCCTGAGTGCTCTCGTGGTTCATTCTTGAGAGGAGGGAGCGCGCATGCCCGCCAACCTCACGCCACAGTACATTGAGGCAGAGGAGGCGTACAAGCGAGCTACAACCCCGGAGGACCGACTCGCTGCCCTTGAGAACATGTTACGCTGCATTCCCAAGCACAAGGGCACCGAGAAGATGCAGGCCGACATCAAGAAGAGGATAGCCAGAGCGAGGGAAGAGGGACGGGCCGCGGCCAAGAAGGGCAGGCCCGATCCTTACAGAGTTGAACGCGAAGGCGCCGCGCAGGTGTTCGTGGTGGGCCCACCGAACAGCGGTAAGTCGTCGCTGGTTGGTGCACTCACCAACGCCCGCGTCGTGGTGGCGGAGTATCCCTTCGCCACCACGAGTCCGGTTCCCGGCATGATGAGGTTTGAAAACATCCTGATCCAGCTAGTCGACATGCCTCCGATGACGCGCGACATGTTCCCGCCCGCCATGGCCGCGGCCATCCGTGCTTCTGACGGCCTGCTGGTGACGGTTGACGTGTCGAGCGATGACTGTGCAGATGTGCTCGAGGAGTGCCTCACACTGCTTGACGAGGGAAGGGCAATCAGAGAGGGTCAGTTCATGTCGGTAGTAGCTACCAAGCTCGACCTGCCTGGGGCGGCCGACAATGCTGACATTCTGGCCGATGTGTTTCCCGGCAGGCAGCTCTTGCGCGTTTCCGCTGCGGCACGTGCCGGCCTGGACCTTGTGCCTGGTCACGTGTTCGGGAATCTAGGCATCATCCGAGTGTGCTCCAAACCACCGGGAAAGCCTGCCGATTGGAACGCACCCTTCGTGCTCAAGAAGGGCGATACCGTCGGCGACCTGGCCAGAGCGATACATAAAGACCTGTATGCCAACATGAAGACTGCAAGGGTGTGGGGCTCAGCCAAGTTCGACGGCCAGTCGGTTCCGAGAGAGTACGTTCTGTCAGACGGAGACATAGTGGAGTTCCGGACCTAGCCCATGCCAAAGGGGGGATATGCGTGAGAGTGCTGCTGATCTACCACTCCCGGACCGGCGTTACTCATGGACTGATGAAGGCCATAGGGGCCGAACTGGAGGCCAGAAACCACAGCACCACATATGTGAGACTGGAGCCCGAACGCCGCCTCTCGTGGCTGGCGGCGGGCTACGCTGCATTGAGGCGCAGAGGCGTGCGGCTGTCGACGACCATGCCGAGATCACTGATGGCATATGATCTGGTGCTCATCGCAGGACCGGTGCATTCAGGGCGTCCCTCAGCGGAGCTGAATGAGTTCCTTGACAACATGCCCGATGCCATCGGGCGGCGCGTGGCAGTGTTCGCGACGAACGGGGGAGGTAACGCCGACATGCACCTCAAATCCGTCAAGACCAGGGTGGAGAGGGCAGGAGGACTCATAGTGTATGAGGATGCGGTGAGCGGTCAAACGGTGAAGAACAGCGCAGCGCTAAACACGACTGCGCGAAACATCGTCGAGCAGCTCATGCGTCCCTCAGTCTGGTAGGTGGAGTCAATGACGACCAGGTGCAACCTTCTTGAGGAGAGCGTTGCCGACAAGTTCATCCGCTACGTTCAGGTCGATACGGTCAGTTCTGAGCTTACAGACACTACTCCAAGTACGCCGGGGCAGTGGGACCTTGCCAAAATGCTCGAGGGAGAGCTCAACCAGATGGGCCTCTCCGATGTCCACGTGGACGAGCACTGCTTCGTGTTGGGACGACTCCCGGCGACGCCTGGCGTGAACGCTCCGCCCATCGGCTTTCTGGCGCACCTTGACACCGTGCCAGGGATTCCCGGCGAAGGTGTGAAGCCCGTGCTGCACAGGGCCTACTCGGGTGGACGTATTGAGGTCGGAAACGGCGTAGTCCTCGATCCGGCCGACACTCCGGCTATCCTCAAAGCTGTGGGCAGCGATATCATCACATCCGACGGCTCAACGCTGCTGGGCGCAGATGACAAGGCCGGTATAGCCAGTATCATGCGAGCCCTCGCGATGCTGATCAACGATTCCTCTCTGCCCAGGCCCGATGTGTGGGTGGCCTTCACTCCCGATGAGGAGATCGGCGCGGGAGTGCTCAAGTTCCCGTACGATCGTTTCGGGGCCAAGCTCGCATACACCTTCGACGGCGGCGCCCTCGGAGAACTCTCTGATGAGACGTTCAACGCCCTGAACGGAGTTGTCACCGTCAAAGGTAGATCAGCTCATCCCGGCACTGCCAGGGGGAAGATGGTCAACGCCTTGCACGTTGCGGGCGAGGTGCTCGCCAGCGTGCCATCTGGTTGGAGACCGGAGACCACCGATGGCCGCGAAGGCTTTATCCACCCCACAGAGATCGACGGCAATGTGGAAGAGGTGCGGATCAAGCTGATAGTCCGCGATTTCGTCAAAGGCCAGCTCGAGGCGAGGCGACAAGCGCTTGAGCATGCTCTCGCCGCCATCGAGGAGAGGTATCCGGGATCGTCGGTGAGGTTCTCGGGGGAAATGGGCTATTCAAACATGAAGGCCGAACTCGACAAGGATCCGAGGGTCGTAGCGTTCGCCCTGAAGGCCATGGAGATGGCCGGAATCACGCCGCACATGCACCCCATCCGGGGCGGCACTGATGGAGCGAGGATGACCTTCCGCGGCGTCCTCACGCCCAACCTTTTCACGGGTGGTGGAGATGCCCACAGTAGACAGGAGTGGGCATGTGTGCAGTGGATGGAGAAGGGAGCCGAGACCGCCGTCAACCTGGCCAGGTTGTGGGCTGGCGAGTCCTCATAGTCGCAGCAGCGACGCAATGCACACGAGATAAAGCAAACCCCGGCCGATGGCCGGGGTTTCCCATATCGTTCCGCCAATAGTCAGGATGTAGGCCCGGAGGGAAAGCAGTTGCCTGCGTCCTTACCGGCGCCCGCCCCTCTGTGCCGCGAAGCAATCGCTGCAGTAAACCGGCCTGTCGCCGCTGGGAACGAACGGCACGGTGCAGGTTTGACCGCACGATGAACAGACGACCTCATGCATGGTGCGGGTTCCGCCACCGGCGCCCTGGCTGGCCCTGCGGTTACGCCTACACTCTGTGCACCTGGAGGGCTCATTCTGAAAACCGTGATCAACGTAGAACTGCTGCTCGCCGGCGGTGAACACGAACTCCTGCCCACAGTCTCTGCAGACCAAAGTCTTGTCCTCGTATGCCAACTTGATCGCGCTCCTTTGCTTGGGTGTTGAGCTCTTGGTCAAGTCGGCACTCTGGGACAAGGTGCGCTTGAACAACAGCCATAATTAGAGTATCACCCGCCGGGTGAAAATGCAATATACATCATTGACACCCATTAGGGGGAATCATATCATTAAAATATCATTTATCGATAGGGTGATCTGTAGTGGCGAGTCCGGACTGGAGTCCCAAAGACGTCCAGGTGGTGAGCTCGATTGAGCAGCTCAGGGCGCTGCTCGACAGAAAGCGCCTGACTATCCTCCGGATGCTTGCTCAACGCCCCATGACGGTGACACAGATCGCCGATGAACTGGGGCTCGTGCCGGCGAGCATACACTATCACGTCAAGGTGCTCGAAAGAGCCGCTCTGGTAGAGCTGGTAGACACGAAAGAGCGTTCAGGGATCCTAGAGAAGTACTACGGTGCCATCGCCCATGACTTCGTTGTTGATCCCGCCCTCGGCCATACCGCTCAGGCGCCTGCATATGCCCTTGAGGCCATCGTGCGCGACATGCGCGCCGCATCATCGGCCATTGCGTCAGCGCCGGTGGATGACACTACGGTGCTCACGGCGCAGCTGGGTGCGGCCAGGCTCACGCCTGACAAGGCGCGGGAGTTCGCTCACAGGCTGGAGCAGCTCATCGCTGAGTTCATGGCCGGCGGCGATGAAGGCGATGACACGCTGTACTCCATGGCCCTCGCGCTCTACCCGGTGCCGGGGCGAGCGGGGGCCGATGAGTCCGGTGGGCAAGATGGATGACGCGGCGGTAGTCATGAAGTCGGTAACCAGGATCTACCGAGGTAAGCGTGGTGCCCCCGGCCGCGTGGCGGTGATGGGGCTTGACCTTGAGGCCAGGGCAGGCAGGGTGCTGGGCCTCTTGGGCCCGAACGGAGCCGGAAAGAGCACCACGATAGCGATGCTTGCCGGGTTGGTGGCTCCATCGAGCGGCGACATACGCATCTGCGGCTACTCAATGAGAACTGACCGCGCCCAGGCCATCGCCAGGGTGGCGACGGCCCTCGACAGGGCGAGGGCTCTGTATCCCCGGCTCACGCCTGCGCAAAACATCGCGTATTTTACCGCCGTGCGAGGGTGTGCGCCCGATGCCCTAGGGCGGGGCCTCAGATGGCTGGAGCGTTTCGGTGCGGGCAGGTTTGCGAACGCTCGCGTGAACACCCTTTCCCTAGGCACTCAACAGAAAGCGGTGCTTGCCTGCGCCCTGGCGATGCGCCCCAGGGTGCTGCTTCTCGATGAGCCTACGCTCGGGCTCGACCTGCCCTCATCGCTAGAGCTAAGGGCCGCCATCTCGCTGTTGGCCGAGGAGGAAGGGGTGTGTGTGGTGCTCAGCACACATCAGATGGACGTTGCCCAGAGCGTGTGTCATGACGTCTGTGTAATGGCCGGCGGGCAGGTCATCGCCCAGGGAAGCGTGAGCCGGCTCCTCACCATGTTCGCCGCTAGGGCATACAGCATCTCGGTAAGGGGAGTGGTCGACCCAAACGTCGTGAGGATGCTCGCACAAATCGGAACCGTGAGGGCGTGCTCCCAGTGTTCCACCATGTCGAGCGGGCACGCCAGCTTCGAGCTGGAGTTCGCCAGTGAGAAGGCAATCTATGGTGCCATAGAGTGCCTGCGTGCTTCGGGTCTTGAGATCGAGTCAGTGACACGGTTGGAGCCCTGTCTCGAGAGGGCGTACGCAAAGCTCATATCTGGGGGAGTGCGATGTGATCAGTCTTCTGGTATACGAGCTGAGGGCGGAACTCCAGCGTAAGCTGGCCGGTCCGATGGAGTTCATTGCCGAGAACGTTGCCGCTCTGGTGTTCCTGTGCATCGCCATGGCCGGAGCCGGTCGGTTGCCGGACGCAGCGGGAGGGGGTGTCGGCTTCGCGAGCCGATTCTTGCTGGCCTTCTTCTGCATGGGCGCTGTGCAGACGGTGCCGCGATTGGTCACTGACGAGCCCGGGGCGGCCATCCTCGAGCAGCTGTGCATGTCGAGGATTCCCCTGTGGAGGCTAGCCCTGGT
>DBQN01000011.1:0-12509 GCA_002305255.1 Firmicutes bacterium UBA1393 | reverse complement strand
CCGCTGATAAACCTTGCATCCGCGGCAATGCTGGCGCTGGCCTTTGCTGCGCCGCATCAAGCCGGCGGCGGATACATAGCTCTGGCCTTTCCATACACGGCGTGGCAGTTGCCTCTGCTCGCGGCCTCCGGCGCAACCTGGGCAGGGCAGGTGTCCATCGAATGGCATGTACTCCTCGCCTGCGTCGCGAGTATCGTCTATCTTGCTGCCGGCATTGCCATGTTCAACCGGGCGTTCACCCGCGCAATGACCATAGGGGCGCTGGTCAGATGGTGAAGTGGTGAGGCGGTGACGAGGCAAACTGGTGAGGTCGCGTGTTCCACATATGTGGCATGTGCGACGAGTTGATTGCCTTTCGCGTGGTCGTATGCTATCGTAGAGGCATTCGAACACGCCCAAATAGGCGATGAAGGGGTTGCTGTCGACAACGGCGCCAAGAGAGCGGACCCACGGCTGCAAGGTCCGCTGCACGAGTCGATGAGCATCCCGCCCCGGAGCTGCGGATGAAGAATCCGACGGACACCCACCGTTATCGGGGCTGCACTGACTGCCCGTGCCATGGCCCGCGCCATGGGCATGCAGGGCCAATCGGTGTGCTGGAGCAGGCCGCCGCGCGCAGGTGCGTGACGGCAAGCGAGGTGGTACCGCGGAGGTTTGGCCTTCGCCCTCACAGGGCGGAGGCTGTTTTCGTTCTCAAGGAGGAAGATGAAGCATGGAAAGCCAGGAAAAGTTCGTTCAGCATAT
This sequence comes from Firmicutes bacterium UBA1393, assembly GCA_002305255.1. Classification (GTDB taxonomy): domain Bacteria; phylum Bacillota; class DTU025; order DTU025; family DTU025; genus UBA1393. Next base: position 11,765 of record DBQN01000011.1, on the reverse strand, counting down.
CGCATCAAAGGCAGAGGACTTCTCCCAGTGGTACATCGATGTGATCCTCAAAGCGGAACTGGCCGACTACGCTCCGGTGAGGGGTTGTATGGTCATACGTCCCCACGGCTACGCCCTGTGGGAGAACATGCAAGCTTTGCTGGACGCCCGTCTGAAGGCAACGGGTCACAAGAACGCGTACTTCCCTCTGTTCATACCCGAGAGCTTCCTCCGCAAGGAAGCCGAGCATGTTGAGGGGTTCGCGCCCGAGGTGGCGTGGGTGACGAAGGCCGGCAGCGAGGAACTGCCTGAGCCGCTCGTGGTAAGGCCCACATCAGAGACTGTCATCGGCCACATGTACTCGAAATGGATCAAGTCATGGCGCGACCTGCCTGTGCTCATCAACCAGTGGGCCAATGTAGTGAGGTGGGAGAAGACTACGCGCCTGTTCCTGCGAACGTCAGAGTTCCTCTGGCAGGAGGGGCACACGTGCCACCGCACTGCCGACGAAGCCGAGGAAGAGACCTTGAAGATCCTCGACATATACAGGCGGTTCCTCAGCGAGGATCTGGCCATTCCGGTTGTGGCCGGTGTGAAGACTGAGAGAGAGAAGTTCGCAGGCGCAGTGCGCACCTACAGCGTCGAAGCACTGATGAGCGACGGTCGGGCGCTCCAGGCCGGCACATCGCACAACCTGGGGCAGAACTTCGCGAAGTCGTTCGACATCACTTACCTCGACGAAGACAACGAACTCAAGCACGTGTGGCAGACATCGTGGGGAGTATCGACCAGGCTCATCGGCGGGATCATCATGGTTCACGGCGACGAGAGGGGGCTGGCCTTGCCTCCGAGGGTTGCGCCTATCCAAGTTGTGATCGTTCCCATCCTCGCCGGTGCGGCGCGCGACGCCGTGCTGGCGGCAGTCGGTAGCATTCGGGAGAGGCTGTCGAAGGTGTGTCGCGTTGAGGCCGATTGCCGCGAGGAGTATTCGCCGGGCTGGAAGTTCAATGAATGGGAACTGAAGGGCGTGCCAATTAGGCTGGAGATCGGCCCTCGGGACCTCAAAGCAGGCCAGGTGGTGCTGGTACGTCGCGATACAGGCGAGAAGACGGCGGTGCCCATGGACGGCCTGGAGAGCGCGGTTACGGACCTTCTCGACGACGTGCAGAAGGGGCTCTACCAGAGGGCGCAACGCTTCGTGGACGAGAACACGAGGTTCGCGGAGGACTACGACAGCTTCAAGGAGACTATCGAGAGCCACAGAGGTTTCATCGATGCTCCATGGTGCGGTGACAGCGCGTGTGAGGCAGCCATCAAGGAAGAGACCGGTGTAACCATCAGATGCCTCCCGCTGGGAAGACCGTCAAAGCCGGGCAAGTGCATTCGCTGTGGAAAGGACGCCGACACCTGGGTATACTTCGCCCGGGCCTACTAGGGGCCATATAGCACAGTTGATGTGGCGTCGCGCCAGCACACGAGTGCGTTGGCGCGACGCTCTTGTTGCGGTATGATACTTGGTAACGACGGGTTGACGTTCGGGGGGTGGAGGCGGGCGATGGGGGATGGAGCTGGCACTGTCATCGTCGTTCTTCCCGACGGAAGCCGACACGAGGTGGAGCGCGGCGCGACTCTGGAGAGCGTGGCGCGGCTGGTACCGCACGGCTGCCGCTGGACGGTTATGGGGGCGAAGGTCGGAACGAGCCTAAGGGAGCTCACATGGAGGCTCAATGAAGACGCTGATGTGCAGTTCATCGACATGGGGGCTCCCGATGGCATGCGGTTCTACCGTCGCACCGGCATCCTAGTGCTGGTGATGGCCGCCCGCGAAGTGCTGCAGGGCGCCCGCGTGCTGATACAGCATTCCCTGTCTAATGGGCTGTACGGAGAGATCAAGTGGCGCAAGCCCCTCACTCAGTCGCACGTGCGAGCCATTGAGGAGAGAATGCATGAGATCGTGGCGGCCGACTTGCCGATAGTGCGGAGGTCAATGCCGCTTAAGGAGGCAATCGAGCTCTTCAGGGCTGACGGACAACGCGACAAAGTGCGTCTGCTGAAGTACCGCCGCACTGACCACATCAACGTCTATCAGTGCGGCTGGATGAGTGACTACTTCTACGGCTACATGGCCCCGAGCACAGGATATCTGAGGAGCTTCCGCCTGAGGCACTACCTGCCCGGCTTCATTCTTGAGTTTCCGACGGCAGCCAACGGGATGGAGATCCCCGACTACGTCGAGCAGGGCAAGCTGGCCACGGTCTACTTCGAAGCCGAGCGGTGGGGCAGGGTCATCGGGGTGACTGACATAGCCTCACTCAACTCCATGATCGAGCGCGGACATCTCGACAGCCTGATCCAGACGGTGGAGGCGCTCCATGAGAAGAAGATGGCGCGGATCGCCGATGATATCTCCGCGGCACGCGACAGGATTGCCGTGGTGCTGGTGGCGGGCCCCTCATGTTCCGGGAAGACAACTTTCACGCGACGGCTTGTCGTGCAGCTCAGGGTGAACGGCCTCAACCCCGTGCCCATATCGCTGGATGACTACTTCATCGAGCGACACCTGACTCCCAGGGGCGATGATGGTGAGCCTGACTTCGAGGCTCTCGACGCCATAGACCTTCCCTTATTCAACGACCATCTGGTCAGGCTGATACAGGGCGAGGCAGTTGAGGTGCCTACCTATGATTTCCTCACAGGCAAGCGGAAGCAGAAGGGCAAACGTGTGAAGCTTGGTCGCGATCACATGCTGATCATCGAGGGCATCCATGGCCTCAACGACCGGCTCACATCATCTATACCGTCGGGCAGGAAATACAAGATCTATGCATCGGCTCTCACGCATCTGAACATAGACGACCACAACAGGATACCTACTACCGACGTCCGCATCCTCAGGCGGATCGTCAGGGACAATCTGTTCAGGGGCTACAGCGCCACCGAGACGATCAGGAGATGGCCCAAGGTCAGAGCAGGCGAGGAGAGGAACATCTTCCCGTTTCAGGAGATGGCTGATACGATGGTCAATACGGCCCTCGCCTACGAGCTTGCTGTGTTGAAGCCGCACGCAGAGAGGCTCCTGGAGGCCATCAACCCGGAGCAACCGGAGTACATCGAGGCCAAGCGACTGAGGAAGTTCCTCAAGTACATCATCCCTGTGTCGGATGAGGGCGTGCCGCCGAACTCCATCATGCGGGAGTTCGTCGGAGGCTCATGCTTTCACACGACCGAGCCTTAGATAGACGCGGCCGCAACGCCAACATGGCCGGAAGCAACAGTTGACGCAGGAGTAGTAGCAGAAGGAGTGAGAAGAGCTGGACAGGACCTATTTGACATGGAAAGACATCGAGAGGCTGGTAGACGTCATCTACTCTCGTATTGACGGTGACTTCGATGCGATACTGTGCATCACCAGAGGCGGCATGGTGCCGGCCGCACTGCTTGCAGAGAGGATCGGCCAGCGCAACGTGATGAGCGCGGCTGTGATGTTCTACACCGGAGACGGCGTGACCCTTGACAAGCCCGTGTTCCTGCAGTTCCCTCCAGATCCTCAGCTCGCGGGCAAACGCGTTCTGGTGGTCGACGATGTGTGGGATTCAGGGCGCACCATCGTGGCGGTGTGCGACAGGATCCGGATGGTGGGCGGCATTCCCGTGACAGCAGTGCTACACTACAAGCCCACTCACTCGGCATTCCCTGATCTCCATCCTGACCATTACGGCGCCCAGATGGATGGCTGGATTCAGTATCCGTGGGATCCGCTGTCGCTTGAGAAGAACGTCGCGGAGACCTCAGGCGAATGAGAGTCGGGATAGTGGGAATGCCGGGGGCCGGCAAGACGACAGTGTTCCGTGTGCTGACCGGAGGGACGGGTGCAGGTTCGGGCAGGCAGGATTCGGCTATCGGCGTCGCAAGGGTACCCGATGGGCGCATAGACGTGCTGGCGCGCATGTTCAAGCCGAGGAAGGTCGTGTACGCCCAGATCGAAGCGGTAGACGTGGCAGGGCTGTCCCTCGGTCAGGCGTCTGATGCCGAAGGGGCTGATCCGAGGGCTAAGTCGAGGGCCCTGACCGTCCTCACGAACAACATGCGNNGGCGAAGCCCGCCCGGCTGCCGACGTGTCCTCCCTCGGGGACGACCTTATCCTGGCCGACATGGCCATCGCTGAGGGGCGGCGCGACCGGCTCGCCGCGCAGCGGCGGCGTAGCTCCGACGAAGAGGCGGAACTCGGTCTCATGGGGAGGCTGTGTGACGCGTTCGAGGAAGGGCTGAGCATCCGTCAGATAGGTCTCAGCGACGATGAGTTGGCCGGGCTCAGGGGATACGGTCTACTATCACTCAAACCCATGGTAGTGGCTGCCAACCTCGACGATCAGCAGTACACATCAGGTGGCGACTACCCGGGTCGAGCTGAGCTCAGTGCATGGTGTGCCGAGAGGGGGATCCCCCTTGTGGAGCTGTGCGCCGAGATCGAGTCGGAGATCGCCGAGCTTCCGGAGGCCGACAGAGAGGCTCTCATGCAGGAGTACGGCATCGTCCGCACAGGCGTCGAGCAGCTGTCGCAGGCCGTCTACCAGAGCCTTGGGCTGGTGTCTTTCCTTACAGTGGGTGAAGACGAAGTGCGCGCCTGGCCAATACGGCGCGGATGGACGGCGCGGCAGGCCGCAGGCGCGATACACACTGACATCGAAAAGGGTTTCATCAGGGCTGAGACTGTCGCCTATGATGACCTGATCAAGGCCGGATCGTATGCGGCTGCCCGTGCCGCAGGGGTGTTCAGACTGGAGGGCCGCGACTATATCATGAAGGACGGCGATATCGTCAACTTCCGGTTCAGCCCTGCGAGGTAGCAGGTGCCGCCGACGCGGCCAGCTCAGGCGCCGCAGGCGAGTCGGTGTATTGCAGCCGATAGAGGTCGTAGTAGAAGCCGTGGCGCGCCAGCAGCTCCTGATGTGTGCCGGACTCGCGGATCTTGCCCTTGTGAAGGACGATGATCTTGTCGGCGTGCTGCACCGTGGAGAGCCGGTGCGCCACCACGATGGTGGTGCGCCCGGCGATGAGGCGGGGCAGGGCGTCCTGGATGAGCATCTCGGTGTCGGTGTCGATGCTGGATGTGGCCTCGTCTAGCACGAGAATGGCCGGATCGAACGCCAGTGCCCTTGCGAACGCGAGAAGCTGGCGCTGGCCTGCCGACAGCGTGGATCCGCGCTCCGTAACCGGTTCGTCGTAGCCGCGAGGCAGGCGTGAGATGAAGTGGTCGGCATTGACGTGCTTCGCCACCTCGCGGACGCGTTCGTCCGCAATGCCCTTCTCGTTGAGCCTGATGTTAGTCTTGATATCGCCCGTGAACAGGAACACATCTTGAAGCACCGTTGCCACGCTCCGCCTCAGGTCAGCCAGGCGGAGCTCTTTCACGTTGATGCCGTCGAGCAGGATCTCGCCTTTCTGGACATCGTAGAACCTGTTGATCAGGCTGATGATGGAGGTCTTGCCTGCTCCCGTCGCGCCCACGAAGGCCACCATCTGGCCCGGCTCGATCGTGAAGCTGACATCTCGGAGCACCCATTCGCCTTCGTTGTAGGCGAACCATACGTTCTTGAACTCGATCCTGCCGCGGGCACGCTCGATGGGCAGCGCAAGTGGCGCATCAGTGATGGCCGGGCGAGTATCCATCAACTGGAAGATACGCTCTGATGAGGCCATGGCGGCCTGCAACATGTTGTATTTCTCGGTGAGCGCGTTTATCGGGCCGAAGAACATCTCGATGTAGTTGACGAATGCGTAGACCAATCCGAACGGCATCGCCCCACGAAGCACACGGGCGCCGCCGTACCACACCAGCACCGACAGGGCAAAGGTGGCCACGAACTCCACGGTGGGCCTGAAAACCGCATATACCATCATCTCGCCGACGCCTGCTGAGTAGAACTCGGCGTTGGTGGCTTTGAACTCCGAGTACTTGTGGGCCTCTCTGTTGAACACCTGCACGATCCGCATGCCTGAGATGTTCTCAGAGAGTGACGCGTTGATGCGCGCCAGCGCGGCGCGGACCTTACGGTATGCGTCTCGCGCCTTCACGCGGAACAGCACTGTGGCAATGATGATGAGCGGCAGCGTCGACACCGACACCAGGGCGAGGCCGGGGCTGAGCCTGAACATGACCACCACGATGCCGGCAAGGGTGAACACGTCTTTGAACAGGTTCACCAGCACCGAGGTGTACACTTCGTTCAGCGTTTCAGTGTCGTTGGTTAGCCTGGTGACCAGTCGTCCCACCGGGTTCCTGTCGAAGAAGGCGAGATCCATGTGCTCGAGGTGAGTGAACAGCTCGGTGCGCACGTTCAGCACGATTCGCTGGCCTATGGAGTGCAGCAGAATCGACTTCGCGTAGTTGAGTCCGAAACTCGCGATTCCGGCCAGTATGAGCAGCATGGAGAGGTTTCCGATTCGCCTGATGTCGTGGGCCCGTAGTGCGGCCACGGTGTCAGGGTCATCCACCACTGCAACCTCCAGAGCGTCGCCCTCGGAGAAGCCCTTTGGCAGGCCGGTCTGCTTGACGTATACCAGGCCATCATGGTACGCCCGCAGCCTTTCGGGCACATCCTCGGGCACCTGGTCGGGTTCAAACACGAGCATGGGCTGCGAGTAGCCTGACATATGGTCGTCTATGGCCAGCTTGATCACGTACGGCCGCACCAGTTCAACACCTGCCACGGTCATGACGATGATCAGTGCGAGCATCAGCCAGCCTATGTACGGCCGTGCATACGCCAGCAGTCGGCGCATCAGCCTGGCATCATAGGCCTTCCCCATAATGTCGTCAGCGTGTTCGCTCATGCCTTGCCCTCAAGCTCCTCTTCGAGCAGCTGCTTCTCGTACATATCTGCGTAAAGCCCTCCCGCCGCCACAAGCGATTCGTGGGTTCCCTCTTCAACCAGCCTGCCGTCATCCAGCACGATGATGTGATCAGCGTCTCTGACGGTGGAGATTCGGTGTGACACCATGATGCTGGTGCGCTCAGACATGTAGCGACGCAGACCCGCCAGGATCTTCTCTTCCGTTTGCGTATCCACCGCCGACAGACAGTCGTCTAGAAGAAGTATTGCAGGCTCACGCAGCAGCGCTCGCGCGATGCACACACGCTGCTTCTGCCCGCCCGACAGCGTGACGCCTCGCTCGCCTACGACTGTATCGAAGCCTGCCGGGAAGCTCTCGATATCGGCCAGCACCTGGGCGATTTGGGCGGCTGCCATGATCTGTTCCCGGGTGTAGCCGTCGTCGCCAAAGGTGATGTTGTCGGCGATACTCGTCGAGAACAGGAACGCCTCCTGGGGCGCAACGCCCAGATGACCTCTGAGGCTGTGCAGCTTGATGTCCATGATGTCGTGGCCATCGATGAACACGCTACCGCGCGGGGGATTGTAGTTCCGCATCAGCAGGTTCATCAACGTAGACTTGCCACTGCCTGTGCGGCCCACCACCGCCAGTGTTTCGCCGGGACGAACGTGGAACGATACGTCCTCGAGGGCTGGGCGTAGGCCAGGCGAGTAGCTGAAGGTGAGCCCGCGGAACTCGATGTCGCCACGCACCTGGTTCACCTCGATTGAGTCGGGCCTGTCGGCCACTGCGGGTACTTCGTTCAGGATGGTGTTGAGACGATCCAGCGAGGCGAACCCGCGCTGAACCACGTTGATCACCCAACCCATGGCTATCATCGGCCAGACCAGCATCGACAGGTAGCTGGTGAACGCGACGAACGTGCCCAGGGACAGCTCGCCCGACAGTATCATGGCTCCACCGAACCTCAGAACGAAGGCGAAAGCCACAAGAGAGGCCAGGCCGGCCATGGGTTCGATCAGCCCCGACACCTTCGCAAGCCGCATGTTTGCGCGGACGCTATGCCACGCAGAATCGACGAACTTCGCTATCTCGTGGCTTTCCTGTGCGTACGCCTTCACAACTCTGATACCTGAGATATTCTCCTGGACTCTGTCGGTGAGCTCCGAGAAGACCTCGTGGACCCTGCGATGCCTCTGGTTGACGGCCCTGCTGAACAGGGCCGTTCCTACGGCCAGGAGCGGGAAGGGCAGAAGGCTGATTGCTGCCAGCCTCAGCGGCACTCTTCTGAATAGAACGAATAGCGTGGATGCCGTCATGAACACAGCGTCGATGAAGAGTATGATACCCTGTCCGAGAGCCTGCCTGATCGCTGGAATGTCGTTCGTGGCGTGGGCCATCAGATCCCCGGTCTTATGGTAGTTGAAGTATGACGGCTGCAGTCTCTGCAAGTGAGCGAAGAGCTTGTTGCGCAGGAAGAAGTCTGCCTTGCGGGCAGAGCCCATGATGAAGATCCGCCACGCGAACCGGCCGACGGCAATGGCAGCCGCCAGCGAGATCAGGTAGCCGATGTGCCGCTTGAGGTCGGCCGTGGCCATGGAACCCGAGCTGAGCAGGTCGGTCATGTTGCCCAGAACAGTGGGGATGAAGAGCTGAAGCACGTCCACTGCAAGCAGGAACAGGATGCCCAGGGCATACCGCCATGCGTGCTCTCGAAGGAACTCGCGCAGGTGTTTGAACCGCCTCAACCACGACCCCCCGATTCCCACTACCAGTGCCTGTACACCACTTCGCATTATACCACAGTGTGCCAGCACAGAGCATCGATGCCGAATGCTGGAACATGCCGCAAAGGGGGCGCACGGCAGCGCTATGGGCGACGCTGCCGCGTTGGTGTTCTCGGGGCCTACGATTCCTTACGAAGACTACGCATCTGTGAGACTGGGTCGCAGGCATGTGCCACGTGCGCACGATCTCCTGCCGCGAGTACCTTACGGCACGTTGCTGGATCCCACGTGAGCGTTTTCTGACGCGTGCGGCGGAACGTAGCCGGTGGGGCGGCATACACCTCCGTCGCACGTTATGCCCTCTGGAGTCGCTGACTCTGTCGCGCCATCGCGGAGGTAGCGGCCCAGAGCTATCCCATAGGCAGCGCCGTGAATGCCGTAGCTGGGATAGAGCCTGTCGCAGACGGCAAGGCAGTTCAGCGCCGTGGAGCGCAAGGTGTCGGCGTCGCTGCGTGAGTCCGCGAGGGCTGATGCTCCGACAAGCCATATCGCCGCGTAAGCGTTCTCGTGAAAGTCGTGTATCGGGCGCTCGAAGCCAGGGGGGTCATCCGGAACCTTAAGTCTCGTCACTATGCCGCCCATGCCGTGAGTGGATACGAGCCTCGACGCCAGCAGCAGGCTGCGCTCCTTCCAGAGCGCGTCTCCAGTTGCGCTGTAGGCGCTGAGGCACGCAGCGCCGTAAGCGATAGTGTCGTGGGCCAGGCCCCACACAGAGGGTCGTCCATGCCATACATGGGCCATGCCGTTGACTGCGTCAAAGCACAGATCGTGCACCCTTCTGAGCAGCGACACCCCATGGTCTACCCAGGACTGATTGTGCATCGTCCGACCGCACGTGATCAGCGCATTCGCCATTACGCTGTTCCAGTCAGCGTAGATGCGTCGGTCGACTGACGGTGCTCTGGAGGCCTCGCGCAGTCGGCGGGTTTGCAGCCGGTAGTAGGACTCATCGGCGTCTTGAGAGCCTGCGAAGGCTCCGGGTACATCCATGAAGAGCGTCGACTTGAGGTAGTCGTATGTTCTCTCGGCCACATCGATGAGCCAGCCTTCCGAGGTCGCGGCATATCCGCGCCCACAGACCGACAGCAGCAAGGCGTTGTCGAGGAGCATCTTCTCAAAGTGGGGTACGCTCCAGTCGCGAGTGGTAGAATACCTGAAAAGGCCTCCCTCGACGGCGTCATAGGTGCCCCTTCCCGTCATGGCCGCCAGGGAACCCTTGAACACCTGCGCCCAGAAGGAGTCGCCGGTGGCGGCGTATTCGTCGATGGCAAGGGCAAGGCAGTCGAACATGGGGAACTTCGGCTCAGTGCCGAAACCGCCGTGGACCTCGTCATACTCCCGACGCATCCATGAGAGAACGTCTGAACGAGGACGCAGCGTGGGGGTATGGCCCGCAATGTGGGCCGGTGCCTTCTTGATGCTGTCGGACCTTTGTCTCGAGGTGACCCTCATGGGGAACGTGGCCACGGTGCGTCGCAGCCACTCCAGCATCCTGGTCGTAGGCAGGTAAGTCGCTCCACTCAATACCTGTCCGTCGTGGTCTAGAAGGGCAACAGTGGGCCAGCCTCCCATGTTGTATACACTGTTCACGTCGGGGCGGACATCGGTGTCAACCCGTATCGGTACATAGTCGGAGTTCACAACCGAGATGACCTCAGGGTCGCTGAATGCCTCGCCGTCCAGCACGTGGCACCAGTGGCACCAGGAGGCCGATATGGAGAGCAACACGGGAACGCCACGCTCCGCGGCCAACTCAAAGGCGTCTCTGTTCCAGTCGTGCCATCTGATTCCCTCCGGGGCCTTCGCTCCGAATTCCATTGTTCGAACCTCCAGTACGAGGCGGCCCTGGTGGGACATCATCCGCCACCAGGGCCGGTTGTGGGTCACCTCAAGCTACATTTTGGCGCCGCTTCCATGATATGATCCGGCCAGCCCCGAACCCTTATCCTTGAAAGTGTTGCAGCATGTCTCCGCGCTGTGCTCCGCCGGGGTGCCGGCTGAAGACAGTAGCGATGCATCCTGAGTTGAGCCGGTGTTTGAGTCAGACGTCACCATGATCCAGTCGGCGCTGCACTCATTCCCTTTACTCCAGTGTGTGCAGTTGTTTACAGAGCACCTAATGCGATTGTTCATACACCATCAGTCTCCTCTTAGCGTCTTGGGACTACCCAAGCTAGTATGCCCCAACTCTGCGCCAGCACCCGCCGACAGCACGCCGGCAGAGACTCGGAAGAGACAGATGCAGAGCGGCGCGCGAGCATGAGCCCGCGCGCCGCAACCTTAGAGGTAGATCGGATTATCGGGAGGTTCGGGACTTGCGGCCTAGTACTCGGGCAACGCCAGCCTTATCTCCATTGTTGTGCTTCCTTCGCGAACGAGCACCGAATGGGCTTCCGCTGAGTCGTAGCCATCCATCCAGGAGTAAGCCTCCACTCGGTAGGTGCCGGGCACGAGCTTCAGCTCGAAGCGCCCGTCCGCCGCCTGCGAGGCCGAACCGATCCACTCATCGTGCTCATCGTAGACGTTGACCTCCACATCGGACGCGGGGGCTCCGCCGGCGGTAACTACTACTCTGAGCATCACGAGCCCTCCGAGGTCGATGGTCTTACTTACCGAGGACCCGCCGACAACTTCAACGCCGGTGATGCGCCTACTGGGTATACCGTCCACGCGCGACTCAACATAGACGGTGTGCGTGCCCTCGGGTACCCTGACTTCCCAGGAGCCGCGTGACACCCGGTCGACCCATGTCCAGTCATCGCCACCGTAGTAGTAGACGTATACATCCGCATCGTCGAATGCCCGACCATCCATGATCAGGTTCACTCGCAGCAATCCGGTGCCTCCAAGAGCCACGCTCTTCGTCACGGTGCTGCCGCTGGTAACCGCGATGTCAGTGATGCGCTTTTCCGGCATCCCGCCCATGTTCGGGTAGATGCGGATCTCATGAGTACCCTCAGGCACCCGCAGCTCCCATGTGCCATGAGCGACGGAATCCATCCAGTTCCAGTCCTCGGTGCCGTCGAAGTACACGGCCACGTTGGCGTCTGCGAACACTTGTCCATCGCTGGTGAGGTTGACTCGCAGCAGGCCGGTGCCGCCGATGGAGATGTCCTTGACCACAGTGCCGCCGCCGGTGATCGCGATGTCGGTGATGCGCTTTTC
>DBQN01000059.1:22571-44394 GCA_002305255.1 Firmicutes bacterium UBA1393 | reverse complement strand
AGCCTACATCACGCTAACCCCGCGATTGGCGGCCTAGCCCTGTCTCTCGCCCAAAGGGGCGATGGCGGGAAGGCCCAGTATCGGTATAATAAGGCACAGAGCCTACCGACACCCCCACAGAACGGAGTAGTGCAGATGTCGATACGCCGTCTACTTGTAGCTGGGCACGGGGACTCTCTTGCCTGTGACAGCAACGTATCCGCCAGCGCAAGTCGCATAAGGGCCAGCATGTGGGAGCTGCGGCCCGAGAACGTCGCTGGCATTGTCGCGAGAACCGGGATGTCTCGAGAAACGATACGCTGTGCCCTTAAGGAGCTTAGCGAAGCAGGTTGGGTGATCGTGGCGAGGTCGAAAGGAACGCGATCGCGCATGGTATGGCCGGTGTTTCCGCGCCGCGTAGAAGAGGCAATCGTTGGCGAACTCGAAGGCGAGATGGAGCGAGCCCCCAACATCGGCGAGTGGCTCATGCGTGCGTTCTGCGACATCATAGTCGGTTCGGCCAACTACGTCGACCTGTCTCGGCCTCCCTGGCTTCGCAATTTGGTGACCAAGGCCAGGCTTGAGGTGGACCGGGAGTATGTGAAACTCAAGGTGGGCTTGGAGTGCCAGGGTGACAGGCACTACCGTTCGAGTGGTTCGGTTGAGGACGATAGGGCCCTCGCAGAGCAGCAACTGCGCGACTCACAGAAGATCGCCCAGTGCACTAGGCATGGTGTGAGGTTGGTGGAGGTCACGGCTGCAAACCTCAAGCGTGACGTCATGGTGACCAAGCTCAAGACCTTGCTGCCCATGACGGCATATGCCACGGCTCAGAACTCACCGCTAATTGATGCGCTTGATATCATCGGGCAGGACTACATAACTTCGGTGGTAAGGCAGTAGGCAAGGGTGACCTGCCCCGACTCGCCTCGATTTGTGTGACGCGTAGGGCTAAGGGTAAGGAAAGCCCGCCGAGGCAATGTCTCGGCGGGCCGTTTGTGACTTGTCAGCTATGCCGTTCGCAGCTTACCTGTGTACCGGCCGACCAGTGCTAGTCGTTGATGGTCGGAGCAGGGGTGAACTCGACTATGTCGTTCCACCACTGCGGGAACGGTGTGGTCCTCAGGTTCGTCGAGCCGAACACGTACTTGGCCAAGAGCCTATCGCCGAGCAGCTTCCACTCCTCGTGCAGCGCTACTGCGTTCGCGAAGGAGAACTCGCTGATCAGGTCGATCGCGGCCTTGGGATCGGTCTTGTAGATCTCAGCGGCCTTCTCCTGCAGGATCGGCACCATCGTGTACAGCATATCCATGCGGGGCTGGCGGAAGGCCTTGATGTCGGCTGCCGCAGCCTGGTACTTGTGGGTTGCGATCTCCTGCACGTAGGTGTTGACCCACCAACCGGAGTCGCGCCTGAACTCCTCATACCTGCTGCCTACCTGATAGAACTTCGGCAGTGCGTTCTGTGCTGCCCAGATAGGAGTGACGTAGGTGGTGTCAGGTGCGCCATAGCCATACCAGACTACGCCCCTGATGGGAGCAGGGAGCCATGCCTTGGTCTGGCCGATCATGAGGTAGCAGGTGCGGTGCATGTTGATCGTGCGCTCCCAGGCTCCGCCGCGAGGATCGGAGTTGGGGTACCTGAGGGGGTTGCCCCAAGGGCCGGCCGCCGGGCCCTGGCTCATGTCATACGCAGTGCCCTGATAGTAGTCGGCCTTGATATTCCAGATGTCCTGCACTGACAGCTTGCGCTCGGGCTTGACCGAGAGCGGGTACCTGGTGTCGTGCGGGCTGAGGCCGAGGGACGGCGCCACGAGATCGAGCGCGCGCCACTCACGGCGAGTCGAGTAGATGTCATCGTACGGAGCGTAGTTCTCATAGCAGAGGAAGGGCTTGCCGGAAGCCGGGTCATACCAGCCCTTCTCGACTGCGAAGGAGATGATATCGGGCGATGCCATGTAGTTCTCGGGATCGTTGAGGTCAATCTCACCGATACGAGCCCTGTTGGCAGCCACGAAGAAGTGGTCATCGGGGATGCGGACAGCAGCCCAGATGCCGCGTCCATAGAACTCGGCCACCCAGACTTCGTTTCCGTCGGCGATGTTGATGGTTTCGCCGGGGCCAAGCCAGCCGTAGGTCTCGACGAGGTCGCCCATGATCCTGACGGCCTCGCGGGCGGTGGCTGCGCGCTCAAGGGCGATGTCCTGAGCCAGCCAGCAGTCTACGACGCCAGGGCTATTCTTGACCATCACATCGTAGATCTCCTGGTTCTTAGGGGTGCTGCGGTCATACGAGAAGGTGGCTTCGCCCATAGACACACCCATCTCGTTCATGAACGAGTAGCGCGAATGGAGGTAAGTATAGGTCTTCGCAGCCTGCGGAATATCGGCAACTACCATGGCAGCGCCATTTCTGTTCTTCGAGTAGTCGACTGACGGCCAGTTGCTGTAGTCGATGTAGTCGTGACCATCGATGACGAGAGGCCTGGTGTCGCCTTCTTTGTGCTCCCCACCCCTGAGGATCCAGAGTCTGAAGTCAGCGACTGTTGAGTCGTCGTTGTGGGTGACGATCGTGGACCCATCGGTCGTCGCGTTCTTGCCAACGGCAACGATGGTGCAAGCGTAGGTGGCCGTGCCGAATATCAGCATGAGAGCCACTGCCAGTGATAGCGCCACACCTAACTTGTTCCTTCTCAAATCGGTTGCACTCCTTTCACTCGTTTGATCTGCCAGACTGGATTGACGCTTGCGACGGTGTACTGGTGCTCAGATTCGGATGTGATGCACAACAGACTGTCGCCCAGTCAGCGAGAGGGCCCATCCCTTGTCGCGGCGCACCTCCCTGACTCTGAAAAACATTTCTATCATCCATCCCAAAACCCTGCGATGTGCCCATGGGATATCACACAAATTCGTTGGGGACGTAGTGGAACAGCATGGAACATGCCCTGGGCAGGCAGTATGACGGCCGCTTCAGCGCCTCCGACCTATATGCCTGCGCGTCAGCCCGCATCCTCTGCTCCGGCTTTCCCGATCCGAACCGCAGGCACGCTGGCACGAAGGGAGTACGCAGGCAACGCCGCGCGAACACTCGGTATTTGGCTGTCGATTTTCGCAAAATCCCTGTCCAGGGCGGTAATGGATATGGGCGGTCGACATGGTTCACCTTGACAGTGATGCATTTCACATGTTAGCATGACAGAAACCAACATCATCATCATGCGTTACGGCGTATACTTCATGAGCTTGGCCCAGTGACATGTGAGCGAGTGCGCATGTATGACTCCTGAGCAATTTGCCGTCAATCCCAGCTTTCCCTGGGAAGGGCTCCGAATTCCCAGCTGTTCACACATCATCGCCAGCCATCACCTTGTCGTGTGTGCTGTGCCCCCGCCTGCATGATTACTCGGTCTGCACATGCTGCAACGCGCCGCGCCGCGGGGAGACATTGATGGGGGGTCCCACGTCGCCGACTGCACAAAGCCGGCCGTTTCCCACAATCATTACTCGGGAGGTATGTTACGCATGTGTACCGTCTCCAAGCGCAATCCTATTCTACTCCTAGCAGTCCTGGTCGTTGCCTCGCTAGCCATGACACTGGCTCCTATGTCGGCGGGCGCCGCCACCCAGATACCGAGGGTGAGCACGCCCGTTATCCATATCAGCGCAGGTCAGGGCAACGGGGTTCTCGTGCTGAACGCTCTTGCTGACAAAGTCAAGATCCCCTACGACTACTCTGACATCGCAACCTCGAAGCACATAGCCGCCGGAGTCGGCCTGCCCACCTTCGTCGAGGGAGAGGGCGCCCATAAGGAGATCAAGTCCACTGCTGCGCCTGGCACCCCCTACAAGACCATGATTCTTGTTATGGGCGCCAGTCTCAAGGGCATGGGCGCATCCGGTCTCTCGCTCAACAGCGAGATCGCCCGTCTCAAGGACCTCATCAACTACTGCAAGGCCAACAAGATCTTCGTTGTCGGCATGCACGTGGAAGGCGTTGCGATGAGGGGCAAGCCCGGTTCTGACAACGAGGCCATAATCGATGCCGTTGCTCCGCTCTGCGATTACCTCATCGTCACGACGAAGGGCTACGAGTACGACGACAAGTTCGCCAACATCAGCAGCTCCAAGGGCATTCCAATCAGCGTCGCAGCAAATAACACGGAACTGATGAACATCTTGAAGACCATGTTCGGTCTCAACTAGTAAACGGAGCCGCGCTGGGTCTGCGTCCCCTGCTGCCGGACGCAGACCCTAGGGCTGGCTCGGGCTCGAGGCGGCTCGTGGCAGCTCGAGGCCACACGAAAGGAGATTGGGCATGTTTCTCAAAGTCTCACTGATAACCGCCGTAACCGTAGTGGGGTACATCATTGCCCAGAGCAGGTTCAAGCTATCTGTTGAGTTGTCTATGTTAGTTGCCGGCCTGGTAGCAGCGGTCGCCGGCGGCAACTGGCTTCCACTGCGGCACATCGCTGAAGGATCCGTCGCCTATATCGATCTGGCTCTCATTTTCTTTACGGCCACTCTGTTCATGAACATCATCAAGACAGCAGGGGGCCTCGACTATGCGGTGCGCGCGATCATGACGCGCTTCGGCAAACTGCGGGCGGTAGCGCTCATCCTGCTCATGTTCATCATGTTGATTCCCGGGGCGATCACCGGCTCTGGAAGCGTGTCGGTGCTGGTGTCGGGTGGTGCGGTTGCCCTCGCCCTCGCCACAATGGGCATATCCAGGCAGCGGATAGCCGCCATAGTGTTCCTCCTGGCCGGCCTCTCGGCCGTCGCGCCACCTGTGAGTGTGTGGGCGATGATGACCTGTGCGGGCACTGCCATTCCATACGTCGGGTTCGAACTGCCGCTGGGCATACCCGTGCTTGTTCTGGGCATCTTCACAGTGCTCTGGCTCGGCCTGCCCCGCTCTGAGAGCGTCGGCGATGTCGCGGTGTCGCTGCCGAAGGTCGATCCGGACGTCACTGCCGTACGTACGCTGGTGCCGTTCGTGGTGGTGTTTGGTCTCGTCATTGCGGCTCGCGTGTGGCCGTTCGACATGCCCATTCTCGGCCTTCCGCTGGTGTTCGCGATAGGCGCAATCGTCGCTTATCTGCTGAACGTCAAGAAGGTCAACTTCCTCAATGTAGCAACTGATACCGTAACCCAGCTTCTCCCTCTCCTCACCACGATCATCGTCATCGGAATAGTCATTCAGATGCTCACCCTCACCGGCGTGCGCGGTCTGGTTTCGTATGCAGTCATCGCGATGCCGCTCTGGCTGATCTTCTCGCTGCTTCCGATAACGATTCCAGTGTCCGAAGGTGCTCTGGGATTCGGAGGCGCTGCGGTTATCGGCATTCCGCTGATCTGGACATTCAACTCCATGGGAGTGCACCCGACCATAGCTCTGTCAGGCCTCTCGCTATTGTGGTGCCTTGGCGACGCGCTGCCTCCCAGTGCAATCATAGGCAGGCTCACTGTTCAGACCGTGGGCTACAAGGGTTCGTACGGATCCTTCGTCAAAGCCTGCGCAGTTCCGTGGGTTCTTATCACCATAGTCGGCACGTTGATGGTCGTCTTCAGCCGTGAGCTCTCATTCCTGGTCAGGGTATAGGAGGTGTCCGATATGCCGGTAGTAACCGTTTTGTATTACGTCATGACGGCCTTTCTGGCCCTGCTGTGCTTGAGGAACTTCCTCAAGGAGCGCAATCTACAGAATGCGGCTATGTACGCAATCGTCATGATGCCGCTGTTGCTCAGGCTTTTCCGGATCAAGTGAGCCGTACGAGGATGGAGGTCTACAAATGTCGCGGCAAGTATTGGGTAAGGCCATAATCGCTGTGCTGGCTCTCATAGTGCTGGTGGTGGGTGGCAAAGAGCTCTACGACCACAGGCACTACCCGGAGCCTGTAGTGCTAGGTCCTGGAGTGACTCGAGTGGAGTCCCTCTCTGATTACCATGCTCCGCTCAAGGGCACCACGAATGACGCGAAGGTATACGTGCTCGAAGGGCAGGAGGAAGGCGGAGGCGTTCTGGTTCTCGGAGGCACCCACCCAGGTGAGGTGGCCGGGATTCTCGCCGCCATCGTCATGGTGGAGAACGCTGTGCCCATCAAGGGCGATCTTTACATCATACCCCACATCAGCAGGAGCGGATCCACAGGCACCCAGCCTACCGGAGCATTTCCGCTCTACTACGAGATAGAGACGGAGTTCGGCTCCCGCAAGTTCCGCATGGGTGACCGTGTCACCAACCCCCTCGACCAGTGGCCTGATCCCGACGTGTTCATCCATTACCCCGAGGGACAGTCGCTCTCATATGTGGAGATTCGCAATATCAACCGCTGCTGGCCCGGCAGGCCCGACGGCACGCTCACTGAGCAGACCACGTATGCGGCGATGCAGCTTGTCAGGGAGAAGGGTATCAACGTAGTCATAGATCTGCATGAGGCGGAGTTGCTCTACCCGGTGACGAACTGCATAGTGGCGCCTACCAAGAGCGCGACAATCGCAGCACTGGCTCAGATCAACCTCGGCATGGATTTCGACATCCACACCGAGCCGTCGCCGTCTGGTTACCGCGGCCTTTCCCACAGGGAAGTCGGCGACTACTCAGATGCTTACCCGTTCCTGTTCGAGGCGCCGGAGCCCTTCCTTGACCAGCCCACCGGCCCGAAGACCCAGGAACTGCTGCTTGAAGGCGTCGATGAGTTCCTACTCGCCGCCGGCAGAAAGGGCCTGCTGTTCGTAGAGTACGATGAGACAGGCAAGCCGATAGAGCTGCGAGTCGGGCGACATCTCCACACCCTGCTGGGAGTGTTGTCGGAGTGGAACTGGTCATCCGCGTGCCCTCCCGGCCGCGAGATAGAACTTGAGTGCCCGGATTACTACGATCTCATTGAAAACGGAGTCGGGGCGTTCTTGCGCGATCCCGATGCGGTCGGTCCCGATCAGGTCGTGTTCGACTAGGTCCACGAAGCGACAAACGACGTGGCGTGATCGACTAGGCATCACAACATAAAAGGAGGAATGCTAGGTGTTCAGGAGACTTCGTATCAGCGTGATTACCGTCGTTGCCATGCTAGCCTTGATGTCAGCAGGCACCTTGGCCTGCACGTCGATCCTAGTTACGCCAGGGGCCTCAGTAGACGGATCGGCAACCGTAACCCACACCGCCGACTGCGGATCGTGTGCCTTCGAGATTTGGAAGGTGCCTGCGATGGACTGGGCACCTGGCTCCATGGTCGAGGTGCCCTACCTGCCACAGTCAACTGGTGGGCAGAGGATCAGCATTGCATCTAAGCCCACGGGCTTGATGATACCGCAGGTTCCTCATACCTACGCCTACATCGCCGGTCTGTTCGGCATGATCAACGAGCATCAGGTTGGAATTGGTGAAACCACCATCGGTGGCCGTGCGGACTTCCGCAATCAGAACGGCTACTTCGACATCACGAACCTGTCGATGCTGGCACTGGAGCGCGGCGCCACCGCCCGCGAGGCCATTCAGGTCATGGGAGACCTGGCCGTGAAGTACGGCTACAGCGATGGCGGTGAAGAGCTGTCAGTCGCCGACACCAAAGAGTGCTGGGTGTTTGAGATCGTCGGACCGGGACCCCTGTGGGAAGTCGGCGACCCTGAGCCCGGCGCTTACTGGGTGGCCGCCCGCGTCCCCGATGGCCACATCTCCGTATCCACCAACTCGTCAGTCATCGAAGAGATCGACTTTGATGACCCTGAGAACTTCATGTATGGCCCTGGGATCCGCGAGTTCGCCATTGAAAAGGGCTGGTGGGATCCGTCCAGCGGCAAGGCTCTCAACTGGCGCTGGGACTTCTGTGACAGAGTACGCACCGACTACAGCTACCGCAGGATCGCGCGGATCTTCAATCGCGTAGACCCTGAGGGCAACTATACCGAGGAGAACCCACCGTTCTCCGTCAAGGTCGCAGAGAAGCTCTCCATGGCCGACATCGCCGCCCTCCATCGCGATCACTATGAGGGCACCGAGTTCGATCAGACCACCAGCCTCACCGCTGGCCCGTTCGCGAACCCCAGGCGTTATCCCGGCTGGAACTTCTCAGTTGACGGCGTCAACTACTCCTGGAACCGTACCGTATCTGCCATCGGCTGCGAGTACGTCATAATGACCCAGTCTCGCGGATGGCTTCCCAACGAGATCGGCGGCGTGCTGTGGTATGCGCCTGCGGTGCCTGCCACCAACGTGTTCGTGCCGATCTACAACTCGGTCTCTAAGACTCCCGCTACTCTGAATGAAAAAGCCGGCTCCCATATGGAGTTCACCCGTGAATCGCTTTGGTGGGCTGTGTCGACGGTCAACACCCTTGCCGACCTCAGGTGGAAGGATATGATCGTAGACATCAACGCCGCTCAGGCGAAGTATGAGGGTGCGGCGTTCAGAGAGCAGCCTGCAATCGATGCGGCAGCGGCTGAACTTCTGAAGACGGATCCGGCGGCGGCTGTCGAGTTCCTCACCAAGTACTGTGAGACCAACGCCAACACAGTGCGCGACGCGTGGTGGGGCCTCCTCGACACGCTGCTGTGGAAGTACAACGGCGGCAACGTCAATGATGGCAAGAAGATATCTTCGCCCGGCTACCCCGTGGAGTGGCTCCGCAAGGTAGTCGCCATTGAGGGCGATGCCGACCACTACCTCAGGAAGTAATTGAGCGTAGCGGTGGTCTGAGCAATGCGCCTGCCGCACGGCACACACCGTGTTAGCGCCTGCGGCAGGCGCCCAACAAAGCGAGGAGGTCAGTCAACAGATGAGAAAAGGCACTCTCATGGCTCTCGTAGTCGCGTTCGCACTGGTGTTCACATCCGCCGGCGCCTTCGCCTGCACTTCTATCGCGGTGTCAGTTGGCGCGTCAGTGGATGGATCCACATCAGTGACGCACACCTGCGACTCCGGAAACTCCCCGTTCGAAATCGTCAAGGTTCCCGCCATGGACTATGCGCCCGGAACCATGACCGATGTACTCAACCTTCCGCAGATGACCGCGGGCAACCAGATGAGTGACTATGCTGGCCAGCCCACGGGCAACCAGATCCCGCAGGTGGAGCATACCTACGGTTACCTCAGGGCACTTTTCGGCGTCATAAACGAGAAGCAGGTAGGCATCGGCGAGACCACGATTAGCGGTCGCCGCGAGTCAAGGAACGCCAACGGCTTCTTCGACATCACCAACCTCTCTATGTATGCTCTCGAGCGCGGCGCTACCGCCCGCGAGGCCATACAGGTCATGGGTGAGCTCGCCGAGAAGTACGGCTACAAGGATGGCGGCGAAGAGCTGTCAGTATCCGACCCCAAGGAAGCCTGGATCTTCGAGATCGTAGGCCCTGGTCCGCTGTGGCAGCAGGGCGACCCTGGCCCCGGCGCCTACTGGGTGGCCCAGCGCGTGCCTGACGGCCATGTGGCGGCTTCGGCCAACAACGCCGTAATTCGCGAGATCGACTGGGACGACCATGAGAACTTCATGTACTCCCCTGGCATCCTCGAGTACGCCATCGAGATGGGTTGGTACAAGCCCGAGTCCGGTGAGGAGTTCAGCTGGAGGAAGCACTTCTGCAACGCCAACTCCGTTACCAGCTACCGCAGGGTGTGGAGAGTGTTCTGCCTCGCCGCCCCGTCGCTCGCCGCTACCCTCAATGAGGCGGATCTGCCCTTCTCCGTGCCCGTCGACAAGAAGCTGTCGATCAATGACATCAACGCGATCCAGCGCGACCACTATGAGGGCACCGAGTTCGACGGCACCAACTCCCTGACGGCCGGTCCGTGGAACAACCCCAGAAGGTACCGCGGTCTGTCGTTCAAGGTTGATGACAAGAGCTACTCCTGGCAGAGGATGATCGCTCAGGTTCAGTGCGAGTACAGCATCTGCACGCAGTCGCGTGGATGGCTGCCGGATGAGATCGGTGCCGTGGTGTGGTATGGCCCCACCAACCCTGACCTCACCTGCTACGTGCCGCTCTACGCATCCATGACCGAGCTGTCCCCCGTCCTGAACACCAAGGCCGGTTCGCATCAGAAGTTCACGCGTGAGTCCTTCTGGTGGGCCATCTCGGCTGTGAGCACCTACGCCGACCTGAAGTGGTCTTACATGTCGAAGGACGTCCAGAAGTACATCGACGAGTACGAGGGCAAGGCCATTCGTAACCAGGGCGCCATCGAGGCAGCCGCTCTCGACCTCTACAAGACCGATCCGCAGGCCGCCATCGACTTCCTCACCACCTACTGCAACCGCAACGTTGAGACGGTGAGAGACGCCTGGTGGGAGCTGCTCGATTACCTCATCTGGAAGTACAACATGGGCTTCGTCACCGAGAACGGCAGAGTCAACTCAGTGAGCTATCCTACTGAGTGGCTCAGGAAGGTCGTCGAGGCAGGCGGACCTGATCACTACTAAAGAGAAACCAAACCTCGTATAGCGGTGCGGTGTGGCGCGTCGCACTACACCGCTACGCATCGCATGACATCGCCCCGGCCCGCTGAAAAGGCGCCCGGGGCGATGCTCAAATTCACCCGAGGGGGGATGATGCGAACTTGATGATGACCACGAGACGCACGATTTCACGGCCGAGGCTGCTGCGTTCGCTTGTGACTGTTGTGGCACTGGTGGCCTGCACCCTGACGCTGCTGGCGGCGGGCGCGACTGCGGCCGCTGCTGCCGCCCAGTGCATTCCCGCAGAGCTTCCAAGCGGCAAGGCGCCGAAGCCCACATCTTTCGCTGAGTTTCTCTCTCCCGAAGTGTGGACCGTCACGACCTACAGGGCAGAGGTGACCGCGGCGAGCGCCACCGGGCCGACGGCGCAGGTAAGCGAGGGCAAGCCGACTAAGATCGCAGCCACCATGTATGGCCGCGACGGCTGGATCGCCCAGGACATCATCTACCTGCCCGACGGCAAGGCCGACAGGAAGATCATCTATCAGCGCACGGCGGACGAAGGGCCCAACGAAGGGGTAATCTACTACTCGGGCAACAACGTGATCCTTACCAGAGAGACCATCGCCGTGACAATAGGCGACGATGGGAACGCCGTGGTTGTGAGAACCCTGACCAGCGCCGGCGGCGATCTACTGGAAGTGCACACCATCGCCCACGACGACCACGGATGGGAAGTGCTCCACACTGTTGCCGATGCCGCCGGGCTCGTGACCCAGGTGATTACGACCGTGCGCAGGGAAGATGGTAGACCGACGCTGATCGAGGTCCGCGACGGCGCGGGTGCTCTGGTGTCGAAGACGACCAGAGCCTACAATGATGCAGGCGAGCTGATCACAGAGACTGTGTGGACGCCTGAAGAGGTCATCATATCGACCTTTGAGTCGGATATCGATCATAACTGGATCGTGAAGCGCAACTACCGCGTAGTCCCTGTCGAAGCTGCCGTCGGCGGCCAAGGCGCCACCAAGCAGGAGCCAATTGACGTGATCTACCGCGAGATCTCGGCATATGGCTGAGGCTAGAGCGCCAGTCCTCTGGAGAGGACACACACCTCGCACTCGGGAAGTTCAACTCTGATGACGTCACAGGCCGGCTCGCCCACAGGCAGCCGGCTTGTTGTTCCGTCGATTCCCAGCAGCGTGAAGTCTGTCGTGCCGGGGTCAGCAGCGCTGACGGCATCGACAGCATCCAAGGCCAGTTCGATCCAGGCCCCCTTCGCCCGCGACGCGTTCACTACCACATAGGCGACGCCGTTCCCGCAGCCGGACACACGCCATGCTGCCACCTTAACTCCAGAGGAGCACGCAACAACCCCCTCTGAGTCCGCAAACACGCCTCCGCCGAAGAGCGGCGTGAGCCTAGCCCTGAGCGCCACGGCAGCGTCGACGTAGGCACGTTCGCTCTCGCTCAGCGACGTAACCTTGTCCATGCCAAGCCAAAACACTGAACCCAGCATCAGCGCCCTGTTGAGATCGGCGTGGAGTCGCGCCTCTCGGGCCTCGCCCTCCAGATTCCGCCTGGGGTTCACCATGTTGACCTGAACATACTCTGGGAACGTGTACTTGTACATGTTGTAGAACTCATCGTAGTCTTCGCCGTTCCATGTGAGATTGCCCCACACCCACGAGCCGTACACATCGCCGCAGTTCTCTATCATCAGAAACGCCCTGGGGTTGATCGCCCTGATCTTCGTCAGCACCTCATCGAGGACTCGCATGTAGCCCTGGTTGAACAGTCCGATGTCGGTGTGGGAGTGTTCCGGATCAAAGCATGCGAAAGGCTCTGCCGAGCCCAGCTGGTCGAGGTAGATCCCGGTGGCGCCGTAGCTCCTCACCATCCATACCGCTGTATCGATGAGTCGGCGCTGCCAGGCCTGGTTGGACGGGCATAGCACGACGAACTCGTGCGGGCCGTAAGTCTCGTGGTACATGCCGCCGGCGGCAGTCTTGATTGACCACGGAATCCCGAGGCGCTCGAAGAAGTCGGACTTGATGTGGAAAATCCGAGAGTTGATGTAGAACGTTACAAACCCGCCACGGCGGTTGACATAGTCGCAGCCTTCGGCCAGTTCCATGCAGGAGCCCAACTCCATGTCGGGATGGTACTCGGGATAGTCCTGGTCGAATCCGCTGCGGTTCCACGAGGCGATGAACATATGACGCATGCCGTACGTGTCCATGCCCTCGTCGAACATGCGCGGAATATCGGCAAACCTGTTTTGGATCACACCGTTGCGCTTGAAGTTGTAACACTGGTTTAGCACGCTCTCGCTCTTCAGAAAGCCCGGGTTGGGCCTGATGCTGACAACGCTGTCAAACCACCGGCGGTAACGGCGCGCGCCCCAGTGCCAATCCTCGCAGCCCACAGCCAGTCCATACTGGTGCGACTGCCAGCAGGCGCCCGGGGCTATGGCTGTGTACTTGCGGAGGCCCCAGCCCATCCAGGGGTCCGACGGTCCGCCGGTTTCTGCCCTGACACCGGTGACCAGGAAATCCGGGTCGTACGAGCTGATGTACATGGCGTTGGCGTCGTCATGGTAGTACATCCACTGCATTGAGGCCAGGCCGCAGTAGTTGATCTCGCGCCAGTAGCACCCATCGGCGTCGTCGCGGTGCACCGCAGCCCGCCAGAAACTGGCGAAACGTTCCGACGCATACTCGCGAACCGGCGCCACAGTCCGCTCCCCGGCATGGTGGGGGTAGAGGAACACGTCGTCTTCCCACGACTCACCAAGGTAGAAGCCGCGCACGTAAGGGAAGAGCACGTCTACCACGGTCAGGTCGGTGCTGTCATTCACCAGGCTGATAGACCACAGCGACTCCGCATCGCCCGGGGTCACCTTCACCGACACCGTGGCACGGATGCCGCGGAGTTCGGGGCCGGCAAAGTCCAGCTGCAGAACCTTCCCGCAGCCGGCCGCAGCATCTGCCGCCTGTGCGCCGAGCGCCTCAACCGCCTCAAGCATCGCAACCCTCGGAGCCGAAGCCGCGACCAGCTCGATCCGCTCCTTGCCCACAAGGCACCCCAGCTTGAACAGGGGCGTCGGAACATCTGCCTTGATGTAGTCATCGCCGGTGACGCGGTTCATGATGCTCGCGAGCCGTCCTGTGGCTGCGTCGAAAGCTATCTCAAACAGGTCATTGCTTACTGCTGCACATCGGCGGTCCACACCTAGTAACCTGCCTTCTCGTATTCTTCCCATGCCAGGGCGTTGAAGCGTTCGGCGCCGGGCAGGTGATTGCACTTGTACACATGTGGCTTGACGCCGCGTTCCAGCATCAGCTCAACGACGCGCGACTGCAGCGCCCAGATGATATACGATGCCGCAATGCCCGAGGCAGGGCAGAGGCCCTGGCCCAGCTCTGGCACGTCGACCACGGTGTCGCCATATGCTGCGCAGTTGTCGAGCACGACGTCACACACGTCAAGCAGCCGCTTGCCGCTCGGGTGCTTCGCCTCAAGCCCGCTGGAGTGCTCCACGGCAGTGAGGCCGACGACCACTACTCCGCGCTCCCTGGCCTCAATGGCCATCTGCACCGGTAGGATGTTGGTGCCCGACACCGAGCCCACAAGCAGCACGTCGCCTGGCAGCATGTTGCTCTTCTCGATGACGAACTGGGGAAGCCCCTCGATGGCATCCATGAACACGCGCTTCTTCGACACCGCGCGCGGCCGGCGCCTGATGGGGTTATCGATGTCCACCGACACGCGCACCGGACGCACTGCCATGAGGCCACCCGTGCGGCCTATGGCCTCATACATCAGCATGTGCCCTGTGTCCATGATGTGCCAGGCACCGTCGGCGAGAAGCGAGTCTACTATCAGGTGAGCGGCCTTATCAATGGCTTCCATCTGGGTGAGTTCGATCTTCTCGAGGACTGCCTTCATGCCGGCGAAATACTGCTGAACGAGCATGGATCTACACCTCGCCAAGTTGATGAGGGGCGCCGCAGTTGCCCGGGCGCCCCTGCGTTATACGAGATACGCTGACCGGAGGTCTAGAACTTACCCGACAGGATATCGGGAGCCTTCTTCTCGACTGCCGCCACGGCCGCCTCCACCGTGCGCTGGCCAAGCCACATCAGGTCGAACTCCTCCTCCACCATCTTGAAGAAGTCGACGCCGTAAAGCGGAGCGGGGAAGGGCTTGCTGGACGCAAGGCTGTCGATGAGGTACTTGTGGTCATCGCGCACCTTCAGGAACTCGGTAACGTCGACGTCCGGGCGGGCGGGCAGGCCCATGCCGGACATGAGCGCGATCTGCTGTGCCTCTTTCGATGCAAAGAACTTCATGACCCGCCACGACAGGTCGGGCCGCTTGGCGCCGGCAGGGATGGCCCACGCATTTACGAAGGCAGTGTTTAGACTGAGCTTGCCCTTGGGGAGTGGTCGGATGACATACTCGACGTTGCTGTTCTTCAGTTCCACAGTAGTGGCGAGACCGCCTTCCACCATAGCCGCCTTGCCCGCGATGAACGGGCCGGTCTGCGCTGTGCCGAACTGCCTGGCCTGGGTCTCAGTGGGGAAGGCCTTGTCCTTCACGGCCAGGTTCTGCAGGAACTTCAGCGCCTCAATGGTTTCGGGCTTGCCTATGAGCGACTTGCCGTCAGACGTGACCAGGCCGCCGCCTGCCTGCATGAGCCAGTGAGTGAAACCGTCCATGTACTTGCGGAAGTAGAAACCCCACTGGTCGGGGTTGCCGTCGCCGTCGAGGTCCTTGGTGAGCTTGCGTGCGATGTTGGCGAAATCATCCCATGTCCAGTCGGGACCGGGGATTGCCACGCCCGCCGCGTCGAACATCTTCTTGTTGAAGAACATCACTTTGCTCGTGATGTCGCGCGGCATCGCGTAGTAGCTTCCATCCCACGACAGAGCGTCAGCCACCACAGGGTAGAGGAGCTTCATCTCCTCTTTGTAGTCCTGCGCGACGTACTTGTCGAGGTTCATGATGGCGCCCTTGTCGGCGAAGATCGGGATCTTGTCCATGGCCAGCATGATGACGTCGGGCAGGTTGGCGCCGCCCGCGATCATCACGAGTACCTTGTCGGCGTAACCGCTTCCTATCTGCAGGTATTCAATCTCGAGGTCGGGGTTGAGCTGCTCGAACTTGGCCTTGAGCTGGATGAGCGGCTGCGAGGTCGTGAAGTCCCACCACGACATGACCTGCACCTTGGTCCGCTTCTGGGCGCCCGCCGTCATGCTCAACGACAGAGCCAGCGCCAGAACCGCCACCAGAAGAAATGCCCGTCTGAACGTTAGTCTCACTGCTATGTTCCTCCCTTTGCCCTTGGCGTGATATAAGGTTGATCACCGTCCGCCCAAACCGGAGGTGAGAGCACCTGCCATGAAGTAGCGCTGGAAGCAGATGAAGATGACTATCACCGGCACGATGGCGATGGTGGCGCCGGCCATGAGCAAGTCCCAGCTAGACTGGGCATTGCTCTGCAGGTACGTCAGTCCGACCTGAATCGGCATCTTCATGAAGTCGTTGATGACCACGTTCGGCCACAGAAAGCTGTTCCACTCAGTCTTAAAGCCGATGATGGCAAGCGTCGCCAGCGCCGGCTTGGAGTTGGGCATCATTATGTGCCACCACACTCCATATTGCGAACACCCGTCAATCAGGGCGGCCTCCTCCAGCTCCTTCGGGATGGCGAGGAAGCTCTGGCGCATGAAGAAGATCTTAAACACCAGGCTGGCGCCGAATATCGACGGGATGATCAGCGCCTTATAGCTGTTGATCCATCCGAACACCCTCATCAGGGCGTATCTGGGGATGAGAGTCACGTGGCCCGGCAGCATCATCACGCCGAGGAGCAGCATGAAGACGGTATCACGCCCTCTGAACTGTAGACGGGCGAACGCGTACGCCGCCAACGACGCCACGATGATCGAGACCGCCGGCCCCACCGTCGACAACAGCAGTGAGTTGGCCAGGAACCGCCCGAACGGCAGCAGCGTAAGCACCCGCCGGTAGTTCGCGAACGTGAACGGGTTCGGGATCAGGTCGAGGGGGTTGCCGTTGTATATCTGCTGCACAGTCTTGAAAGACGCGGTGAGCGACCACACGAACGGGTATATCATCACCACTGTCATCGCGAGAAGCACAGCGTATAGCACGATGGCGCCGACTGATCTGGCACGTTTCATCAGTAGCCCGCCTCCTCGCGCTTGTTCCTCGCCCTGAACTGGATAATCGTGATCACGAAGAGGATGGCGAATAACATCCACGCCATTGCCGACGCATAGCCCATCCTGTATCTTTCGAAGGCCTGCGTGTAGATGTAGTAGAGGATCGTGTTTGTCGACCCACCGGGCCTGCCCTCAGTCATCACGTAGATCGCCTCGAACAGGTTGAAGGACTCGATGGTCAGCATGATCGTCGCGAACACCGTGATGTTGGAAAGGAGCGGCACCGTGATGTGGCGGATCTGCTGCCACCAGGTGGCCCCGTCGATCTCCGCCGCCTCATACAGCTCCTTTGGGATGTTCTGCAGGCCCGTGAGATACATGATCATGTAGTAGCCCGACACCTGCCAGACGCGCATGAGGCTCAACGCGGGCT
Organism: Firmicutes bacterium UBA1393; assembly: GCA_002305255.1. Classification (GTDB taxonomy): domain Bacteria; phylum Bacillota; class DTU025; order DTU025; family DTU025; genus UBA1393. Next base: position 27,397 of record DBQN01000059.1, on the reverse strand, counting down.
TTGCCCAGATGACGCTCTCAAGCCACTGCGGCAGGCCGCGCACTCCCACCAACTTGAGCAGGCTGTTGATGACGCCCTTGTCGGGGTTGAATATCCACAGCCAGACCAGGCCGACTGCGACTGTAGACGTGATGGAGGGCATGTAGAACGCCGCTCTGAAGAAGCCCGTGCCGCGACCTCGCCGGTTCAGGGCGATCGCCATGGCCATGGCTAGCACGATACCTGACGGGACGATGGAGATCACGAAGAAGACTGTGTTGCTCATGCACCGAATGAACGTATCATCGCGGAACGCCCTGGCGTAATTGCTCAGCCCTGTCCATCGGGCAGGCGTCAAGAGGTCCCAACTCGTGAACGATATGAAAAGGGAGTACACCAGTGGGCCGTATACAAAGATGATCAACCCGACAAGCGCGGGTACCACAAAGGACCACGCCGTAAGCTCTCGCCTCACTGCGGCCCTGCGTTTGGCGCCTGTAACGGTGACGCCCGAAGCCGTCCTCTCCATTGGGTACGTTCCCCCTATGCGGCATCATACCGAACCGCAGTATATATTCTTTATAATCAATATGACTCCTTCTCACAGATTGCGAAAAAGTGAACGAAGCTCACCGCTTCATCGACACGTTCAACTTGTAACGATCGGCGCGGTACACCGAGGTTGTGTATTCCAGCGGATTCCGCGACGAGTTGTAGGTCAAGCGCTCCACACGCAAGACCGGCGCGCCGCGCCTGATCCCGAGGGCCGCAGCCTCGCGCTGGCCGGCCAGGCCGGCCTCGAGACTCTGGTCGGCCCAGGCAAGGTCGAGACCATAGCCCTTGGTGAGGACGTCGTAGAGTGACGCTCCCTCCATGTCGCGCTGCGCCAGCCCCGGGCAGAGGGATGACTGAATCCTGAACACCTCGATGGCCATGGGCTCGTCCTCCGCCGTGCGCAGGCGCTCGATGCGGATCACAGGCTCCTTCGGGGCAAGCCGCAGCTTGTCGGCTACCAGCGCGTCGGCCGGTTCCTCCGCCACCGCCAGCACGCGCCCGCCCGGGCGAAGGCCGCGGGAGCGCATGTCCTCCGAAAAGCTCGTCAGCCTGATCAGGTCTTGGTTGAACTTGCGGTGGGCCACGTGGGTGCCCGTGCGTGGCCTGCGCACCACCAGGCCGTCATTGACCAGCATCTGAATGGCCTGCCTGACCGTGATCTGGCTCACATCGTACGCATCACACAGCTCGCGTTCTGTGGGCAGCCTGTCGCCTGGTTTGAGATCGCCGGACTCGATCCGCCGTTTCCAGATGTTATAGACCTGCTGGTAGAGCGGCACGGGCAAGTCTCGGTTGAGCACCATGCTGCCTGAGACTGGAATCATATGATGAACCACGCTTTCATGTTATTGCTTATAAACATTATGTACCACGCCCGCGACGGAGGCAAGGGCGCCCTCATCCATGCGCGTGCCCGCCAGCCCCGCAGCTAGCAGCAGGGCTCCGACGACGGGGGGATACAATGGTTCAGCTTGCCGAAAACGTGGGTCTGCCGATGAGATCTCATGCGCGAAGGCTTCTAGCAGTGCCGGACCCGCCGCGGCCACTCCCCCGGCCAGGGCTACGGAGAGCGTGCCCTCGTGGTGGGGCAGCAACTGCCTGGCGATATGCACCCCGAGCAGGCCGAGTTCGGAACCGGCCTCTCGCAGGATCCCGGCAGCGACCTCATCGCCATCGCCGTGCGCCGCTGCACTCACCTGCCGCGCGAACCCCGCCACGGCCTCGCGCGATAGCCCGGCCTTTGTCAGGTCGCGCGGTTCGGAGGCTCCAAAGTGGGCCAGAGCCCGCGTGCAGAGGCTTGTGGCTGGGCCACGCCCGTCCCACGCCAGCACCGATGAGCGTAGGGCCCTAAGGCCGATAGCGTAGGCGCCACCCTCATCGCCCAGCAGGGGACCCCAGCCTCCCGTGGACGCCGCAAATCCGTCACTTGCCCGGCCGAAGGCGAATGAGCCGGTGCCGGCCAGCACCACGACGCCGCATCCGCCGCCGAAGGCCGCGGCGAAAGCTGCCGGGGCGTCGCCCTCGACCACCAGCCGGCCGGGGGAGATCAGGTCTGCGATGCCCGCCGACACTATCGAAGGGGAGGCCCCGGGCGCACTGGCGTACAAGGCCACGACGCGCAGCGGCAAGTCGCGCGGCGCATCTGCAGCCGGCAACCCCATGACCCGGGCGGTCGCCTCGCGCGCTGCCTGCGTCACCGACGCTATGGCTTCCAGCTCAGGCACGAACAGTGCGTTGATTGGCCCGCCGCGCCCAACGCCCACGATCTCGCCGGTGGGATCGGCAACGATCAGCGTCGTATGTGTGCCTCCACCGTCGATGGCAGCGATCAGTTCGCTCACCCCATCGCCTCCTAGCGTTGCATCGTAGACTAGAGGGCCTTCACCAGAGGCCTGTAGCGCGCCAGCTGCGCGGCGTTGTGATCCGTGCCGCCGGGAACATTGGCGCTTCGGAGTATGGGTGGATCGATGCCGCGTTCGATCAGCTTTTGGATCACTCTCACGACTATGGCATTGACTATGGCCACCCCGATGGCGGTAGACACCGGCCCAACCTTCTGCTCCAGCCCGTCAACTTCGACGGCGGCGTCGCCGTATGGGACGTGTGTATCAATGACCACGTCGGCAAGGTCGCAGAGGCGCGCTCCGACGCTGTTCAGCACGGGTATGGCGCGGGAACTGGCGATGGAAGTGAGGGCGATCACGCGCGCGCCGGCTTTCTTGGCCTCCGAAGCCATCTCCACCGGCACCTGATTGACGCCGGAATTGGAGGCGATCATGATCACGTCACCGGGCTCAAGCCGCGATTCACTCAAGACAATCGCTGCAAGACCGGGGAGCTGCTCCATCTTGGTGCTCTTTGACGCGCCGCCGGTCACCATGAGACTGGGTTCCTGTATCGCGTTGACCGGCACGAGGCCGCCTGCCCTATAGAAGAGCTCGTCGCCGAGCACGTGAGAGTGGCCCGCTCCGAAGTAGTGCAGCACCCGCCCGCGAGCTATCGACTCAGTGATCAGCTCAGACGCTCGTTCCATGCTCTCGCACTCTGATGCCTGGACCGCGTTCAGCAGGCTGCGGACAACGTCGAAATACCTGTACACTTGGAGATCGCCTCCGCGTAGTGTCAGATGGGATTGTGGCTATTGTTTATAAACATTATGCCTCAGCCGGATGTGAAGTGCAACTAGCAGTAGTGGTGGGGCGGTGAGTCGCGCGACATCGTTGGGGGCCCTTGCTTATACACACAGCCATATCAGCTGTCGCAGTTTCTGGTGGAGGATCGCAGTTGAGTTGAAAGCCTATGTGAACAGGCAACCAAGTGCACCTATGCTCTGAGCACCTCGAGGAGTAGAACCTTCGCGGCTACATCCCGTTGCATAGTTGTGAGAGCTGCATAGCGCATGTACCAAGCGAAATAGCGCACCAGATACTTAGTGGCCACGCCGAGAAACCGCCCCAACCACTCCTGAAAGCGACTCATGAGCCGATACGCGTTTCTCAAGTGGTAGTGAGGCATGCGCGCAACGCGACCCCGATCGACGAGTCGGCCCCAGCTTCCATCGAGCCAGATGACACGGCCCGGCCAATCCGATCTGAGCCTCAGCAAGCCGTATCGCCGCGATGCGCATACCTCAGCGTCAGCCGATGACATCGTCAACAAGGTGGGCGTCAGGTTCTCGCCGCGCTCGATTATGGCGGCCCGCATTCGACTGGCCCTATCAACGGCGACTACCATGGTGGCGAGTCGGCTTTGTGGGATCAGTTGGGCATGTACCCTGTAGTAGCGGCGCACCTGGGGAGCCAGGTGATCCATTCTCGCCTCCGGCGGCACCCTGCTGCCCTTGAATGAGCGGAGTATCGGACACTGCATCACCTCCACCACGCCCTTGCATGTGCGGTTGCGGTCAACCGCCGATAAAGCAGCCAGCGCGCGATGCCGCCAGGCGAAAGCGGTGTTCTTGGAAATGCCCAGCCTGGAGGCGCTTGCGCGAACTGAAAGCCCCTCCGTCAGGCACCTAGAGAACTCGAGCCAGAGATCCGGACGATGCAGGCCCTGAAGCACGGTGCCCGTAAGGTCGGTGAATACGCGACGGCACGACTTGCACTTGTAGCGCTGGATGCCTCGGCGTTTGCCGTGGCGGACTACTGCCCGACCTCTGCACTGTGGGCATGCCACCCCGTCGGGCATGGCAGCATCCCGCACCTCTCCTACATACAGCTCCTGTTCAGGGCGTAACTGAGATCGTACGCGGCCACCTTCGGCCGCCGATGCCGTCACGGCCGCGAGTCTCTCACTGGATGGCCACTCTGTTCTGAAAGCCGGGCGGGCTGTGGTGAGAGCCATGGCTGCCAACTGCATGAGAACCACCGTCCTCGCATGATCTGCATGACAAATTATACCATACAGGCCGCGACAAGCCCACCATTAATTGGGATAGCTGTAATGTCGGCGTGTGAGGAGATGACCCCGGCGATGAGCTATGCCCTCGGCAGCTAGGTCGCCGGTCCTTCAGCCACAGAGAAGGGGCGGCGCCTCGGCGGGCGCCGCCCCGGTGTGGTTCTCGTATGCTCCACTATACCTACTCGCCCGACGCTCCATAGAAGATGGAGTTGAATATGAGCTTGTAGGTGCCGTGAGGCTGCCCCCTGTGCTGCGGCCGGAATCCGATCATGATCACGCGGCCGAGGCCGAAGGGCGCCTCAGTAATGGCGGTCTTGCCCTGGATGAAGGCCGGCCCCATGAGCCAGCCTGACATCAGCGGATCGTGGTCCGCCGGGTATGTGCCGATGATC
>DBQN01000059.1:0-22481 GCA_002305255.1 Firmicutes bacterium UBA1393 | reverse complement strand
GTCCATGGCGAAGTCACCTGCGGTATCGAAGGTCACGAGGGTGCCGCCGACCTCCACGAACTCCTTGAGGGCGGCGAAGCCCTCATCTCCCATGCCGCCGGTGTACTCGTCAGGAGCGCTGCCGGCCCTAAGGCCGTTCTTCATCGTCGACAACGAGTTGTCGGGCAGGATGATCACGTCGAACTCCGAGATCAGGTTGCCCGCACGGATGCGTGCGTCACGCAGGTGGGTGTACTCGAACTCGAAGTCGTCGAAGATCATGCGGGTCCAGCCGGCGTCGGCATTCCCGCCCCAGTTCTCATAGATAGCGAGCCTGGGCTTGTTGAGCTTGACCGTAGCCACATTGGGCTCAGTCGCCAGAGGGTAGATGTCTACCCCCAGTTCAGCTGCGTACAGCGCCAGCTTGCGCCCGACTCCCGGAGCCTGGCGGATGATCGTCGTTCCGGCAGGCAGCGGCTCACTCACGCCGGCAACTCCCAGTGCCTCTGCGGGGATCGGGGCGGCGGTCCATGCGAGTTCCACGCCCTGGTCCAGCAGGCGGTTGCGGATGATCGCCGCATTGTTGGCCTCCGGCCGCATCGCGTAGCCGTAGGCTGCGTTGCCGGCATACAGTCTACCAGCAGCCACAACTTCGTAAGTGAGGAGATGGAGGTCGGCCTCGAATGCCTCTTCCACCTTCACACACTCAAGCCCCATCTGCATCGGCAGAGTCCACCCTGCAATGTCGTACGGGCGCTCCGCAGGGCCGCCGGGGTATTCGCGGCGTTCAGGGTAAGTCTGCCTGTCGAGCAGGGCCATGACGTTGGCGCGGTAAGGCTGCGCGGCCAGCACCACGAAGGAGCCCTCGGGATATGTGACTCCCCCTGCCGTGAAGGGCGCCGCAGCCTGGTGGATCTCCATGCCCTGGAACACGAGGGTGTTGACCATGAGCGCCAGGGTGTCGCGGTTGGTCTCGATGGCAGGGAGCACGAAGGCGTAGGGCGGCTGCGACTCACCCTTCTCCACTGCGCGCTGCCCCATTAGCACGAAGTTGTCGATGAACATGTCGCGGTAGCGGTCGGCTACGGTCAAGAAGGCCCTGATCGTGACCTCCTCGTACTCCACTATGTCGCCCAGCGTCCACTCTCCGCCCGGCCAGGGATCCGGGAAGTTGGTCAGCATCGTCTGCGCGCCGGGCAGTCCTCTGGTCGACCCCGTGAGTTTCTCAAACGGAACCTCGATGGGAGTGGCGATGTTCACGCTAGCTGCCTCGGTTAGCAGGCCTACCATGTTGTGGTAGTACGGGCCGCTGCGCATGCCGCCATGCCACCAGGTATCATACTGGGCGTTAGTCGATACTCCTGTAAGTCCCTCGGCGGAGAGCTCTGTAGTGGCCGCGCCGCCAAGGAGCAGGATCTCGCGGAAGATTATCGGATCGATCTCGGGATTCGGCGGGTCGAAGAAGGGCGGCACGAACAGGCGGGCGCCGGTGCTGCCCATCTGGTGGATGTCGTACACGATCTGTGGGAACCAGTCGTGGTACAGCACATTGCCGATGTTGCGGGACTCGCTGAGGTTGAACATGAACCAGTCGCGATTATCGTCGTGACCTGCGTAGGTGTGATAGAGCCATGGAGGCGAAGTTCCCTCCAGAGGGGTGCCCAGGTGTTCATTGTACCAGTCGACGACCATGACATGGCCGTCTGGGTTGAGAGACGGAACTAGCAGCAAGATGGTGTTCTCCAGGATCTCCGTGGTGCGCACATCGTTCGATGACGCCAGCTCGAACAGGATGTTGATCGCAGTCTGTGTGCCTGCTATCTCTGTCGAGTGGATCGACGATGCGACCATCACGACGGTCTTGGCGCGCGACTTCAACTCTTCCAGCTCTTCAGCTGACAGACCACGTGGGTCGGCCAGCTTCCTCTGGATCTCCATCGCCTCGTTGAGGTCGGCGATGGTCTCCTCGGAGCTCACGATGGCCATTATCATGCGCTCTCCGAGTTCGGTTGGACCGATGTCCGTCACCACCACTCTGTCGGATGCCTCGTCCACCATAGAGAAGTACGTCTTGATCTGATCCCAGCTTGCCAGTTTGCGGTCGTCTCCAGGGGTGAACCCCAGGAACGATTCTGGAGTGGGCACCGGGGCCGCCGCGGCACCGACGGATGACGTGATCGCCGCCAGCGCCAGGACGACAATCAGGATCCAGCTTGTCCTGAGTCTGCGCAGAGTCGTCATCGGATACACCTCCCTGATAGTGGTTCGTACGCATAGAGGTGTTCGAGCAGTCAAGGGCCTGTGCCTCCTGTGAATACCCGAGGAGAGCCGTGCCCTATCGATGCTCTCTCAGTGCGATGGCATTTGAGGGAACACCACGGGGAATGCTGAAGCTCAGAATCGAATCATCTTCGTTCGGGGGCAGTCACATGGACCGCACTGAAGCACGCGCGGGCACTCGCGATAGCATGGTGAGCCTTGACGCGTGGAGCAAGGCCACTGGCGGCGCCAAGTTCAACTCTGACTCGATTGAGCAGACCACGCTCCATGCCGCACTCGTCACCAGCCCTTACGCCCATGCGAGGATATTGTCCATCGATACTTCACAGGCCGAGCAGATGCCCGGCGTGAAGGCGGTCATCACATGCCAGAACCTGGCGATACGATGCGGCACATGGCTGGCCGACCGTCCGATACTCGCGGGCTGGAAGGTGAGGTACTATGGTGAGCCCGTCGCTGCTGTAGTGGCTATGACTCAACATGAAGCTCTCCGCGCCATCGAGGCCGTGAAGGTTGCATACGAGCCTCTGCCCGTGGTCAACTCCATTGCGGACGCCATGAAGCTCGGCGCGCCCTTGGTTCATGAGGATCTCGACTCCTACATCCGGATCAAGCCCGTCATCCGGCCCAGGCCGGGCACGAACATCGCCCATCACCAGGCAGTCAGGAAGGGCGACATCAGCAAGGCCTGGCGGGAGTGTGATGAGGTGGTGGAGGCTTCGTACTCGCTCCCCCAGTCGGACCACGCAGCCCTGGAAACCCGATCAGCCAGAGTGGAGCTCACGCCTGACGGTCGCGTCAACGTGCACTCGAGTAGTCAGGGGCCCTTCATCATCAGAAAGAACATCAGCCGCTACTTCGGCGTCGACAAACACAAGATCATCGTGACCACCCCGGTGGTCGGTGGTTCCTTCGGCGGCAAGCAATCGGTCCAGCTCGAGCTCATAGCCTTCCTCGCCTCGCGGGCTGTCGGCGGCCAGGCTGTGCAGCTGACTGCCACGCGAGAACAAGACATGGCGTCGTGCCCGGTAAGGATCGGACTCGATGCCCACGTGAAGCTCGGGGCGCGCCGCGACGGGCGCATCGTGGCTGCTGAGTTCATTTGGATGGTGGACAGTGGCGCATACACCGACATGGCTGTGGTCGAGACGACATCCATTGCGGCCGACTGCACCGGCCCCTATGCCATAGACAACGTGTGGTGTGACTCTTACTGCGTGTACACGAACCACCCGTTCGCTACGTCTTTCAGGGGATTCGGCCACCTGGAGTACACGTTCTGCCTCGAGCGCACCATGGACAAGCTGGCCCTCGCCCTGGGGATGGATCCGCTAGAACTCCGACTGGCAAACGCCATCGGCACCGGCCACACCTCGCCCACGCGCACACCTGTGAACTCTAGCAACGCAGGCTCCCTTGCGCACTGCATCGGAAGGCTGAAGTCCCTCATGAACTGGGATGAAGGCCAGCGCATCGAGGTCGATGGCCGAAAGGTACGGGCGAAGGGCGTGGCCTGCATGTGGAAGAACTCATCCACCCCGCCTAACGCGATATCGAGTGCGATTCTGAAGTTCACCCCCGACGGCAGCCTCAGCATCAGCTGTGGCGCCGTAGATATGGGGCAAGGTGCCAAAACCGGCCTTGTGCAACTGCTAGCCGAGAGGCTACGGATGAGTCCCGACAGGATCACGATCAATGTGTCGGTCAACACAGAGCTCAACCCCGATCACTGGAAGACCGTTGCCAGCGCCACCACCTACATGGCCGGCCGGGCTGTGCTCAACGCCGCCGACGATCTGTTGGCACAGCTCAAGTCAATCGCGGGCGTCGTGCTCAAGTGCCCCGAGGCAGACCTCGATGTTGCGGAAGAGAAGGTGTTCTTGCGGGACCACCCGGAGGTGTTCGTGCCGTTTCGCGACATCGTGCATGGCTACATGTATCCCAACGGCAACTCCGTGGGCGGCCAGATAATCGGACGCGGAAGCTTCATCATGCGCCACCTCACTCCCCTCGACGAGGGCACCGGTGAGGGCAAGCCGGGGCCGGGATGGACCGTCGGCGCGCAGGGCGTGGAGGTGGAGTTCGATTCCAGAGACTGCACCTACAGGCTGCTGAAGGCTGTAACCGTCATCGATGCCGGTCGCGTGATCAATCCTGCCCTGGCCAGGCTGGTGGTGGCGGGCGGGATGAGCATGGGACTCAGCCTCGCAAGCAGGGAGGCGCTGGTGGTTGACGATGAAGGCAGGGTCATGAACCCGGGTTTCCGCACCTACCAACTGATGCGCTACTCCGAGCAACCCGAGTATGTAGTCGAGTTCGTCGAGACACCTAACATTGAGGGGCCGATGGGCGCTCGTGGCCTGGGCGAGCACGGGATAATCGGCACACCCGTCGCGCTGGCGAACGCCCTGTCATCGGCGTCAGGAGTCGACCTGAACACGTTCCCGCTCACGCCTGAGTGCATCTGGAGCAGAAGGGTGGGGTTGACCGGTGATAGCATGTGACTTTGAATACTACGCCCCGAGCTCCATCGCTGAAGCGCTCGGCACATACCAGACCATGCTGGGAAAGGGCAAAAGCCCGGTCTACTACGCAGGCGGCACCGAGATAATCACGATGGCCCGCGCCGGACGCCTGCGAACTGGGGCAGTCATCGATATCAAGGGCATACCCGAATGCGGAGTCTTCTCCTTCGTCGGCGGTCAGCTGGTCATCGGCGCGGCGGTTACCGCAGGGCAGGCCTGCGAGGCGAATGCCTTTCCGCTCCTTTCGGCGGTGGCCCGGCGCATCGCTGATCACACATGCAGGAATCGCATCACCATCGGCGGAGGCGTGTGCGGAAGTCTCCCCTACCGCGAGATGGCGTTACCGTTCCTGCTCGGCGACGGCATAGCCGTGGTGGCCGGCCCCGGGGGCACGCGCCTCGAGCCCCTGCACAGGCTCCTGACAGGCGGGGCGACCCTCTCGCCGGGAGATCTGCTGGTGCAGCTGATCACTGACGAGTCTGTATTGAGTCTACCTCATTACGCCGTTCGCCGCGTCCGCAATTCGGGTGATTCTGTGGGCTACCCCCTTGTGAGCGTGGCGGCAGTGAAGCGCCCTGATGGTGTAAAGGTGGCCATCAGCGGGCTGTGCACCTTCGCCTTCAGGTCGGACGAGATAGACCGCTGCCTGGCCGACACCGGCACCCCCCTCGCCACGCGCGTCGAGCACGCGGTCTCACTTGTTCCAGGGCCGGTGGTGACTGACCTGACGGGGTCGTCAGTCTACCGCAAATACGTGTTCAAACAGGTGCTGAGCGATATCATGACCGAACTGGAGGAGGTGGGGGCGTGAGGTGGTCTATGACTGGAGTGGGCACCCTGATTCTCAAGGTAAACGGCAGCTTCAAGACTGTCATCGCCCGCCCGTCCGACACTCTGGTCGATGTAGTTCGCGGCCAGCTGCAGCTAACCGGAGCCAAGCCGGCCTGCGAGACCGGGGACTGCGGTGCCTGCACTCTGCTCGTGGATGGCCTACCCGTCAAAGCCTGCCTGGTGCTGGCAGTTGAGGCAGTCGGGCACGAAATAACGACCATAGAGGGCCTGCCGCTGGTGCCGATGCAGAAGGCCTTCGTCGACAAGTTCGCGACATCGTGTGGCTACTGCATCCCCGGCTTCATCCTGAACGCGCACGCCCTTGCCGTGCATCACCCAGATGCCGACGATGCCGTCATCGCCGAGTGGCTCGATTCCAACTTGTGCAGGTGCATGAGCTACTCCGAGATCAGAGACGCAGTCAGGTCAGTGCTGGCAGGAGAGTACTGAGCCGTGCGAGAACTACTCGCACTATGGAAGAGACAACGCTAACCGCCTGCAGTGCGGCGGAAATCGACTACATTCACTCGAAACTAATCGAGTACAACAAGGGTTTCATCCACGATGACGAGCAGTTCGGCTATGCCGCGAAGGACTGTCAAGGCCGGATCGCCGGCGGCATTGTGGCCACTCGGAACCACCAGTGCATGACCATCGACTACCTGTGGGTTGATGAGGAGATGCGAGGCAGGGGCATAGGGAGCAAGCTTGTCGCCGCAGTCGAGAACGCCGCGCGGCAGGCAGGCTGCACTGTGGTCTGGCTCAACACCTTCGATTTTCAGGCGCCTGAGTTCTATACGAAGTTAGGATATGAGCTGTTCGGCGTGTTAGACGGCTGTATGAACGGCCACAGCCAGCGTTTCTTCAGAAAGAACCTCAGCCCCCCGCAGCCCGTGGCGAATTGCATGGGCGCGTCGCCATGGCATCAGGCGAAGGAGGCTACGTGATGAACAGCAGGCCCGACCCGGCTTACTCCGTGCGTGACATCTCGCTCATAGCGCTGCTCGCGGCGGGCGGCATGGTGTTCAAGGCAGCCGTAGGCCCGGCCGCTCTGGCCTTCTGCAGGCAGGTGAACCTGCCCGGGGGCGTGGTGATGGGCGGAGTCTACATGATGTGGGTGGTGCTGGGCAGGGCGTTCACGCACAAGCCCTTCAGCGCCACGCTGGTCGGAGCCGTGCAGGCCGGGCTGGGTTGGGTGATGGGCACCATCGGGCCGACAGGGCCGACTATGCTCCTGAGCTTCGTCTTGCCCGGGCTGGCCGCCGACGCGACCGTGCGCGCGGCCGGCGGCGGCTCCCGTGCCGGTGCCGGCGCAGGCGCCTTCACATTGCCCGTCGCGCTCGCGGCCGGCGCAGCGGCCAACGCCATCGGAGTCGGCATGAGGTCATACTTCTTCCTTCACCTGCCCCTGCCGGCGTGGCTCGGTTCAGTGGCCATAGGCGCCATATCAGGGGCCACCGGCGGCGCCATGGCCTGGGTCGTTCAGCGCAAGGTCAGGGCTGCGCTGCCTGGAACGTTGTGATGCCGCCCGTATCTGAATGAGATCATCTCCGCCACGATGCTCACCGCGATCTCCTTCGGCGTGTCGCCCCCTATGGGCAGGCCAATAGGCGCCCGCACTCTGGCGATGAGCTCATCGGGATAGCCCGCGGCGCGCAGGTTCTCGAAACACGTGCGCACCTTGTGCACACTGCCCATCATGCCGATGTAGTGCGGTAAGGGGTCCTGCCTGAGCACTTCCCTCAACACCTGCTCATCAAAGGTATGGCCGCGCGTGACGATGGCGACATACTTGTCGGGCCCGCCCGGGCGCGTGCGCGCGAACTCTGCCATGTCGCCGGCGTAAGTCTCTCGTGCGAAGGGTGCCCGCTCCGCGCAGGCCAGCTCAGGGCGGTCGTCTACCAGGATGACTCGAAATCCCGCAAAGGCCGCCAGCTCGCCCAAGGCTATCCCGACGTGGCCGGCGCCGTAGATGCACACTTCAGGCCCTGCCGACAGGAACTCGATGAACAGCTCGATTCCGCCCTGACATGCCATTCCAATGGCCGCCAGTCCGCCTGACGCCTCGTCGAGGACCAGTCTCTCCGACTGCCCCTTTGCGATGACGCGGTTGGCTGTCTCAATCGCGATGCTCTCCAGGGCGCCGCCGCCGACAGTGCCGGTGCGCGCTCCGTCTTCAGTTACCAGCATCTTGAACCCTGGTTTTGCGGGGGTGCTTCCGGAAGACTGCACAACTGTGACAAGGGCAGCGCTGCGGCCTGCTGCGATGGTAGACACCGCCGCGCTGAGCACGTCGATCATCATGTCGGTTCACTCCAATCCATCTGAGACCGGGCGCTTGTGTAATCGTCGGGCACGTCGATGTCGGGTGCGATGCACTCAGGCCCGGCCTCAATGAGCGCAAGGCCGGAGGGTGCGCCGCACATGCCCAGGTCTAGCAGGTCACGAAGGGTGCCGGCGGCGCCGAGCCGTTCGAGGGCGGCGCGCAGTTCGGCTGCGATGATGGCCGGATGCCCGCGTCTGCCTTCGTGGGCGGCGACTGCGGCGCCGCAGCCGGGGTGGGCACGGCGCAGCTCGAGGAAACCGCGAATGAGGGCGGCGACGTTGGCCGGGCGGAGCATGGGCAGGTCTGCCGGGCAGACCACGATGGACTCGGCATCTCTGCTGCATGCCCGGGCGCCGGCAGCTGCGGAAGACGACATGCCCAGCCTCCAGTCGGTGTTCTCGGCGATGCGCAGCGGCACGCCTCCGGCGAGGGTGGGCGGCCCAGCGGCGCAGGCGACGGCCTCGGCACTGCATCCGGTGACTACGACAACTTCGGCAGCGCCCCCGTCGGCGAACACCTGGGCAACGTGGCGCACCAGAGGCACCCCTCCCCAGTCGAGTAGGGGCTTGGGCCGGCCCATGCGCTTCGACTCACCTGCTGCGAGAATCACGGCTGACGTGAGCATGTCACTACAGCAATCCGCGTAGGGTTTCAGGGTAGTTGGTGATGATGCCGTCGAGGCCAAGGGCGATTATGGCGCGCATGGCCGGAGCGCTGTTAACTGTCCAGGCATACACGCCAAGGCCCGCCGCGCGGATCGAACGCACCAGCGGCTTCGTTATTGCGCGGTAGTTGATGGCGGCGAACGCGGCATCTGCGGCGGCGCTGCGCCTGATGACCCTGCGGGCCAGGAATATCCGGCCCAGCAGGCCTGGCGCCCTGAAGAGCACGCCGGCCGGGGTTTCGGGCATCAGAGCCGCTATAGCTCCCACAGACTTCGCATCGAAGCTCTGCATCATCACGCTGTCAGTGACGCCGGCGTCGCGAATGGCTCGGGCAACGTCGGCTTCGATGCCGGCCTCTTTGAGCTCGATCAGAAAGCGGGTTCGACCGCCAAGTCGCTCAAGCACCTCGTCCAGGGTGGGAATGGGCTCGCCCGCGAACTGCTCGCCGCGCCAGCTGCCTGCATCGAGCGACTTCAGCTCGGCCAGGGTAAGGTCGGCCACGGCTCCGCGAAAGTCGCCTGTTGTGGTGCGATTGACCGTAGCGTCGTGTATGACTACCAGGGCGCCGTCGCTTGAGCGGCGCACGTCAAGTTCGATGATGTCAGCGCCCAGCTCGATGGCGAGCTCAAAGGCGGCCATGGTGTTCTCAGGCGCCTGGCCCGAGGCGCCGCGGTGGGCGATGATGAGGGGGCGATGGGTCGGGGTCGGGGTCAGAGCCGCGGCCGGCTGTGCGACCGAAGTTGCGGTGGCAGGGGGCAGCGGTGCGAGAAGCACCAGCAACACGAGGAGCGAGGCCACTGCGAGGAGCCGGAATGTCATGCGCATCTTGGGGCACTCCTTTCACCGGAAAACACGTTGCATTATGCACTTAGTATATCATGGGAATTCACGACAGCGCAGGCCGGGCCCGGCGCGCAGTGTTAGGGTAATCGAGTGTTGACACCTGGGCCGATGTAATAGAGTATTGATAATGACTGACGAGTCAGTCGTAATCGACCGGAGATGAGAGCAATTGAGTTACCTTGCCAAGTTTGTGAAGCGTTACCCCGCGGTGATCGTGGCGATCACCATCGTTATCACGGCCTTTTCGATCATTGGTATCACGCGAGTCAGAGTCGACACCAGCCAGAGAGGTTTCTTCCCTTCAGATGCGCCTGAGGTCGCTGCCCTCGACAGGGTAGACGAGGCCTTCGGCGGTTCCGACTACATTATGATAGCCTCGCCGTCTGACGAGGTGTTCACACCGGAAGGGCTAGCCCTTCTGAGCGAGCTGACTTCTCGCCTCGAGATGACGGATGGCGTGAATTCTGTCAACTCCATCGCCACAATGTCGGAGGTCAGGAGTGCCCCATGGGGCCTCGACGTCGTCCAGATGCTCGGCGATATCCCGTCTGACCAGGACGGCGCCGACGAGGTGCGCCGCCGGATGCTGGAGAGCGAGCAACTCAGAGGCGTCTTGATCTCCGAAGACGGTGACTACGTGCTGACCCTGGCGCAGCTGGGCATGGGCGTCGACGCCGGCAAGCTGGCCGGAGAAGTGAAGCTCATCGTGCACGAGGTGATGGGAGACCGCTCCTACGCGCTGTCGGGGGCGCCGATGCTGAACCGCTCGGCGGAAGAACACCTCTTAGACGACTTAGTGGACTTGCTGCCCGGAGCCGCCGCGATTATCCTCCTGACGCTCATCACTAGCTTCCAGACTGCAGCCGGCGTCGTGCTGCCCCTGCTGACGGTGGTGCTGAGCATAGTCTGGACTCTGGGGATCATGGGCTTTGTGGGCATCCCCCTGACCCAGATGAGCGCCGTGTTGCCCGTGGCGTTGCTGTCGTCAGGCAGCGCTTACGGTATTCACATGATGCATCGGTACTACGAAGAGATCAATGTTGCCACGGCCGGCACCGGGCTTTCCGCCGCCGGCGCGGCAGCCCCGCTCAAGGCAATCGAGTCGGTGGGCGTGGCCATTGTACTCGCGGGCGTCACGACGGTAGCCGGATTCGGCTCGAACATCTTCAGTACAATCAACCGCATGCGTGATTTCGGCATGCTTGCGGCCATCGGCATCGCCTGTGCGCTCTTGATCTCCCTTACCTTCCTGCCGGCGGTGCTGGTGCTCATGGCAAGGAGGGGCCGGCAGAACGCGCGTGCCCTGGCGCGGAATGGTGCGGCATCGGAGAAGACATCAGGTGTGATGCGTCGGTTCGGCGACGCAGTGCTCCGCAATCCGATCGCGGTGATTGTGGCCGTTGCGGCGTTGGTGGTCTGGTCGGGGGTGGGCGTCGGCAAGCTCGGCGTCGACACCGACTTCGCCAGTTTCTTCGACGCGAGGAGCGTCACTCGCCGCGATTTCGACCTGATCAGGTCGGAGTTCGGCGGCGTCGACACGGTGCAGGTCATGGTGGAGGGCGATATCCTCGATCCGGCGACGCTCCGGGCGATGGAGCAGGCCGGCAGTAAGCTCGAGCAGGTAGACGGGCTCGGCCGTGCGCTCTCCATTGTAGACGTCATCAAGCAGGTGTCGATGGCGTTGCACGACGGCGACCCTGCCTGGAACAGGGTGCCCGACACGCGAGACGAGGCCGCACAGTACGTGCTCCTGGTGTCGATGTCGGGAGACGTGGGCATTGATGCGATGCTCAGTCTCGACCAGACTCAAGCTCGCATACAGGTCATGGCCGACTCGACGATGAACTCGCGAGCCGGCGGCGGCACGCTCGACGAGGCCAGGGCGATCGTGAGGGACCTCGCCGCCGCGGCGCCGACCATCGAGAGCGTGGAGATCACCGGTCTACCATTACTCGGAGAGGCCATGGGCAGCCAGATCGTCACCGGCCAGATGCAGAGCCTGGTGCTGGCAGCCCTTTCGGTGCTGGCCATTGTGTATCTTAGCCTAGGGCGGTCGTGGGATTCGCTGATGTGCATGGCTCCTATCGTGCTGACGATCCTTGCGAACTTCGGCCTGATGGGATGGGCCGGCCTGCCGGTGAATCTGGTGACGGCCCTGGTCAGCTCCATCGCCGTGGGCATGGGGATCGACTACAGCGTGCACATCTACACAAGCTACTCGCAGCGCCTGGCCGCAGGCGCCGGCCCGCGCGACGCCATGCGCGCCACCATTGCCTATACAGGGCGCGCGGTGGTCTTGAACTCGGCGGCGGTGGCGGCGGGCTTCCTGGTGATGATGACGTCCGAGTTCCCGCCTGTGCGCCAGTTCGGGCTACTGATTTCGGTCACGATGGTCGTGTCGTCGCTGGGCGCACTGACGGTGTTGCCTGCGATGCTGGTCGCGGCGAGGGAACGGCGTTCGAAAAGGGGAGTGCAGATATGAACATGAAGCGTAGAGGGTTCTATATGCGCGCAGTCGCGCTGCCGACGTTGGCGCTGGCGGCCATCATAGTGGCGGGTGCCGTTGCGGCGGGCACCGTTGGCGCGGCTGCCGCTGCCCCCACGGCCCAACAGGTGCTGGACTCAATGCAGATGTCGGGCCTGCTGGGCGGCAGCGGGCGCGCAGTGGTGGAGCTTGTCGTGGAGAAGGGCAAGCAGACCAAGACCAACAAGGTCGAGATATTCCGCCGTGACGACGGCAAGGGCTCATCCAGCCAGATGGTGGAGTTCCTCGCTCCCGCCGACGTCAAAGGCACCAAGTTCCTGAGCATCGTCGAGCCGGGGGCCGAGGATCAAATGTGGCTCTACCTGCCGGCCGTCGGCCGTGAGCGGCGCATCGCCGGCAGCTCGGCCCAGGGGCAGTTCATGGGCACCGACTTCACCTTCGAGGAGATCTCGCTGAGTGAGGATTCGTGGAAAGACTACACCGCTGCCCTTCTTCCTGATCAGAAGGTAGACGGAAGGCTCTGTTATGTGTTGAGACTGACGCCCAAATCCAGTGGTCAGGCCTACACCGGCGTCGTGCTGTACGTGTGGCAAGACGGGGCGCTTCCACTCAAGATCGAGTTCTACGGCAAGGGCGATAAGCTGCAGAAGGTCATGACCCTTCAAGACCTTCAGAAGGTGGAAGGCGGGGCCTGGCAGCCGCGGACTATCAAGCTGACCAACGTGACGGCCGGCAGCGCCACAACGGTGAAGA
The DNA here is from genome assembly GCA_002305255.1 of Firmicutes bacterium UBA1393. Lineage (GTDB taxonomy): Bacteria > Bacillota > DTU025 > DTU025 > DTU025 > UBA1393. The sequence continues at coordinate 9,794 of DBQN01000059.1, read as the reverse complement.
TACTCGAGTCCGACACGAAGCCGGTATCAGACGAGGTGTTCACCCTCAGATACCTGCGGAAGTAGGTGTGGGGTGAGATGAAGATGAAGAAGCGATCGGCACGCGTGTTTGTGGTCGTGCTGGCGGTAATGGTCGTGGTGTCGGCGGCGTCAGGGGCCGCCGTGGCGGCCGGGCCCGCTGGAGCCTTCGAGCTGCCTGAGCTGTCGGGCAGCGCCCGTTACCAGCTGCATTACGGATTCCTCGCGGGTGGGCTAGACCGCGATCTGCTCGAACTGCGTCTCAGTGTCGACGGCGAGTTGAGTGACTGGCTCGGTTACCATGCCGACTTCGGCCTGGCCGCATGGTCGCTGCCTGAGGGCGGTGTCAAGGCGCTGATTGGCGAGGTCTACGCCGACGCGGCGCTCGGCCCCGTCGATCTGCGCGCAGGCAACCTCATCGTGAGCTGGGGTGTGGCCGACGGCATCAACCCCATGAACGTGGTGAACCCGGAGCGGGGCGCTTCTGCCGGCAGCGGCGCTTCGGCGGCCGCCTCAGCCCTTTCCGCCCTGGACGCCGGCGGCATCGCGCGCGGGCCTGTGCCCGCAGTTGAGGCCACCTACTATGCCGGCGACGGCGTGTCGGCCGTAACCGGCGTGCTGGTGCTCGATTACGCACCGGCGCCTCTGCCGGCCGAACTCGGCCAGGCAGCCCCGGCCGTAGGTGGCACGTCCGATGGCCTGCTCGATGACATCGAGTTCGCCTTGCGGGCCGAAACGATGCTCGGCTCATACAACCTGTACGCTTCCTACTTCCGCGGGCGACAGGACCTGCCCGCAGCGTGGATGGAAGGCGATGAGCTGCACCTCGCCTACAGGCGCATGCACCATGTGGGGCTTGCGGCAGCAGGATCGATCGGAGACGCGGCGGCCTGGGTTGAGGCCGGCGCTGCGATTCCGGATGCCATACCCGAACTCGAACCGGGCATGGAAGGCATTACCCCGATGAGCAGCAACGGCGTGCACCTTCAGGTAGTCGCCGGCGTCGAATACACCTTCGATGTGGGGCGCGGCCTGTTCACCTCTGTACAGGGCGTATACGATAGCACATCGTCGTTGTTCTCTCCGTATTCCCAGGATTCCCAGGCTGGCGCAGGCCTTTACGGTATCGCAGCGCTCAGGTATTCACTTGCCGATGACCATCTCCTGCAGCTGGTGGCCGTGGCCGACGTGATGAACAAGGCCGTACTGCTGATGCCGACTTACACATTCACCGTCATGCCCGCAGTCGAGCTCTCGCTCTCGGCGGTTGGAGGGTGGGCCGCAGGCCTCGCCGGCGGCGACGGCGGTGGGATCCCCACGGATGGCCCCGCAGCCGCCTTCGCCCAGGCGGCCGGCGTCACCGCCGGTATCAAGGCGAGTTTCTGAACCCATGTGACAACCGGCCCCGGCGGTGATGGGGTTAAGACCCATCATCTGCCGGGGCCGGTTTGGCTGTGTCGAGGTTGCGGCTGTATAACTGTGCTGCCGGACGGCTATGGCAGCCGCCGCGCTTTCGTTACTTGAGATCCAGTGACTTCACGCGCGGGTCGGTCACGTTGGCCTTGAGGTACTCTGCCATCTCGACGAGGAGTTCCTCGTTGGCGATGTTGCCGGTATGGCCGAGGCGCGGGAAGGTCTTCACATATCCGCCGTACGCCGGGTCTGTGGTGGCGTTGAAGAACTTCTCAAGCTGATAGATGCCGTTGTTGAGATAGTAGTTGTCCATCTCGCCGCCTCTGATGTGAATCTTGCCCACCAGCTTCGGCCCGATAGTCGGCCATTCGTTCTCCAGCTTGACGCGGATATCGAAGTTCTNNCCGACGGGCGAGTAGACCGCTTCCCAGATGGACCACTGGCCGCCCGCTCTGTTGAGCAAGCCCATGGCGTTCTCCCAGTCATTCTCCTGCTTGACGGTGAACTGGATGTTGCCGTCCACCTTGCGGGCTGACGGGCGTTCCACCTTGAGCCAATCGTATTCCGTGAAGTAAGCGTTCGCGTCCTCATAGATGTTGATCAGCTGGAAGTATGTGAAATCGCCTGAGTCGGGGCAGAGTGGCCAGGTGCCGCCGAAGTAATCCGGATACCACACCTGAAGCGCCAGCGCCTCCCAGCCTCCGGTGGATCCGCCGCTGAGCAGGCGCGCCCAGCCCTCGGGGATAGCGCGGAAGTTCGCTTCGATGTATGGGATGAGCTCCTGGGTGATGGCATCACCGTAAGGCCCGAGGTTCGCCGAGTTGACTGAATACGAAGTGCCATAGAACGGGTTCTCATCTCTGAATTCCACAACGATCATCTGAGGAGCCTCGTCAGACATCCAGAAGGCGTCGAGCGCACGCCCACGACCGAAGCTCAGAGGAGCGCGTCCACCCGGCCAATGGCCCTGCTGGTACCAGACGGGGTAGTATGCATCGGGGTTCGAGGCATACGACTTGGGCAGAAGTATGTTTGCGCCAATATACATCGGCTTGCCCCAGAACTCGGTGAGGAGCTTGCTCTGGATCTTGATGTATTTCACCAGGTCGGTGTCGGGGTAGTTGCCCTGCTGAGCTACTTCGCCTTCCTTGAGCTCAGGCATGGGTATGGATTCTGTAAGACTGAGTTCGATCGTCTGGCTCTGCGCCGGATCGATCTGCACTTTCTGGACTGGGCTCTTCAAGCTGCCGGGCGTGGCCCACATGTTCTGCGGTCCGCCAGCACCGGCGAGGGTCGGCAGAAGCAGGCTGTGCCCGTCGGCGCGATTGTATACCTCATAATGGGTGAAGAAGGCCTGCACATAGTATTCGCCGGCAGGTATCTGCTCGGGGCTTGAGAGGGGGTAACCCTTTACAGCTGCGTCGCCAGAGGAGATGGTGATCTTGGAGCCGGCTTCGCCGCCGGTAACGTCCTTGCCCCAGAACGGAACGCCAGTAACATCGATTTGACCGCAGGGCTCGCCGTCAGGATCCTGAGTGATTATGGCGAACACACGCCCGGTGAACGGGCCGCCCGCGCCGGGCAGTGCGATCTCGAAGGTTGGGCCTGCGGCGGCCGCCGCGGCGGACAGGGTCAGCGCGGCCAGCAGCACTGCCAGCGACATCGTCGCCGTCAGCATCTTGCGGCCGAAGCTCTTAAGGGACTTGCCGATGAACATGGGAAGGGCCTCCTTGTTTGTGTTTATGCGGTTATTATGAATGAAGATGCACAGGCTGTCAAGCGGGATTTGCACCTCGTCCTTGCGGATTTTCGGATGGCAGAATACACGCCATTCGCGATCTACGTATCCAGACTCCCATGTTCAACTGCGAGGATGGCGATGCTGGTTGCGAAGAAGTCGATCACCGAGTATGTACCTGTGCATACATTCTCGGCATCGGCGTCGTCTCGAGCAACACTACCAACTGCTCTCGGCTGATCCCAGGGTTGACACGGCTGGGCATTCGAGTCGCTGTTGCCATCTGGATTCACTGAGAGGTCGACTCCAGTGCAGGAGGTGATCGCCCTCGTCGATGGCCCAGGCGCAAAGCGCTTGTCCATCGCCTCCGAGATCACCANNCCCCGCGGGGCATTCTTCTCCTTTGCTCCCCGTCGTCGCCCCTGGATCCAGCCTCTCACCTCTAGATGGAGGCGTGACTCGGCCGAACTCCTCCAGCCAGAGGCATCTACGTCGCTGTTGCCTCCACACGGAGCAGTCTTGGATATCAGCTCTAGTGTAGTAGGAATAGGGTTGCGGGGAGGACGAGCGGATTGGTCTGCCCAGCGCGAGAGACCCTCCGCGCGCGCCCAGGTGCCCAACACATGGCTGACGGCGATTTCACGTGGGCAACCAGCCTGATCGATATTGACACGTCGCCGCTGCTGCCACAGAGGTATATAGACTACCACGGCGAACTGATGGGGAGGACTCTGCGGAGATGGATGATGGGGAGAACAGGAGCGTTGATCAGCTAATGCCTGACCTTGTGGCTTTCACTTCGTATGTTGCCATCATGACGCTGACGCCGGGCCCCAACAACATGCTCTGCATGGTTAACGGCGGGCAGTTCGGCGTCAGGCGCAGCCTTGGCTATCTCGCCGGGCTGTACGTCGGCGTGTTCCTGGTGATGCTGGGCGGCAGTCTCTTCTCGATGTCGCTTGAACGCGTAATCCCGGGCTTCAGGCCCATCGCTCAGACGCTCGGCGGTGTCTACCTGCTATACCTTGCGGTCAAGCTATTCCGCTCTGGCAGCGGCCCGAAGGAGAGAGAACCCAAGCCGGTCTCATTCCTCACCGGCCTGGGAATGCAGTTCGTCAACGTGAAGATGCTGCTTTATGCGGTTACTGTCACGGCCAATTTCGTGGTGCCCTACTTCAGATCAGCATCCGGGCTGGTGCTGATGTCGCTGCTGCTGGCGGCCTGTTCGGCTACGTCGGGCATGGTATGGATCGCTTTCGGCGCCGCCGTATTCCGCCTGTTCAGTTCCTACCGAAAGCCCCTCAACATTGCGATGGGCCTTCTGATGCTGTATGCTGCGGCATCCATCTCCGGCCTGTTGCCGAAGCTCATGATGCTTCTGAATCCGACGAGATGAGCTGACTCTCGTATATGGCTGCATAGTGCCCGCCGGCTGCGAGCAGCTCGCGGTGGGTCCCGGTCTCGATGATGCGGCCGTCGTCGATGACGATGATCTTGTCGGCCCCTTGTATGGTAGACAGTCTATGAGCAATAACGATACTCGTCCGCCCCTTCATGAGCTGCAACATCGCGGCCTGGATGGCCACTTCCGTCTGGGTGTCTACATTAGACGTGGCCTCGTCTAGCACGAGGATTGCCGGATCGGCCAGTATCGCCCTGGCTATTGAGAGCAGCTGGCGCTGGCCCTGGCTGAGGTTGCGCCCGTCGGCGGTGAGCTGGGAATCGTAGCCCTTGGCCATGCGCCTGATGAACGGGTCGGCATGGGCCAGGCGCGCCGCGTGCTCGATCTCGGCGTCGGTGGCGTCGAGGCGCCCAAACCTGATGTTCTCGCGCACAGTGTCGGAGAACAAGTGCGAGTCTTGCAGCACGATGCCGAGGCTCCCACGCACGCTCTTGAGCGTCGCGTGGGCGATGTCGACGCCGTCGATGAGGATCCGGCCCGACTGCACCGGGTAGAAGCGCGCGAGCAGACTGATGAGGGTGGTCTTGCCCGAGCCCGTGGCGCCGACGATGGCGACGGTCTGACCGGGGAGGGCTTCAAAGGATACGTCCTTCAAGACCGGCGTGTCGGGAATGTAGCCGAAGGTGACGTGGTCGAACACGACGTGCCCCGCGAGACGGCCGGCCGTCGCCGCCGCGCCGTTCGCCGCCGCCGGCAGCGAGACCGCCGCGGCCGCTTCAGCATCCTCCTCCGACGGTGAATCCATGATTTCGAACACCCGCTCGGCGCCGGAAAGCCCCGACTGCACCGTGTTCCACTGGTTGGAGATCTCCTTCACAGGCTGCATGAACTGGCGCGAGTAGATGATGAATGTGGCCGCCATCCCCACGCTGATGGATCCGCGCGCAGCCATCAGCCCGCCGGCCAGCGCGACTACGGTGAAGCCGAGGTTGTCTATGAGGTGGGTGATGGGCATGAACATGCCGGTCACAAGCTCGCTTCGGTATGCCGTATCCCGCAGCGCCCTATTGCGCCGGGCAAAGGAGGCACGCACGTCGTCTTCCCTGGTGAACGCCTTTACCACCCTTATGCCGCCCACCAGTTCCTCGATGTAGCCGTTGAGCTCCCCCAATGCCTCCTGCCTGCGCCTGAAGTGCCTGCGCGACCATCCCGCCACGTTCAACGCCACGAACAGGGTGACCGGCACCATCGACAGCACCACCAGCGTCATCTTGACGTTCAGCGACAGCATCATCGCGAGGATCCCCACGATGCTGAGGCTCGACGAGAACAGCTGTGCCGTGGGCTGCCCTGTGGCAAGCCCCACGGTGTCGACGTCATTAGCCAGTCGGCTCATGAGGTCGCCCTGGGCCGCCCCATCGAAATAGGGCAGAGGCAGCTGTTGGATCTTGGCAAACAGGTCGTGCCTCAGCTGACGTGTGGTCCTGTTCGACACCACCGTCATGCATGTCTGTTGCACCCACGATGCCGCTGAGTTCAACCCGTACAGACCGGCGAGGATGACTATGAGTCTCCCGAGGGCAGCGAAGTCGCCGGTGGCAATGACCGGGTCGATGGCCTGCCCCACCAGGCGCGGCGCGATCACGGCGACGGTAGAGATCACGAGGGTCGCCGCGAACACCAGGCCGAGCAGCAGGCGTTGTTGTTTGATGTAGTGGGCGAGCCTCGCCAGGGCCTCGCGCGCATTCTTGGGCTTAACCACAGGCGCGAACCTTGAGCCGCGCACGCCGAAGTCGCCCGGGCGCCGGCCGTAGCTGGGGTTGAGGCTGGTGGAGTTCCTGCCGGTGTTCGTCTTATTGTCCACAGGCGACGGCCCCCTCTCCGAGCTGAAGACGGCAGAGGTCTCGATAGGCCGGGCATGTGCGGATCAGCTCACGATGTGTGCCTCGGGCGGCAATGAACCCGTCTTCCAGGACTATTATCTCATCGGCCTCCATCACGCTGGTCACCCGCTGGGCGATGATGATAGTGGTCGTGCTGCGTTTCGTGTAGCTACGGAGGGCGCGCCTGAGGCGAAGTTCCGTGCGGAAGTCGAGGGCGCTGGCGGCGTCGTCGAGGATGAGGATTGGGGCTCTGCGTAGAAGACTGCGGGCGATAGACACCCTCTGCCGCTGGCCGCCCGACAGGCCCACACCGTGCTGGCCAATGAATGCGCCGAGACCGTCGGCCGTTGACTCCACGAAATCTGAGGCCTGGGCCATGCGCACGGCCTCCATCACCTCATCGTGCGTGGCGTCGGGCGCTCCCCACCTGAGGTTCTCCTCGATGGTGCCGGAGAAGAGGACCGTGTCTTGCAGCACTATGCTAACGCCCGCTCTCAGGTCGGCGAGGCGGTAGTGGCGGACGTCGATTCCGTCTACCAGCACCTGACCTGCGGTGACATCGTAGAACCGGGGGATAAGGTTCACGAGGGTCGACTTGCCCGAGCCGGTGCCGCCGAGGATGCCCAGCGTATGGCCTGGCGCAACGTGGAGCGATACGCCCTGCAGGGCCGGCGCGCCGGCGGCGCCGGGGTAACGGAAGTCCACATCGCGGAACTCGACCTCGCCGCGTGTCACGCGCGGCGGGGCTGCGCCGCTGGCGGCGGCTTCGGCAGCGGCGGCCGCGCCGACTGTCATCGCTGGCGGCGAGTCGACGATGCTGGGCTCAGTCTCCAACACCTCTGCCACGCGCCCGGCCGAGGCGCCGGCCCGCACCAGGTTGATCAGGAGGAAACCCAGCATAGACAGGGAGAACAACACCTGCGTGATGTACTGGGTCACGGCGACGATCTGGCCGATGTGCAGTTCGCGCCCGGCAACGAGCTGGCCGCCGCGCCACAGCACGATCAGCGTCGTCATGTTCATGCCGAGCGACACTGCCGGGCCGCTGAACGCCATGGTGCGGCCTGCGCGCACGCTGGTGCGATATAGCAGCTCGTTGATGGCGTCGAACCGCTTCACCTCAAAGGTGGCCCGGTCGAAGGCCTTCACAGTGCGCATGCCCGACAGATTCTCCTGTGCTGCAGAGTTCACCGCGTCGAGACGCTGTTGGATCCGGGTGAACATCGGAAACGCCCGCTTCATGATGGCGGCGACGATCACCAGGACTACAGCGGATACGGCGAGCAAAGCCAGTCCGAGCGGCGTGGAGATGGACATCGTCATGATGATCGCGCCGAGCCCAAGTAGAGGAGCCCGCACCATGATGCGCTGCATCATCATGGATGTGTTCTCGAGCTGGATGATGTCGCTGGTCAGCCGCGTGATGAGCGAGCCAGTAGAGTACCTGTCTATGTCAGCGAACGATAGCGCGACTACCTTGTCGAACACGCCCTGCCGCAGGTCGGCGCCGAATCCCTGTGATGACTTCGCCGCGAATAACGACGAGCCGAGGCCACCGACAATGCCGATGGCGGCAACTCCCAGCATGAGCAGGCCGTTGTGCAAGATGACATCGATGTTGCCCGTCGTCACGCCTACGTCGATGGTGGTGGTCATGATTCGGGGCTGAAGAAGCTCGGCCGCGGCTTCCACGGCCTTGAACACCGGAGCGATGAGGAAGAAGAGCAGATGAGGACGGATATATGCGAGGACCTTCTTCATAAAGTGAAGCATCTCCTTGAACTACCCGGTGGTTCCTCTTCGGGAATTCTCCGCTGGAGCTCCGGCTCCTCCAGGGGCGCGGAGGCAGGTCCTCAGTCTCATCAGGCCCAGCTCAGCCGCGATGTAGTGGAACCAACCGCCCTGAGCTGCGTCTAGAATACCAGGGATTACAGAATGCGGTTATGCGCCGCCGCGCTCAATCGCGCCGGGCCGGGCCGGGGATGACGGGGATGGTCTCCACTGGACCGGACTGGGCCGGCATGCTTGGAGGAATCGCTGTGATACGTACACTGATAGGTAAGGGTCGTCCCCGGCGCGTCATCGTGACGTTGCTTCTCGCCATCTTGCTGGTGGGCCTGGCCGGAGTGCCCGGAGTCATGGGATCGGTCGTCGCGGAAGCGAAGAACAACAAGGTCAAAGGGCCGAAGCCGCCTAAGGAGCGCACGGTCGACGTGGTCATCACCAAGAAGGCAACTCGCCTTCGCACGGCCGATGGGTATGTCGTGATGGATGTTGCTCCCGGCGTGACGTTCCAGCTTGACCACCATAAAGGCAACAAGGTGTGGGTGAAGGGCCCCAGCGGCACCAGCTACTACTTCCCGTCGAGCGATGTGAAGATCGAGAAGGGCCACAAGGCCTCCGTGGGCAACATGACCGAGTCCCAGTTCCAGTCGTTTGGACTGCAGGTCACCGCTGCGCGCGTGACTGCGGTGATGCAGGCTACGTATTCAGCCACCGGCACAGACCTGCCGCGCGGCCGGCGCACTGAATGGCAAGACAGGGTTCTCTTCCAGATGTCGATACAGGCAGGGATAGAAGTGCCCACCCTATCGTTGATGATCGAGTGGGCATCGTATTCCGGTTACATCGACTGACGCTGAGCTATCCGCCGCCGCCACGCGCCGTTTCAGCGCATGGCGCTGCGCCTAGTTCGCTGCAGCCAGATCGAGGTCTAAGACTGACTGCAGCGTCAGCTCCGGCCTCATAACAGCCGGAATATTGAGGTCATCATCTGCTGTGCGTCCGTCAGAATTGCCCGTCAACACGAGGATCGTGTGCATCCCCAGGGCATTTCCGGCGGCCACATCGCTTTCGGGCGTATCTCCAACCATCGCGCACTCAGCCGGGGTGAGGCCGCACCTTTCGAGGGCCATCTCCAGCAGTAGGGTGCCTGGCTTGCCGACTACCACGTCAGGCTCGCGGCCAGTCATGAAGGTCATCGCCGCCGCCAGCGCGCCGGCGCCGGGCTCCAGACCGTCTGCCACGGGCACTGTGGGATCGCAGTTCACGGCAACGAACTTCGCCCCTGCCTTCAGCGCGCGCAGGGCGCACGTGAGCCTCGTGAAGGTGAGGTCATTGTCTTTGCCCACCATCACGTATTCGGCCTGCTCGGGGTGTTTCGTCGACGTGGTGCGCGCGTCAAGGCCTGCCAGCACCGCTTCGTCGAACAGCCCCGGCGAGCCCAGCACGTATGTGACTGCTCCGGGCTTCCGAGCCGCAATGTACCGGGCCGCACACTCACTGGCGATGAACACCTCGTCAGGGTCGACGTCCACACCCATGCGCTCGAACACCTGCAG